>CAXTVK010000006.1:0-65124 GCA_964247655.1 uncultured Sphingomonadaceae bacterium | reverse complement strand
AAGCGGCCCTGATCGATCGAATATCCTCCCCATCTTTGATGGGGAGGGGGACCACAGTGCTAATTCAGATACTTCTCCACCGCGTCGCCGAGCGCGTCGCGTAAAGGCCCGAGCCACGGCTCGTATTTCCGCCACTGGTCGAGACCGTCGCGGAAGATCGGCTGGCGGACCTGTTCGGAGCTCGGCGTGCGGACGCTGCGCCTGCTCTTGTGATATTCGACGCAGCCGGGTTCGAAGGCGAGGCCGACATGATCGAGGATGCGGTGCACGCTGGCTTCGAGATCGTCGATCACGTCCTCGTGCTGGACGCGCAGCACGCGGCCGGGCAGCGCGCCGTCCCAGTGCCGCATGAGATCGAGATAGGTGCGGTAGTAGCGCGCGATGTCATCGATCCCATAGGAGAATTCCTGGCCGTTGGCGAACGCCTGCTTGAGGTTGCTGAAGCAGCACGACATCGGCTCGCGCCGCGCGTCGATGATCTTCGCGTTGGGCAGGATCAGGTGGATCAGCCCGACATGGCGGAAATTGTTCGGCATCTTGTCGATGAAATACGGTTTGCCCGTGCGGTAGACGCGCGTGTCCGCCATGTAGGTTTCGCCCAGCGCGCGGAACTGCGCCTCGGTCATGTCGGCGAGGATGCCGGGATAGCGCGGATCGTCGAGATCGGGTTCGCGGTCCTGCAGGCCCTGCACGATGCGCTGGATGTCGGGCAGCTCCTGCGTCCCCTCGACCTGCGAATGCGACGCCAAAATCTGTTCGAGCAGCGTCGAGCCCGATCGCGGCAGGCCGAGGATGAAGATCGGATCGGGGCTGGGATCGCCCCAGCCGGCACGCGCCGCGAAGAAGGCGGGGGTGCAGGTGGCGATCTGCCTGGCGGTGTTGGTCTCGATCACCTCGGGGCGATAGCGGCTGTCGGCGCGCTTCGAGGCGTTGCCGCGCTCGTAATATCGCCAGGATTCGGCGGTCTCGCCGCGATCCTCGAGCGCCTTGCCCAGCGCGAAGCAGAGATGCTGGCGATCCTCGGGGGCGATCCGCGACCCGGACTCTTCGGTTCGCATCCGCGCGATCTCGTCGTCGGTGAAGCGGTAGGTCTTGAGGTTGGCGAGGCTCCAATAGGCGTCGCCGAAGTCGGGGCGCGCGGCCGCGGCGGCGCGGTAGGCGTCGATCGCCTGCGGCAATTGCCCGATCGTCTTGAGCGCGTGGCCGAGCCAGAGCTGCACGTCGGGCGCGTCGGGCGTCTCGGCGAGCATGGCGCGGTACAGCGCGATCGCCACGTCGTGCTCGCCCAGGCCGACCGCGGTGGTGGCGGCGAGCGAGCGATAATCCGAATGATGCGGATCGGTCGCGAGCAGGAGCCCGAGCTGCGCGCGCGCCTCGGCATATTTGTGCCGCGACACCAGACAGCGCGCATAGTCGTAGCGCGCCGCGTCGTGATCGGGCGCGATCGTCACCACCGCCGCGAGCAGCGCCTCGGCGTCGTCGAGGATGTCGTGCGCCATGCCGATCTTGGCGAGCAGCCGCATCGCCTCGGGATGATTGCCGTGTCGCAGCAGATAGGCGCGCACGATCCGTTCGGCGGGCATCAGGTCGCCGTCCGAGTACAGCGACGTGGCGGTCACCACCTCGGGCGGCAGCGCGGCGAGCACCGCGCCGTGCCTCGCTGCCATCGCCGCCTTGTCGGTGTCGCCGGTCAGCCGATAGACGCCCTCGAGCATCCGCCAGCTCATCGGCAGCGCGGGATTGATGTTGACCGCGCGCAGCAGCGCATCGATCGCCGCCGGCGCATCCTTGCGCGCGACATGGCAGAGGCCGCGCTCCTGATGCATCAGGCTGAACGACGGGTGGAGCGCGCCCAGCTTGTCCAGCGTCGCCAGCGACTCGTCGATCCGCTTGAGGTGGCGCCGGCTGGTCGCGGCGAGCAGCAGCAGATCGCGGTTCTCGGGAAAGTCCGCAAGCGGACCGCGCAGTTCCGCCAGCACCTCGTCGTGCCGCCCAGCGCCCTCCAGCCGGCGCAGCCGCGCGATCTGCTGCTCGAGCGACACCGCTTGGCGGACCTGGGTCTGCGTAGTCATCGTGGGGCATCCGGGCCGGAGGAAGCGACGGGCGTCATCCTGGAGGAGCCGCCCGCCGCGATCCAGTGGCTATCGGCCCGCGATCGGTCTCGCGCGCCGCCTGCGATCAGAAATCGAAGGTGAGCTTCATGCCGTAGGTCGTCGGCCGCAGCACGACCTCGGATTTGATGAACTGCACCGACGAGGTGAAGGTGCTGGCGTGGCTGTCGAACAGGTTCTCGCCGAAGATCGACGCGCTCCACTTGTCGCGCTTGATCCCGATCTGCGCATCGACCTGCGCATAGCCGGGCATCCGGTAACGCAGCAGCGTGGTGCCGGGGACGATCACGCCTTCGCCCGACGGATAGGTCGACGGCTGGTTGTACGTCGCGCCCGTGTAGGAGACGCCGCCCGACGCCCAGTAATTGAGCTCGGCGGGGCCCGCCCAATCGTAGCGCAGGCGAAGATCCGCCTGGAAATGCGGTGCGTAGGGCAGGCTGGAGCCCTTATCGCCGAACGGCGCGGTCACGGGCACCAGCACGCCGCCCGAGAGCCGCGAGGTGATGCACTGGCCGAAATTGACCGATGCCGCCTGATCCGAGACGAGGCACGGCGAGTTGACCTGCTTGCTGTCGTTGTAGGTCGCACCGCCCTGGATGCTGACGCCGCGATAGGGCCGCGCCACGAGCTGCGCCTCGATCCCCTTGACGTGGAAATTGGCGCCGTTGGTGACGTAGGCGGTGTTGCCGAAGCCGCCGGCGGGGTTGAAGAAGCCGATCTGCACATTCTTCCAGACCATGTAATAGGCCGAAAGATTGAGCTGCACGGTGTGATCGAAGAGATCGGTCTTGAGGCCGATCTCGTAGTTGGTGAGCGTATCGGGCTTGTAGCCGTTCGGGCGGTTGAGCTGCGCGACGCCGTTGATGTCGGGCAGGATCAGCTTGTCGGTGCGGTTGAACCCGCCGGGGCGGAAGCCCTGGCTGAACGTCGCGTAGGTGGTAGTGGTGCTCGATGGCTTCCAGGTCAGCGTCGCGCGGCTGCGGAAGCCCTTGTAGACGACCCTGTCGCCCTTCGCGTCGATGTTGACGTCGCCCGGACCCGTCGAGGAGCAGACCAGCACCTGCGCGCAGGCGACGCCCGACGTCTCGTATTGCGATCCGGTCTCGAATTCCTTGTAGTGATAATAGCGCGTGCCGCCCGACAGCGTCAGGTTGGGCAATATGTCGAAATCCGCCGAGCCGAAGAAGGCGTATTGATCGTAGCCGCGCTGCGTATCCTCGCCGAACGCGGTGTCGCTCGCCTGCACGCCGGGGTGGTTGGCGGTCGAGGCAGGATCGGTCGTGACCAGGCCGACGCAGGTCGTGTTGCTCGCGAGGAAGGCGGGCGTGCAGGCCGGGATCGTCTTATAGTTGAAGTTCATATTGTCGTAGATGCGGAACTTCTCGTAATAGGCGCCCGCGATCACGCGGATCCGCTTGTCGTCGGGCGTCGACACGCGGAATTCGTTGGTCAGGTGCGTGTTGCGTACCTTGTCATGCCAGTAGGAATAGGGTGCGTAGCAATGCGGCGTGCCGCCGGTGTCCCACGGCAGCCCGCCGCCGGTGCACTGGTAATATTCGCCGAACGCACGCGAATAGTTGGTGTAATCCTGCTGCGTCTCGAGATGGCGCGACATATAGGCGCCGGTGTAGACCAGCTTGAGGAAGTCGCCGACCTTGCCGTTGAGCGTCCAGGCGGTGTTGGTGTAGCTGTCCTTGTTGTAGCTGGGTTCGAACACCGTCGTCTGCAGCGCCTTCAACGGCTGGAAATCGTCGCTGAACGGCTGCGTGTTGAACGTGCCCTTCGCGTCGAGCTTCTGATAGCTTTCGGACACCAGCGCATCCCAGTCGTCGGCGATCTGCAGCTTCGCCGAGATGCGCCCGCCGGTGTAGTCGACCGGGTTGAAGTTCTTCTTCGCCAGCGCGTTGTTGTTGTACTGGCCCAGGCTATCCTGCTGCGCGGGCGGCAGCGCGTGGCCGCCATTGTTGAAATAGTAATTATAGTGATCGACGTCCGACCGGGTGAAGGTGCCCTTGACGTTGTCGATATAGCCGCCGCGGTGATCGTCGTAGATCACCGCGCGGACCGCGAGCCGATCCTGGATGATCGGGATGTTGATCGAGGCGTTGAACGATCCGTTGGGCGCGCCGCCCACGGTGCCGCCCGCGCTGCCTTCGAAATGCCCCTCGAACTTCTCGAGATTGGGCTTGTTGGTGATGTAGCGTACCGCGCCCGCCTCCGCGCCGCCGCCGAACAGCGTGCCCTGCGGACCTTCGAGCACCTCGACGCGCTCCATGTCGGCCATGTAGACGTCGGCGTTGCGGCCCGGAAACTGCATCGACTGGTCGTCGAGATACAGCGCCACGTTGGGGAAATAGCCCGTCGTCGCGGAGGATTGCGAGCCCGAGAACCCCGTCGAAAGGCCGCGCAGGAAGATCGCGCCCGCGCCGGGGCCGTTGTTTCCGTAGGTGACGTTGGGCGTATACTTCAACAGATCGGTGAAGTTGACGACGTTGAGGTCGGACAGCGACTTGCCCGAAAAAGCCTGGATGGTGAGCGGCACCTTCTGCAGGCTTTCGTTGCGGCGTGTCGCGGTAACGATGATGTCGCCGGGGTAGGGCGTGGTCGCATCGACGCTCGGCGCGGCCGGGGTGTCTGCCGCGGCAGCAACGGCGCTGCCGCTGCCAAGAAGCGCAACACACGCGCACGACATCAGATACCGCGATTTCATCTTTTTCCCCCCGGAAGAGACAGATCAGCAATCTAGCGACTTGTCGGCCCCCGCCGACTCGCCGCTTGTGCGGCTGGTATCGTTCCGATGTGGTATCGCACTGCTTTCGTCTGGTCCATGCTGCGCTGCGAAGTCGGTTTTATTATGACGACCATAAGCGGAACCTATGGCACGACCGCAGATGCTTCCGGATCGATGACCAGAGAAGGGTAGCCCGATATAAATGGCCGCGAACCCTTGGTCTTCGAGCCACGAGCGTTCGGTCGCGCGCCGCGCGCGCTGGGCGATGCCCCATCCTCGACGCGGAGGTCCGCTGCCGGAATGTTCCCGGCGATCGCACGGGGAGAAGGTCGCATGACGGGCGGCGGCGCCGAGACGATCACGCTCGATGGCCCCGCGACGTGGCGCGAGATCGTTGCGATCGCGAAGGGCGCCGCACCGGTGCCGTCGGCGCACGCGAGAGACCGGCTGGCCCGGTCCTGTGCGCTGCTCGAGGTCGTCGCCGCGCGGGATGCGCCCGCCTACGGCATCACCACCGGCGTCGGCGCGCTGTGCGACAGGATCGTCGGTGCCGAGCGGCACGGCGCGCTATCGCGCAACATCGTGATGAGTCATGCGAGCGGCATCGGCGCGCCGCTCGGCGCGATCGAGACGCGCGCGATCATGGCGGCGCAGATCGGCAATTTCCTGCACGGCGCATCGGGCATCCGCCCGGCGCTGGTCGAGGCGTTGTGCGCGCTGCTCGCCGCGGATTGCCTGCCGATCGTGCCGTCGCGCGGGTCGGTCGGCTATCTCAGCCACGGCGCCGCGATCGCGCTGGTGCTGATCGGATCGGGGCGCGCGCTTCATCGCGGCGAGACGCTGACCGGTGCTGGGGCGATGGCGCTGATCGGCCGCGCCCCGTTCGTGCTGCACGCGAAGGAAGGGCTGAGCCTGGTCGGCGGCACGCCGTGCGCGACCGGGCTCGCCTGCCTCGCGCTCGACCGGACCGAAGCGTTGCTCGACTGGGCGGATGCGGCGGCGGCGATGAGCTACGAGAATCTCGGCTGCCAGAAGGACGCGTTCGATGCCGACAGCCTGGCGTTGCGGCCGTCGGCGGGGATCGCGCGAACCGGCGGGACGATGCGCGCCTATCTCGACGGCAGCGCGCTGCTCGCACGCCGCGCGGGCTCGGCGACGCAGGATCCGCTCAGCCTGCGCGCGATCCCGCAGCTCCACGGCGCGGTGCGCGACATGCTCGGCGACGTCGAGGCGGTGATCGCGCGCGAACTCGCCAGCACCACAGACAATCCCGCGTTGTCCGGCACCATCGACGCGCCGCGCGTGCTGATGGGTGCGCAGGCGGTCGGCGTCGCGCTCGCGCTGGCGATGGACCATCTCGCGCTTGCGGTCGCGCATCTCGCGATGATGGCGGAGCGGCGGATCGATCGGCTGGTCAATCCCCTGGTCAGCGGCCTGCCGGCGTTCCTCGCGGTCGACGGCGGCGTCTGCTCGGGGTTCATGATCGCGCACTATGTCGCAGCCTCGCTGGTCGCGGAGAACCGCCGCCTGGCGTCGCCCGCCAGCCTCGACGGCGGGGTGACCTCGGGGCTGCAGGAGGATGTGCTCGCGCACGCCACGCCGGCAGCGGGCAAGGTGCTGGCGATCCTCGACAATCTCGCGCAGTTGCTCGCGATCGAATTGCTCTGCGCGGCGCAGTCCTACGACCTGCAGGGCGGCGATGCCGCACGCGCGCCGCGTACCGATGCGACGCGGCGGCAGATCCGCGAGGCGATCCCGATCTACGCGGACGACCGGCCGATCAACGAGGATTTCGCCGCGATGCTGGCGGTGATGCAGGCGCCGCCGCGCGGCCGACCCCAGCGCGCCGCGTGAAGCTCCCCCGCGCCGGCGATCATCACCGCATGCCGTGGACCAATGGCGGCGGCGAGACGCTCTAGGTAGCGCTGTCCATCTCGCGTTCCGTCGCGATATCCCGGCTTCGATCGGGAATACGCGCGCGTCTCAGCCCCTGTGGAGGTTGTCCGAACGCGCGGATGAAGGAGCGGCGCATTCGCTCGAGATCCTGGAATCCGCTGGCGGCCGCGATGTGCTTGATCGACTCGTGCGAATTCTCGACGCGTTCGCGTGCGGCTTCCAAGCGCAACCGCTCCACGGCCTTGGCGGGGCTCACCCCGATGGTACGCGCGAAGGCGCGCGAGAAGTTCCGGGGGCTCATCGCCATCCGGTCGGCCAATTGCTCGACCGACAGGCGCTCCGATAGATGGCTTCGCATCCAATCCAGCAGGGCCGAGAAGGCGCTCGCCTCGCCGCCCAGATTGGCGAGGGCGGAGAATTGCGATTGCCCACCGGGTCGCCGGTAGTAGACGACCATTTCCTGCGCCACGCGGCGAGCGACATCGTCGCCCAGATCCTCGGCGATCAGCGCCAGCGCCATGTCGATGCCCGCGCTGACCCCGGCCGACGTCCAGATCCTGCCGTCGCGCACGTGGATGCGATCGACCTCGACCTTGGTCTTGGGAAAGCGCTTCTGGAACGCCTCTGCCAGCCGCCAGTGCGTGGTCACGCGTCGCCCGTCGAGCAGACCCGCGGTCGCCAGCATGAAGGCGCCCGAGCACACGCTGCACAGTCGCCTGACGTCCTCCGCGCGGTCGCGTAGATAGGCCATGCTCGCCGCGCATTGTTCGGCCTGCGGCCCGCCCTGACCGCCGACGACGATCAACGTATCGGGCTGATCTGCGTCGTCGGCGATCGCGCTGTCGATCACGAGGCCGGAGGAACTGCCGATCGAGCAGCCTCCGATCGACAGGATCGAAAGGCGGTAGGTGCCGGGCACCATTTCTTCGGCGAGTTCGAACACCGTGATCGGCCCCGCCGCATCGAGCAACTGGAACCGATCGTAAAGGAAGATGCCGATTGTCCTGACCATTGGCATAAAGTGAGGGATCACGGTCATTCAGTCAATCCGACCGACGCAGCGCCCCGTTGGCGGCTGCCGCATCCGAAGTCGCCGCGAGCGAAATAGGCACGTGCAATCCGATCAACCCGGAATGCGAAAACGCAGATGGGCGGCGGGCACGTTTGATGTCTCCTTAGTGACAGCGGCAGGACGATTTCGACCGGCTAAAACCGGCGAGTGCTCCCGATCGATATCAAGGGGAACGACATGACCGAAGCACCGACGATCAAACGTGCGAGTGGACCCGTCGCCCGCGTGCTGGGCCTGCTGTCGATAGTGTCGGCGTCGTCGGTTGCGGCGCTCGCCGCTCAGCCCGTCCAGGCGTGGGTCGATGGCCATAAGGCGCCCGACGCGATTTCCGGCTACCATCCGGGCGCGGACGGCAGGCCGGCCTTCGTCCGAACGGTTTCGCCGCTTCCCTCTCAAGACGAACATTGACGGATGCGCACCGCTGCTGCCGCCGTCGCGCAATCCCGCAGGAGATCCATTACCGTGTCGACAAACGTCCGTGCTTTCGATGCCGCATCGCGCGCCATCGACATCCTCAGCGATCTCGTCGCATTCGATACGGTGTCGAGCAAAAGCAACCTCGCGCTCATGCGCTATGTCGAGGCGCTGCTGGCCGGACATGGCATCACGGCCGAGCTGTTGCTGGACGACACCGGCCAGAAGGCCAATCTGTTCGCTACCATAGGCCCGGCCCGGTCCGAGGGCGTGATCCTCTCGGGTCATACCGACGTGGTTCCGGTCGCGGATCAGCAGTGGACGAGCGACCCGTTCGAGCTCACGCGCCGCGGGGACCGGCTGTACGGCCGCGGCGCGGCGGACATGAAGGCGTTCATCGCCTGCAGCCTCGCCGCGCTTGAATTCGCCACGCTCGATGCGCTCGAACGGCCGGTCCACCTGGCTTTCAGTTACGACGAGGAGGTCGGCTGCCTGGGCGCGCCGCGGCTGATCGAGCGCATCCATTCCAGCATCCTGCTTCCGGCAACGACGATCGTCGGCGAGCCGTCGCTGATGCGCATCATCGCGAGCCACAAGAGCGTGAACATCTACGGGGTGCGTGTCACCGGCGTCCCGGCGCATTCCAGCGCGGCGCATCTCGGCCTCTCCGCCAATGCCATCGCGATCCCGCTCATGAACCATCTGCTCGGGATCGCCGAGACGCTGAAGGCAGACGAGGCGCGCAATCCCGATTTCCAGCCCCCGTTCACGACGCTGACCATCGGCGTGATGAAGGGCGGCACGGCGGCGAACATCCTGGCGGCGGAAGCGAGTTTCGTCTTCGATCTGCGATGCCTGCCCGACCATGATCCGAACGAATTGCTCAAGCCTTTCCTCGCCGAGATCGAGGCGATCCGCAGGGCGTTCCCCGCGGCGACGATCACGTTCGAGCCACTGGCCGCCGTCCCGCCGTTGGCACGCGTCTTGGACGGCCGGGCGGAGGGTCTCGTTCGCCTGATCGGCGGCGACAATGCGGATGCGATCGCCGCGTCGTTCGGTGCCGAAGCGGGCCAGTTCCAGGAAGCCGGCTTCTCGACGGTGATCTGCGGCCCGGGATCGATCGATCAGGCGCACCAGGCCGACGAGTTCATCGAGATCGGCGAAATCGAGAAATGCATGCTGTTCATGGACACGCTGTTTGCGACGATGTGCCAGCCCGCGGTGATCGCATGACGTCGCTTTCGCCCCGCGTGCGCAACGTCGGCGCCGCTATCGTCGGCAATACGCTCGAATGGTTCGATATCCTGGTTTACGCCTATTTCGTGAAGGCGATCGCGGCCAATTTCTTCCCGTCGTCCAGCACCGCGAGTTCGCTGCTCCTCGCGTACGGTACGTTCGGCCTGTCGTTCGTCGCCCGGCCGCTCGGCGCGGTGGTGCTGGGCAGGATCGCCGACGGATCGGGCAGGCGCGCCGCGCTCGTCTATGCCAGCGCGCTCATGTGCGTCGGCACGGTGGCGATCGCCTGCCTTCCTCCCTATTCCGCGATCGGCATAGCGGCCCCGATAGCCCTGCTCGTCGCACGTCTCGTGCAGGGTTTCTCCGCAGGCGGGGAATTCGGCAGCGCGACGACGTATCTGGCCGAGCAATCGCCCGGACGCCGGGCGTTCTACTCGAGCTGGCAGTTCGCAAGCCAGGGGCTGGGGATGGTTTTCGCCGCTCTGATCGGCATGGTTCTCAGCAAAAGCCTGTCCGCCGCGGATATGATGCTATGGGGCTGGCGGGTGCCCTTCCTGATCGGCGCCCTCGTCGGGCCGGTGGCCTATTTCATTCGCCGGAACGTCGACGAGACGCTCGAATTCCTGGCGGTGGAGTCGCAGGGGTCGATGGCCGCGCCTGCGCGATCGGCAGGCCTTGCGGCGCGATGCGTGATCGGGGCGGGGGCGGTGCTGGCGTGCACCGTGACCATCTATTTCCTCATCTACATGCCCAGCTTCGCGCAGACGGTGCTTCATGCCGATCCGGCCATCGCCTACGCGACGGCGCTGGTGTCCGGCGCGACCCTGTTCGTAGGCGCTCCCCTGGCCGGGCTCGTCGCCGATCGCATCGGCGCGCTCCGCCTCGGCCTGCTCGCGACGGCCCTGCTGGTCGTCGTCGCCTATCCGGTCTTCGCGGCGATCGTCGTGGGAGCGGACGAGAGATCGATCCTGCTGGGTCAGTTCGCCCTGTCGATCGTCTCCGCGCTCTATCTGGGGGCGCTGCCCGCGATCCTGACCAATTTGTTCGAGACGCGCAGCCGATCGTTCGGCGTGGCCGTCTCCTACAATCTCGCCGTGATGACGGGCGGCGGCTTCGCGCAGTTGATCTTCGTCCTGCTGATAGGATGGACGGGGTCTTCCCTGGCACCGAGCTATTACGTCATGTTCGCGGGCGCGGTCAGCCTGTGTTCACTGCTGGCCTGCCGGCGGATCGAGACGGTTGATCGAGCCGGTGACCGCCGATAGGGTCGTCGCCCACGCGCCGTGACGACCGGCTGCCAACGCGAATGGTTGTCGAATGGATGACTGACACACGAAAAGTCGCCCTCGCGTCCGAATATGGAATCAAGGGGTGGGATGATCTCCGGCTGTTCCTGGCCGTCGTGCGCGGGGGCCATTTCCAGGGGGCCGCCCGCATTTTGAAGACCAACCAGACGACGGTGGCGCGTCGCTTCCGCCGTATGGAGGAGTCGCTCGGGACCAAATTGCTCGAACGCTTCGGCCAGGAGTTCAAGCTCACCGAGCCCGGCACCGAAATCTACGACCGCGCCATCGCCATCGAACGGCTCACCCAGGAGGTCAACGATCGCGTGCGGGGGCTCGATGTGCGCTCCAGCGGTACGGTGAAGCTCTCGGTCACCGAGGGGCTGGCGTCGCTCTGGCTGACCGCCCGCCTTGCCGAATTCTGCAGGATCAACCCGGAGATCAGCCTGGAACTGATCCCGAGCCACGGCGAATATGATCTGCTGACGAGCGGCACCGACGTCGCGATCGGATGGCGCCGGCCGACCGAGCCCCGTCTGGTGGGAAGCCGGATCGGATCGGTGAGTTTCATGCTCTTCGCCAGCGAAGGCTATGTCCGCGAATTCGGGATGCTGCAGTCCGTAGCGGCGGTCGATCGGCATTTCTTCCTGCAGTACGACACGCACGAGATCCAGCGTTGGAACACGTCTCTGATGCAGGACGCCCGCGCGCTCGACCGCATCAAGCTGCGCACGAGCTCGATTTCGATCTATCTGTCGGCAGTGCGCGCGGGCATGGGCATCGCGCACCTGCCGACCTTCTATCGCGATCGATATTCCGAGCTGGTAGAAATGCCCATCGAGCTTTCGGACAAGGGCGAATTGTGGATCGTCTCGCACGAAGAAACCAACGGTTTAAAACGCACGCGCATGCTGCTCGATTTCCTCCGATCGGACTTCCGCGAAAAAGGCCGGCATCTATTCCGCTAGAGCAGGCTACGCTAGATCGGCACCGTCATTGCGACCCTGGCCCGACCCTGGGGAAGCAATCCAGAGCTACGGAGTACTTAGCTTGACTTGCCTCTCCGCTGCGCGTCTCGCAATGACGGTGGAGCTGACCCAACGCACGATGCTCCAGAATGTCGGCCGGTCCCACTAATCGCCGGTTTCTCGTCCAATGCCGGTGCCCACGGCCCGACCGCAGCGTCGTGGTGACCGTGAATCCGCACCATCACATCGGCGGGGTCGCCGGTCACCTCCGGCGTCAATATCTGAAGCGGGCGCAGCCGCCGAGCGGCGGCGCGGTGTTTTGCACGACGACCTGCTCGACGAGGATCGACGCCCGCATCTGCTCGGCGATGGATAACGATCGTTTGCCATCGAGATCGGGTTGCTCGATTTCGATCCACATCGTCGAGCCGCTCACTTCCGCCCGAACGAACGTCGGCGTCAGCCCGAGCCGGGCAAAATGATCGACCAGTCTCGGCAGCGTCTGCGCGTCCGCCAGGGCCTCGATCTCGAACCGACAAGCGGTCGCCATCAGGCCGCAGCTTTCATTCCGCCATCAGTGATGATCTGCCGGGCGAGCGTGTCGGCGACGACATTGGCGGGTTTGCCGTCGCGCTCGGCCTGTCGAAGGACGGTCGCGAGGCGAGGGGCGATCGCCAGCACGCGCTCGCGCACCTGCTCCGTCGTCTCACCAAGATATTCCGCAGAGACGTTGATGATCCCGCCTGCATTGACGACATAGTCGGGCGCATAGACGATGCCGCGATCGACGAGCAGTTCGCCGTCGGCTTCGGTGGCGAGCTGGTTGTTGGCGCCGCCGCATACGAGCTTCGCCTTGAGCTGCGGGATGGTCCGGTGATCGAGGATCCCGCCCAACGCGCATGGTGCGAAGATGTCGGCACCGACCTTGAAGATATCATGCACCCCGACGACGGCGGCGCCCAGCTCATGGGCCAGTGCCGCCACGCGGTCGTCGTCGATATCCGCGACGATCAGCTTTGCCCCGGCTTCCCTGAGCAGCCGACACAGGCCCAGGCCGACGTTGCCGATCCCCTGAACCGCCACCGTCGATCCCGCCAGATCGGATCGAAACGTGATGCCCGCCGCCGCCTTCATCGACTCGAAGACGCCGAGCGACGTCCAGGGCGAGGGGTCTCCGCCAGCCTTGCCCGGCTCGGCGTCAAGGCCCGCGACATAGGATGTCCGCTCGCGAACCGTCTTCATATCGGCGACATTGGTGCCGACGTCCTCGGCGGTGATGTACTCGCCGTCGAGCGCCGCAATCGCATCGGCGAAGATCTGGAACACGGCCCTGCGGTCAAAATCGCCGATGGGCTTTTGCAAGACCGCCTTGCCGCCGCCGAACGGCAGCCCGGCCATCGCATTTTTGTAGCTCATGCCGCGCGCGAGGCGGACCGCGTCCGCGGTCAGCGCCGCGTGACTGTCATAGTGCCAGAACCGGCAGCCGCCCGCCGCCGGCCCCAATGCGGTGGAATGGATCGCGATGATCCCGCGCACGCCGGTTTCGGCGTCGTCGACGACGTGCAGCCGTTCCTGGAAATCCGTCGTGAACGAAGCGTCCTGAACCATCCGATATCTCCCTTGCGCCGGAAAGATAACAGGGTGGGTCCTGGAAAAAATTGCGCGTTTCGGTGCTGGTCGTGATACGTCCGCAAGATCCTTGCCGAAACTCAACAGGATCGGGTAATTCCATGCCGGCTGCTCTCGATGACTTCGAGCGAAAGCTCTTGGCTATCCTCCAGGTCGATTCGTCACGATCCAATGCCGAGATGGCGGCGGAGATCGGCCTTTCCGAAGCGCCGTGCTGGAGGCGGGTCCAACGGCTCAAGAAAGACGGCTACATCCGTGCCCAGGTCAGCCTGCTCGATCGGCGCAAGATCGGCCTGAACGCCCAGATTTTCGCGCAGGTGAAGCTGACCGCGCACGGGCGGTCCAATCTCACCGAATTCTCGGAAGCCATCCGCAACTTCCCGGAGGTTCTGGACTGCTTCGTGCTGATGGGGCCGGTCGACTTCATGTTGCGCATCGTCGCCAAGGACATCGAGTCCTACGAACGCTTCTTCTTCGACAAGCTGTCTCAGGTTCCGGGCGTCCAGGAGATCAATTCGATGGTCGCGTTGTCCGAAATCAAATCCACGACCGCGCTGCCCATCAGCGAGCTTTAGCGCTCGCTGTCGGCCTCGAGTCGAGCGTCGGCCGGGTCGGTCGTCCGAGCGCGCGGGGGCATCCCGTTCGACCCGGATTCGCTCACAATCGAAAAATATGTAGGGAGCCATACAATTTTGTCGGTCGCGAGGGATACCAACCCCGCTCTGCTGGTTAAGCTGCCGGGCGGCGCCATACCGGCCGCGTTCGAGCGCTCCGGCCTGCCAAGATATCCTTAGATACGTGGAGCGATCAGATGCGTCAGACCGTCGCCGAGGCCATCATCGCGGTACTGGCCGATGCGGGTGCCCGCCGCTGCTATGGCGTGCCCGGCGACACGCTGAACTACGTTACCGACGCCATTCGCAAGAGCGACATCCGCTTCGTGCACGTGCGGCACGAGGAAGCGGGCGGTTTCGCCGCCGGCGCGGACGCGATGCTCACGGGAGAGCTGGCGCTGTGCGCGGGATCGTGCGGGCCGGGCAGCCTGCACTTCATCAACGGGCTGTTCGACGCGCATCGCAGCCGCTGCCCGGTCGTGCTGATCGCCAGCCAGATCGTGCGCGACGAGATCGGGTTCGATTTTCCGCAGGAGGTCGATTTCAAGTCGGTCTACGCGTCGTCGAGCGTCTTCTGCGAGGAGATCCGAACGCCCGCCAATGCACGGCGCGTCGCGATGGCGGCGGCGCAGGCGGCGCTGACCAAGCGCGGCGTCGCGGTCCTCGTCGTGCCCGCCGACGTCGCGAGCGCGGCGGCGCCCGACCAGCCCGCCTTCGCGGTCCACCGCACCGCGCCGGTGACGCGCCCCAACGATCGCGAGCTGCAGGCGATCGCGGACGCGCTCAATCGGCCGGGCAAGATCGCGATCTATGGCGGCTCGGGATGCGAGCATGCGCACGACCAGGTGGTGGCGCTGGCGGCGAGGCTGAATGCGCCCGTCGCCTATACGTCGCGCGCCAAGGATTTCCTCGAATACGACAATCCGAACGCGGTCGGGATGACGGGCGTGTTCGGCGTCGAGAGCGGCTATCACGCGCTGATGTCGTGCGACACGCTGCTGCTGCTCGGGTGCGATTTCGCGTGGCGGCAATTCTATCCCGAGAAAGCGACGATCATCCAGATCGACCTCGACGGTACGCATCTCGGGCGCCGCCATCCGATCGACATCGGTGCGGTCGGCGACATCGCGAGCACGCTCGACGCCTTGCTTCCGCTCGTCGAGCCGCGCGCGGACGGCTCGTTCCTCGCCGACCTCCGCACGTTGCGCGACAAGGCCTATCGCGATCTCGATGCGCGTGCCGTCCCCGGCGACGGCCCGATCCATCCGCAATATCTGACCGAGCTCATCGCCCGCCACGCGCAACCCGATGCGGTGCTGACAGCGGACGGCGGATCGCCGATGGTCTGGCTGCTCCGGCACGTCCCCGCGACGGGGCGCAACCGCACGATCATCAGCCTGACGCACGGCACGATGGCCAACGCGATGCCGCAGGCGCTCGGTGCGTGCGCCGCGCAGCCCGGGCGGCAGGTGATATCGCTTTCGGGCGACGGCGGCATCACGATGTTGTTCGGCGACCTGCTGACCGCGGTACAGGAGAACCTGCCGATCAAGGTCGCGGTGTTCAACAACGGCTCGCTGGCGTTCGTCGAGGTCGAACAGAAGGTCGAGGGGCTGCTCGACAGCTTCACCGATCTGAAGAACCCCGATTTCGGACGCGTCGCCGAGGCGATGGGTCTGTGGGGGCGGCGGGTCGAGCGTGCCGCCGATCTGGACGCGGCGGTGCAGGCGTGGCTGGCCGAGCCGGGGCCGGCGCTGCTCGACGTCGTCACCGATCGCTTCGAGCTGGTGATACCGCCGCACGTCGCGAGCTCGCAGGTGTTCGGCACCGCACTCTATTCGGCGAAGGCGATCTTCGGCGGCCGGCTGAAAGACGTCAGCGATCTGGTCACGCATAATTTCCTGAAACCATAACCGCGTTCGCGTTCCCTCCTCGAACAAGGATCACGACGATGACCAAATTCCTGCTGTCCACGATCGAGATCGGGAACGGGCCCGAAGCCGCGATCGTCGTCGCGGAGCGCACCTATCCGGTGGGTGTTCTCGACACTGCGCTCGCCGGCGTGAGCACCCTGTCGCTGCTGCGCGAATGGCCGACGATGTTGCCGAGGCTCAAGGCGCTGGCGGCGGCCGCGACCGAGGACCAGGCGGTGACCGGCGCGCGCATTCTCGCGCCGATCCTCTATCCCGACGCGCTGCTCGCGGTCGGCGCCAACTATTCGGGGCATCTCAAGGAAATGGGGCTGAGGGTGGAGAAATGGGCGGTCATGCCCTTCTTCATCCGCCCGCCGATGACGACGCTGGTCGGGCCCGGCAAGACGGTGCAGATCCCGCGCTCGACCAAGCAGTTCGACTGGGAATGCGAGCTTGCGATCGTCGTCGGCAAGCGGCTGCGCCATGCCTCGCGCGAGGAGGCCGCGGCGGGTATCGCCGGCTACGCGATCGGGCTGGACCTTTCGTGCCGCGATCTGATCCCGGTCGACAACGAACTGCACGTCGATCTGGTGCGCGGCAAGGCGCAAGACACGATGGCGCCGTGCGGCCCCGGCATCATGCCCGCCGAATTCGTGTCGGACGTCAACGATCTGCGCGTCCAGCTTGCGGTCAACGGCGAGCCGATGATCGATGCGCGGACGTCCGAGATGCTCTACAAATGCGACGAGATCCTGTCCGAGATCAGTGAATATATCACGCTCAATCCCGGCGACATCTGTTTCACCGGTTCACCCTCCGGATCGGCGGGGGTGCACGGCAATCGCTGGCTTAAGCCCGGCGACACGATCCGCGCCGAGATCGAGCAGGTCGGCGTGCTCGAGATCGTCATCCAGGACACGGAGGTGGCGGCGTGACGGCGGATGCGGCGCTGCCGGCGCTCGCCGGCATCCATCATGTCAAGATGCCCGTAAGCGATCTCGATCGCTCGCTGGATTTCTACGCCCGCGTGTTCGGCGCGCGGCGCATTCCCGAAGCCGACCACCGGCGCGCGGATACCGGCGCGCTCTACGCCTACATCTGCGACGTGCCGGGCCTCGGCACCAAGCTCGAACTGCGGCTCAATCCCGAACATGCCGAGCGCCAGCGCGGCTTCGATCCGTTCACGATCGCGGTCGCGGATCGGGCGATGCTCGGGCGCTGGTCGCAGCATCTCGATGCGCTGGCGATCGCGCATTCTGGCGAGATCGCCGCGATCCAGGCGTGGCTCATCGTGTTCGACGATCCCGACGCGCACCGGCTCCGCCTCTACACGCTCGAAACGCACGGCCCGGAGCTGAAACCCGACGAAGACAATCCCTGGCTCCGGAACTAGCGCGCGTACCGTTGCAAGGCGTGTGCGGCGCTGGCGGCGTCTGCGAGACGCGACGCGGCGCGAGCCATGACAGGCGCGGCCGACGGCATGATATGCCACGCCAGCGCATCGTGCGTTCATTCAGCTTTACCGTCATTGCGAGACGTAGCGCGAGGCAATCCAGGCCCGGCGCCAGTAGCTCTGGATTGCTTCCCCCGGTCAGGCTCGGGGCGGCAACGACGATGCCGATCTAGCGCAGATTGCTCTACGAGGCGATCGCGTCGACGGCCAATTGGACGAAGCGGTTCACCAAATTCGAAAAGGGATTTTTCTGCGTCACTATCGCGAGCCTTTTCACCAGCTTGCCGCCCGCCAGATCCCGGTAGGTGACGTCGTTCCGCGTGATGCATGCCGCATAATCGCCGACGATGCAGCAGCCGATGCCGATCGCGACGAGATTGATGCCCGTCAGTAAGGTGGGCGTCACGTTGGCGATGTTCATCGTCGCGCCCTCGGCGAGGAACAGCGCTTCGATCTGCGCATAGGAATTCGGATCGATCGTAATGGCTTGAAAATGGTAGACGCACTTGGGCTCGAACCAAGGACCCGCTAATTAAATGTTTGGTTATAACGACGTGCATCGGCACCGCGCTTTGCGCTATCGATCACCTCGCCAGTTCATCGCGAAAACATGCGAGGTCCCGTCAGGTCTTTAAGGGGCAACAACAGGCATCTATCCGCGCATATCGCTTGCTCCTGCGCGCCAACGAACGATGGACGCAATGCGCCATGTCGATGACGGCGCCGATCCTGCCAAGCGGCGACGCCAAGCTGACCTCCGCGTCGATGCGATCGTTGCCGAGTTCATCGAACGCTATGCCAAGGCCGGTCTCTAATTCCAGGTGGATGAAGAACAGGGGTCGGGCCGGTCGCACCCCCTGCACATCGCTTTCTCGCTTGTGCAGCGTCGAGGAGATGAACGAGAATCTAACTCCTTCGGACGAGGCTGCCGTTCTGAGCGGTCGCATAGGTGACGAGCGAGACATACGCGCCGAAGGCTCGCTAGCGCGGACGTCGTCGGCATCGGTCGGGTTCACGACGCGGTTCCCGCTGGACGTCAAGATTTCGATGCCTGATCGCATCAAGGCACCGTTCGAATATGGACCAGCACGGATCGCTAGCCTTGTATCGCAATTTCGTCGGATCATTCGCGACAGGCTTCGCCGTAGCGCGTAGCCGGATCGCGGCAATGCCTTGTGGTTCAAACGCTGGGGACGGGCGCGCTATGCCGATAGGAGCGTCGACGCAGGTGCCGCATCAAGGGGCGCTCGATAGCGACATAGGCGAGCAGCCCTATCGAGATGCCGGCAATGAAGTGGAGTGGAATGGCGAACGCGCCGACAAGGTGCGCTTTCGCCGCCAGCCTCGTCGTCACTGACATAGCGAGCGTGTGCCAAAGATAGATCGAATAACTCGCATCACCGAGCAGCCGAAGCGCCGGGACGTCGGGCACGCCGGCGGGGCGTCGCTCATAGGCCAGCATGGCCGCCACGCCGGCCAGCGCGGGCGGTCCATATCGCACCGCCTTCGGCCATTCTGCCGGCAAGGCAAGCGCGATGGCGAACATCGCGAGCGCGGCCCCGATCAACATCGGCCCGGCCGCGGCGCGTGCGAACGCCTTGCCCTCCCAGCTCTGCGCCAGCCACAGGCCACCTAGAAACTCGAGTATATGCGGATCTGTATAGAAATGCGGCAGGACATGGCCGGTGCCGACCAAGGGATGCAGGCTCACGAGCACGAGCAGGACGACGGTCATCGCCGCAAGCTGCATCCCGCGGCGCAGGCACAGAGCACCCGCGAAAAGGAAATAGAAGCCGACCTCGTAATCGAGCGTCCAGCCGGGCACCAGCAGCGGCCAAACCTGCCCGTTACTCGGCGAGACGGCAGGTATGAAAGCGTAGGAAGCGACGACGTGTGCTGTGGTGAGACGCACAGCCGGAAACAGCCCGGCGAGCGCGCCGACCAGCATCACCGAGGTGACGATCCAATAGCTCGGCACGATCCGCTTGGCGCGATCCGCAAGAAACGGGCCTGAACGGCTGGCGGCGTCGGTGATCGCCCACATCAGAAAACCGCTGAGAACAAAAAACAAATCGACGCCCGCCTCGCCGGCAGCGAAGGAGCGGCCGGCCCGATCGGCCGCGTGATATGCCACCACGGCGCAGGCGGCGAGACCGCGCAGATATTGAAGACCTAGGAGACGCTTCATCGCGTTGCAGCATAGCCTATCGCAGGTGCAACGTGAGCCCTTGGGACGCAGTGCGTCGCTCCGATCGGCTCCGGTCATCGAATAGCCGAGAATCTTTGAATAACCGCGAAAGCTGCACGGCGCGTCCCGATCTAGCGTTACGACAGCTTGCGTATGAAACCGTGTTGCGGTGCAGTGGTGGCATGATGGATGCACCCGCCCTACTCGCGACGTCCACAGTTCGCGGGGCGATGGCCGGCGCTCCCGCCGCTCTGCGGGATCTTCGCCGGGATGGCTTTGCGGTGGTGCGCGAAGTGTTCACGCCTGCGGATCTGCTCGAAGCCGAGATACTGCTCGATTCGGTGCTCGGCCGCTTCGGAAAACTCGTCGCGCCGCGCAAAGCGGGCGCGCGGCGGTTCGCACACGACATGGCGGCGGGGGACGACGCTTCGGACGGATCGATCGATCAACCCGAGATACTCTATCCGGCATCGCTTGACCCGCGACTAACAGAGACGGGGCTGTTCCGCACCTGCGCGGCCTTTGCGCGCGCCATGGGCGGGCCGATGAGCCGCGGCTTCGATCATGTCATCGTCAAGAGCCCTTGGAATGCCTCGGTCACGCCTTGGCATCAGGATGCGGCGCTGACCCGGTTCCGCAGCCTGCCTCGTGCCCTACTGAGGGAGCGCTTCCATTTCTGGATCCCTTTGCAGGATGCGACGCTGGAGAACGGCTGCATGGCGTTCATCGCCGGCAGCCACCGTGCGCGGTTGCTCCCGCACACGCGCTTCGAGCGGGCCCATGGCGGCACCGGCCTGCGCGCCTCGCCTTCCGATGCAGCGAGAGCGACGGCCTGCCCGGTCGCGGCGGGCGGCTTCACCATCCATACGCCGCGCACGCTGCACCATAGCGGACGCAACGCGACCGCGCGCCACCGCAAGGCCTGGATCATCCATTTCAGCCGCTTCGGCGGGTGGGAGATCGGGCTCAAGCGGATGCTTGGCCGAGCCCCGACCGCGCTGGCCGATGGCTGAGACGAGAACGCAGATGCACATCGTCTACTACAAGGATGCGGTCGGCAATTTCGGCGACGATCTCAACGAACTGATCTGGCCGCGGCTGCTGCCCGACGATGTGCGCGCCACACCTGACATCGTGCTCGTCGGCATCGGCAGCCTGCTCGATCAGGCGCGGTTCCGGAATGTCGAGACGGTCGGCAAGCGGGTGTTCGTAATGGGTTCGGGCGCTGCCTATGGCCGGTTGCCCGACGATCATGCGCGGTGGACCTATTGCGCCGTCAGAGGTCCGCTGACCGCGCAGGTGATCGGCCAATCCAAGGCCGCGGTTACCGACGGTGCCGCGTTGCTCGCGCGGTTGCCCGATCTCGTACCCTTCGCCGCGCGGCGCGACGAAATATTGTTCATGCCGCATCACCGGACGCTGGTGAACAGCCGCTGGCAGTCGGCAGCCCAGCAGGCTGGGATGACTTTCGTCGATCCGCAATGGGCGCCCGATCGGATTCTCGCCTGCTACGGCCGCGCGAAGCTGGTCGTCACCGAGGCGATGCACGGCGCGATCGTCGCCGATACGCTGCGCATCCCCTGGATCCCGGTAATGATCTCGCCGGAGGTAAGCATCTTCAAGTGGCGCGACTGGGCAGCCTCGATGGAGCTGGCGTACAGGCCCGTCGCGCTGCCGCCCACCGCGCGGCTGGAGGCGTTCCGCTACGACCGGATCAGCCGGTTGACCGAGGCGGGTGGGCGCAGCGTCGCGCGGGCCGACGTCGCCGCGGTGGATGACGCGGCGCTGATCGCCGATTTCGGGGATCGCTTCCGCGAAGAGCCTGCCGTGATCGACTCGGTCGCGGCGCCGGGCGCGGTCAAGTCGCTGCTCAAGGCGGCGGCGACGCGCTTCGACGGGCGGCGACTGGCGGCGGCGAGCCGCGCGCTGACGGCGGCGGCGGGGGGGCAGAGCTTCCTCAGCGACGACGCCGTCTTCTCGGATCGCCTGGGTCGTCTCGAACAGGCCGTCGCGGGCATGATCGCCGAGGTGCGCGCGGGCTAGCGTCTGGCAAGCCGGCGGACGATCCAGCCGGCTTGCGCCAGTTGGACGCGCCCGCTCGGGAACAACGCCAGCGCGCCGACGAACGACGCGTAGGCGAGCGCCCCGGCGAGCGCGAGCATCGGCAGGCTGCTCCAGACGGGCGCGCGTGCCATCAGTGCCAGCACCCCGGCGCTGATCGCGGTCGCCGCCGCGATCGGGACGATTAGCCGGATCGCATCGAAGCGCGTCACCGGGCCGCAGCGCGTCGCCGCCCACCACATCATCGGGATCTGGATCGCCGCGCTCGAGATCGCCGCCGACATTGCGACACCCTTCGGCCCCCAGAAGATGCCGATCGCATAGCCGACGACGATCGCGATCGACCCGAGACCGCCCCATTTGAGTTGCTCTGCGGCGCGGCCCTGGCTGACGAACAGCCAGGAGGCCGCCTGGCGCAGTTGCAGGCTGAGTGCCGCGACGCCCAGCCACGCGAAGATCGGGGCGGACTCGATCCACCGATTGCCCAGCAGGACGAGAATCACCGGCTTGGCGAAAACGATCGCGCACAGGATGCCGGGCGTGGTCAGCGTCAGCACGCCGCCGAGCATCGCGAGATACGCGCCGCGATATTCGGCATCGTCGTCGGACAGGCGCGAGAGCAACGGCACCGCGACGCGCGCGGCGGGCGCGGTCATCTGCCACAGCGGCTGGAACATCAGCTTGTAGGCGCGATCGTAGATGCCGAGCGGCCCGGCGCCGAAGCGTGCGCCGATCAGGATGTTGTCGAGATTGGTAATTAGATAGCCGAGCAGATTGTAGCCGGTCACCGTGCCGCCGAACCGCATCAGGTGCAGCGCATCGCGCGAGATCCCCGGCCGCGACGGGCGCCAGCGCGAGAACAGGCAGGCCATGATCAGCGTCGCCGCGCCATTGGTGATCTGCATCGCGACCAGCGACCAATAGCCGAACCCGGCGAGCGCGCCGCCGACGCCGACGACCACACCGGCGACCAGCGCGCCGACCTCGATCAACGCGATGGCACCGAAGCGCATCCGCCGGTTGAGCAGCGCGAGATGTTGCGCGGCGAGGCTCGACAGCAGCAGCGCGACCGCCATCGTCATCATCACCGGAGTCACCGCCGGGGTCGCGTAGAAGGCCGCGGCGAGCGGCGCGGCCGCGACCGCCAATCCGGCGAGACAGCAGCCGATCAGCACGTTGAGCCAGAACAGGCTCGACAGCTCGATCTGGTTGATCGTCGGGCGCTGGACGGTGGCGGCCGAGAGGCCCAGGTCGGTCAGCAGCAGCGCGGCGGTCACCAGCGGGCCGACCATCGCGAGCAGTCCGAAATCGGTCGGCAGCAGCAGCCGCGCGAGCGCGACCTGGCTGGCGAATTGCAGCACGAACTTGGTGCCCTGGCCGCCCAGCGTCATCGCGGCGCCCATCGCCGATTGTCGCTTGAGCGAGGCGGCGTCGCCCTCGGGCGAGAAGTCGGTCGGTATCGCGGCTTCGCTCATTGCGTCGCCGGCTTGTAGCCGCCGCGCCATACCTTGCGCAGCACCAGTGGCAATTGGCTCGCGCCTTCCTGCGCGACGAGTAGCGCGCTGTCGCTGCTGGCGAACAGATAGCCGAACGCGGCACGGAGATGGCGCGCCTTCAGTTCGTCGGTGAAACCGCGATAATAATAGCAGCGATCGATGGTTCGCAGATGGCGGCGCAGCAGCGTCGCGAAATCCCGGTCGCCCGCCGCCTGCGCCTCGGCGAGCAGCACGCGCTGCCGGCCGCGCAGCCGGTCGAGATCGCCCGTCGTCTGGATCTGGGTAAGCGAGTCGGGGCGGATCAGATAGCGGTACAACGGCTCGGGATGCAGCCACCAGCGCGCGCCGGCGCGCAGGCACGCGACATAGAGCGCGAAATCCTCGGCGAAGCGGACATGCTCGTCGTAGCGCAGACGGTGGCTGGCCAGGAAGTCGCGGCGGATCAGCGGCTTGAGGAAGCCGTAATTGGTGCGCGGCGCATCCGGCGTCGAGATGTTGCGCGCGATGAACTCGGGCAGGTCGATCAGCGCAGGCGCGGCCAGCGATCCGGACGCGAGCATCGGCGTCTCGGATCCGTCCGCCTGATCGACGAGCAGGAGATTGTCCGCCACCATGTCGGCGCCCTTCGCCTCGGCAAGCGCGATCAGCGTCGCCAGCCGGCCGGGCAGGAAGCCGTCGTCGGCATCGAGCAACGCGATCCATTCGCCGCGCGCCGCCATGATCCCGGCGTTGCGCGCAACCGACGGCCCGCCGTTGCGCGGCAGGGCGAGCAGCGAGACCCGCGGATCCTGCTTGGCGATCTGCGCGACGATCGCAGTCGTCGCGTCGGTCGAGCGGTCGTCCACCACGATGATCTCCAGATCGCAGCCCTTTTGCTGCGTTGCGGAAAGGATCGTCGCTTCGATATACTGCTCGGCATTATAGGCCGGGATGATGACGCTGGCCTGGATCATACCGGCTCCCCTCGAACGGGCTTCCGGGATCGCTGCTCGAAGGGAGCATGATGTCGGAATCGCAGATTAGCGTGATAGTACCGGCATACAATGTCGCGGGGCTCATCCTGCCCTGTCTCGCGTCCATCATGTCCCAATCGCGGGGCGACTGGCAGGCGATCGTCGTCGACGACGGCTCTACCGATGCGACCGCGGACGAGGTGCGGACGCTGACCGACCCGCGCATTTCGCTGGTGCAGCAGGCCAATGCCGGCGTCTCGGCGGCGCGCAACGCGGGGCTTGCGCGCGCCGACGGGCGGTTCGCGATGTTCCTCGACGGCGACGATGTGCTGAACCCCACCGCCTTCGCGCGCCTCGCCGCGGTACTGGATCGGCGCGACGCGGCGGTGGCGGCGTTCGGCACCTTCCTCAAGATATTGCCCGGCGGCGCGCCTTACCCCGGCCAGAAGCGGCTGGCGCTGCACCGCTATCCCGACGGCGATGTACTGGAGGCGATGCTGCGCGGCAATTTTCTCGCCAATGGCGGCCATGTCCTGATCCGGACCGAGGTCGCCCGGCGGATCGGCGGCTTCGATACCCGCCTGCGGCTGAGCGAGGATTGGGAATTTTGGTGCCGGCTGGCCGCCGAGGGCGGCTTCGCGTTCATCGGCACCGAGCCCGAGATCTTCTCGCTCCGGGTGCGGCCGGGCAGTTCGTCGGGCGGGCTTTCGATCGATTGGGCGCATCATCGGCCCAGTCTCGACGCGGTTCTCGGCAATGCCGCGATCCGTGCGCGCTTTTCCGATGCGGAGTGGCGCCGGCTGACGCGAGCGATGCGCGCCAGCCATATGTGGGAATGCGGGCGCGTCAATTTCACGATGCGCCGTTTCGGCGAGGCGCTGCGGCTGATGCTCGCCTCGCTCCTCCTCGAACGCTCGCCGAAGCGGGCGGCGACGTTCGCGGCAGCAGCGGTGCAGCGGTACACAGGCCGGGCGTTTCTCTCCCGCCTTCGCTTTCGCGATTCGGATGTTTCGGCCGACGACGCAGCCTGACGGATTCCACAAGCCAAATCCCGCCGAATGTCCTACGCCGGGACATAAAGCGCAGCGTGTCCACCGTGGCGGGATAGCATTCGGCTGTCCTGTGCCATGGTGAGGGTCGCAGGCTGCACATAATATTAACGGCCGGAGGGGCAGGGATGATTGGCGACGACCCGACCGGAAAAGACAGCGAGCCGATGATTCCCGAAGCGTTGAACCGAAGCGCCTCCTTTTCCGATACCGATACCCACCGTCCCGCAGACTTGCCTTGGTCGCGCGTGCCGACCGGACGTCGGATCTCGTTCGCGGCCTGGGGCATCGCCGGCGTCGTGGGCATCTTGCTTTGGGTGGTGATCGTCAAACTGATCTGACACCGCGCTCGTCCGCGGTGCCGCCCCAGATACACAGCAGGAACAGTAGCACCAGCATCGGCGTGAATAGCAGATAGCCGCCGCCGACCAGGAACGTCGTCAGCGCCAGCACCGACAGGATCGCGGTCTTGCGCCGCCATAGCGTGCCGGTGAACATAGCCATGAACGCCACGATCCCGATCACGCCGTAATCCATGATCAGCTTGGCGATCGAATTGCCCGTACCCTCCACATAATAGAGATAGCGCTCGGTCGCGCCCGGCCCCCAGCCGATCAGGAAACGCGCCTCGTGGCTCAGGTCTGCGATCGGCAGGAACGGGCCGATGAAGCGCGCATAGCCGCTCGACCCCGAATAGCTGAGCTCGTTGGTGCGGCCGAGCAGCGAGCCGACCTGATCGGGAAAGGCGATCGCGCCAAGCACCAGCGCGACCACGCCTGCGATCACGGATCCCGCCACCCGCCCGAAATTGCGCGCCGACAGGCAGGCGTAGAACGGGACGGCAAGCGCGAGCGTCAGCGCGCCGGTGCCAGAGAAGGACAGCAGATAGGCGAGCAGATAGAGCGGGAGATATTTGACCCGGCCGAGGATGAAATAGTCGATCACCATCGCGATCACGAGCGTCTGCGAGAACATGCTCGGCTCGAGCAGGAAGAATCCGTTGGAGCGCAGGATCGTCGATCCGTAATGCAGGATCGGGTTGAAGTTGAACTGCGGCTCGACGAGGACCGGCTTGAGCGGCGGCACCGTCAGCATGAACGAGAAGATCCGGATGCCCGCGAACTGGATCACCCATTGGACGATGCCTGCCGCCGCAATGAAGCGGGTGTAGGCGAGGAACAGGCGGAAGACGGTCGCCCGGTCGAACCCTGCGCTCGGGCCGACGACGGTGAAGCCGTAGGTCAGCAGGATCGCGACGAGCGACGGAAGACTGGTGCCGAAGCGCGCATCGGGCGTGGTCAGCGCGATCAGCGTCGAGACCAGCGTCCAGCTGGCGAAGGCGAGATAGAGCACGATGCCGCGCGGGCGCAGCGTGGCGATGCCGTTGACCAGCGCCCAGCCGAGCAGGCCCGCGAACAGCGGCAGGCTGACGAACAGCGCGCTGCCGCCCGGCATCGCGCCGAAGCGCTGCAGGATTAGGCAGGCGATCAGTGTGCCGTGCGTAAACAGCCGGCTGTCGCGTGTGGCCCGATCCTCCGCCTCCGCCACGATGGGAAGCGGGATCGCCTGCACCGCGCTCACGCCATGTCCCCGTTCGTCTCGTCGCGCGGGCGGGGCGCTGCGTGGCGCGGTGTCTTGTGGGGGAGAGCAGCACGCCTATCGCTTGGGCAGCACCGCCGCAGAGCGGGCCGGGAGAGGATCAATCGCCACCGCCGCCCCCCGACCGCGCGGTGCCTCGTTTTTCCGTTCCGGCCGGGCTGGAGTGCCGCCTGATGATCCGGACCGCCCTGATCGCGCTTGCCGCCACCGCGCTGGTCGCAGCGCCGTTGCGCGCCGATCCGCTGATGTTCGTCTACAAGGGCGCGGGCTGCGAGGGAAAGGGGCGGCTGCCGCACTACCAGGGCGTGATCGGGCGCAAGCTCGACGGCGTCACCGATTTCTTCTCGGCGGAGAGCTGGCCGCAGATGCAGAGTGGCGCGAACTGGGCGCTGGGATGCTGGCAGGGCCAGCCCTACCGCCTCGCGGTCGGATTGCCGCTGGTGGTCAAGGGCGGCTCGCTCAGTTCGGCGGCTGCCGGCGAATATGACGCCGAGTTTCAGAAGATCGGCGCGCTGCTCGTCGCCAAGGGCCGCGCCGATGCGATCGTGAGGCTCGGCTGGGAGTTCAACGGCAACTGGTATCCCTGGTCCGCCACCAAGGATCCGGTGTCGTTCGTCGGCGCGTTCCGCCATGTTGTGGGCGTCTTGCGCGCGGTGCCGGGGCAGCGTTTTCGGATCGTGTGGAATCCCGCTCTGGGCGTGGGCTCGGTCTCGCCGCAGTCGCTTTGGCCGGGCGACGACGACGTCGATCTGATCGGCATCGATTTCTACAACCAGAGCTGGCGCCGGCAGGACAGCGATCCCGCAGTCCGCTGGCAGGGCTATCTCACCGGCAATTACGGGCTCGACTGGGTGGCGCGGTTCGCGGCCCTGCACCACAAGACGATCGTGGTGCCCGAATGGGGCACCGGTACGCGGCCCGACGGGCATGGCTGGGGCGACGATCCGCTGTTCATCCACAACATGGCGGCGTGGATGCGCGTGCACCGCGTCGCCTATCAGGGCTATTGGGATTTCACCGCGTCCGATTACGATTCCACCATGTCGGCCGGCAAATTTCCGCAGGCGCTCGCCGCCTACAAGGCCGAGTATGGGCACTGAGTGGCCTGCCGCCTCAGGCATAGTAGGCGCCATAGTCGGCATGGTCGCGATCGACGTCGCCGTGGCCGAAGGCTGTGAGCGCACGCATATCGACGCGGGTGGCGATGATGCCCAGCGGCTCGATGTCGAGCGCGCGCATCCGCTTCAAGGTCGCCGCCGCGGTCTGGCGCGGCGTGTCGTTCCAGCGCAGCGCCATCAGCACCTCGTCGACCTGGCGTAGCAGCAGCCTGGCGTCGGCGACCGCGAGCGCCGGGGCAGCATCGAAGATTACCAGATCGAACCGCTCTTCGGCGTCCTCCAGCAGCGTGCCGATATGGACCGAATCGAAGACGTTCTGCGGGTTGTCGGTCGTGTCGCCGGCCGCCAGCACGTACATCCCGCTCGCCGTGTCGTGGATCAGGGCCTCGTCCAGCGTCGCGGTGCGGCGCAGCACCTCGACCAGCCCGGCCTGGCGCGGCAGGTTCAGCATGCGCGACACCGCCGCGCGGCGCAGATCGGCATCGATCAGCAGCGTGCGACTGCCCGCCATCGCCGCCGCGCGCGCCAGCGAGATGGCGAGCGTGGTCTTGCCTTCGTTGGGCCGCGCCGAGGTGATGCCGACGCTGATCATACCGCTGCGTCCCTTGCGCACCAGCGCCAGCCGGATTGCGCGTAACTGCTCGGCATAGATCGAGAGCGGACGCTCGACCGGGAAATCGACCGGCGAGATCCCTTGTTCGCCCGGCCGCGCGATCGACGATATCTCGGGCACGTTGGCGATGTGTGGTAGGCCGAGCTGCCTTTCGATATCGGCCGAGGAGATCAGCTTGCGGTCGAACGCCTCGGCCATCCACACCGCGGCGCAGGCCACGATGGTCGCGAGCACGAGGCCGATCAGCAGGATCAGCGGCTTGTTTGGCGAACTCGGCCGCAGCGGCAGCGCGGCGGGCGAGAACAGGCGCGCGTCTTCGTCGGCAACCAGCGCCTGGCTGCTGATCGAATTCTTTCGGGTAAGCAGCGTCTGGTAGGTGTCGCGCAGGCCATCCGCCTTGCGCTGCAGCTGCGCGAGCTGGACCGACGCATTGTTGTCGCCGGCGAGCGTGCCGGTGGTGCGCGCGACGATGCCCGCGGCGTTGGCGACCTGATCGCGCGCGATCTGTGCGTTGGCGTTGAGATTGGCGAGCTGGCGCGTCGTCTCCGCAGCGATCGCCTTGTCGAGCGAGTCGATCTGATCATGGGTTCGGATCAGATCGGGATGATCCGGTTGATAGCGGCTCTGCATGTCGGCGTAGGTCGCGGCGAGCAGCGCGCGCTGGTTGCGCAGCTGCTGGACCACCGGCGATTGCAGCACGGCACCGACGCCGCCCGTATCGCCCTTGCGCGTCTGGCCCTGCGCGGTGCTTAGCCTCGCCTGCGCGTCGGCGAGCGCGGCCTGTGCGGCCGCCTGCTGCTGCTTGTAGAGCGACAATTCCTGCTGCGTGAAGGTCGCGCCTTGGCTGTCGAACAGATCGTGCTGCGCGCGATAGTGCGCGACCGCGGTGTCCGCCGCCTCGAGCTGGACGCGCAGGCGTTCGAGCTCATTGCCCAGCCCGAGATCGACTTGATCGACCGCGGCGCGACGCGAGCGCTGCTTCACCGCGAGATATTGGTGGCCGATCTGGTCCGCCACCGCCTTGGCGAGCATCGGATCGGGCGCGCTGTAGGCGATCGAGACGACGTTCGATTCGCCGGGCCGGATGATCTTGATCGCGCCGAGCAGCATCGCCGTCGCGGCGGTCTCCTTGTCGGTGCCGGGCAGCGTGGCGAGCTTGGGCGCGTAGGCGGGGTTGTCGATCAGATCGAGCGCGCGGACGGTACCGAGCGCCACCGCGGGCGAGCGCATGATCTCGACTTCGGTATCCACCGCATTGTCGGCGGTTGGCAGGCCGGGCAGCACCTCCTTGTCCTTTTCGGACACGTTCAGCTCGCGCGAGTTGACGACCATGCTGGCGGTCGCGGCGTAGAGCTTGGTCCGCGTGAAGCCGAAGGTCAGCACCAACGCCAGCACGCCCAGGAACACCCCGATGGCGAGCCACTTGCGGTGGCGGCCGGCGGAGAAGGCGCGGCGGATGCCGTCCATCGGGTCGCCGATCGTCGCGGCCAACTGTCCCCGTGTCTGGGGTTGGGCGGTGGTCGGGCGGAGGCGGAGGTCGTCCATGGCGGTCACCTTGTCAGCGTCAGGCCAATCGTTACGCGGTCGTCCTTGAACGCCCGGTAGCGGTCGGTGCCGTGGGAGGATTGATCGAGCCGCGCATAATCGAGCTTGAGCCCGGCGTAGCGGTTGAGGCGGTAGGTGCCGCTGGCTTCGGCGCTGATCCTATCGTCGGTGCGATCGAGATTGTTGAAGCGGTTGTTCTGATAGCCGACCGACGCGGACAGGATCAGCTGGCGCAGCCATTCGTGATCGATCTGGATCGTGCCTTCGGTCGAGAGATAGCCGCCCGAGCCGGGGATGCCCGAATCGAGCACCGAGCGGTCGCCCTTGAAGGTGACGGTGGTCAGCTGGGTCGGGAAGAACTGCACCGTGGCGTTGAAGCCGACGCCGCCAAGATTGGTGTAGAAGGGCAGCCTGAAACGCTGCTGGATATAGCCGATGCCGACGCTGCCGCGCAGCAGCGCGGCGGGCTCGAAGCTGACGCCGGCGAGCAAGTCATAGCCTTGCGAATCGCGCTTGGGCGTGTCGATCGTGCCCACCCGGAAGCGGCGGATATTGTAGCTCGCGCTGACGAACCAGGCGAGCGAGGGCGTCTGCGCATAGGAGGCGCGCACGCCGGCTCGGTAGCTCATATTGTCGCTCGGCTGCTGGTCGTAGACCGAGCCGTCCGCCAGCCGCCCGTCGCGGAAATCGAAGCGCGCCACGCGTCCGGTCGCCGAGAGCCGCAGCTTGTCGAAATCATGCGTCAGCACGAGCGCGCCCGATTGCTCGGTGTAGAAAATCGGCTTCACGGTCTGCGCGAAAATGTCCTGCGAGAGGCGCGACTGGTGATCGCTCTCGGCGCGGACGGCGGTGCTCAGCGTGGTCGCGTGATCGAGGTCGAACAGCGCGCGGGTCGTCACCGAATAATCCGCCGCGTCCTCGGTGCTGCGATGCAGATACTGATCGATCGTGCCCTTGGCATCGACGCTCAGGCTGTTGCGATCCCACTGCGATTGCAGCTGCGCCTCGGGCTGGATGCGCAGGAATTCGTCGGCGACGCGGCCGGTCTGCGTGCCGTAGATATTGTCGTCGTAGAGCCCCGTCGTCGCGATCGAGGGCGCGAGCCGGAACGAGCCGAGCGGGATGCCCGGCGCGACATAGCCCGGCTGCACGCGCTCGAGCACCGCGGTGTAGCGCTTGTCGATCTGTGGCTTCTCCTCGGGCAACAGCGGCGTCTCCTCGGCGTGGACCAGGTGCGGGCACAATGACGCGCCGCCCAGCAAGCCTATGCGGGCGGCATGGCGAAGCCAGTACGGTGCGCGGCACGGCACCGGCGCTAGAAGTTCCGCTCCCGGATCCTGACGGTGTCACCAGGCTGCACGATCAGCTCGGCCGTCAGCGGCGCGCGATGTTCGGCGGCCTCTCCGGTATGGCGGATCATCACGCTCTTCTCGTTGGCGCGGTAGGTGAAGCCGCCTGCGGTCGCGACCGCGGCCAGCACCGTCATTCCCGATTGATAGGGGAATTGGCCGGCCTTGTTCACCTCACCCAGCACGTAGATCGGGCGCGAGGCGATCAGGTCGACGACCAGATGCGGGTTCTTATAATAATGATCCTGGAGCGACCGGGTTAGCGCCGCCGAGAACTCGCCAAGCGTCTGCCCCTGCGCCCGGAACATGCCGACCAGCGGGAAGGAGATGTCGCCCTCGCTGTTGACGGCATATTCGCCGCTGAGGCTCGCTTCGTTGTAGACGTTGATCCGCAGATGATCGTCGGGCGCTAGCCGATAGACATAGGCGGCAACGGGCGGCGATCCCGGCACGGTCCGCGCGATGTCGGCGGCGCAGCCGGCCAGCGAGAGCGCCAGCCCACAGATGGTCGAGAGTGCAATCTTGCGGATCATGCGGCTCCTCTGCCTCGTTGCACGCGAGGGATGCTCTTGATGTCGTGGTGGGGCCTGGGGTGACCGGCTTGCCGCTTCGAGGCGAGCTTGCGCCACAGAAAGCCGACACCCCAGCTGATGTGCATCGTCGCCAGCGCCGGGGCGGCGAGCAGTGCGACGGTCGAGCGCGTCTTGATGGCAAACAAGCTCGCGGCGGCAAGCAGTGCCAGTGCATAGAACAAGGGGATGACGAGCAGTACGGGCGTGAACACGGCGCCGACCAGGCTGCACGCGATCGTCAGCACGACGACAGGCGGGAGCATCTGCCGCATCCGCAGCCGCTCGCCATGCTTGATGCTGGTCCGCGCGCGACCCGAACCGTAACGAAAATATTGCCGCGCGAGACCGCGGATCGTGTCGCGCGGGAAATAGATAACCGGGATCGCGGCATCGAGCCAGATCCGCCCTCCCAGCGCACGCAGGCGCGCGTCGAGTTCGGCGTCTTCGTTCGCCTCGAAGCTGGTGTCGTACCCGCCCGTCCGTTCGAACGGCGCACGACGGAAGGCGGCGTGGTGGCCATGATCGACCCAGGTCGATGCGCCACCCACGCGGTGCGCGGAGCCGCCCGTGCCGATGCGACTGTTCTGCGCGATCGCGACCGCGCTTTGAAAGCCGCCACGCCCTTGGGTCGTGAGACGCACGACGACCGAGTCTGCCGAGGTCGCGTCGATCGATGCGAGCAGGCGCGCGACATAGTCGGCCGGGTAGCGCGCGTGCGCATCGACGCGGACGATGACGTCGAAGCGCCGGTCCGCTGCGGCCACCGCGCGATTGACGCCGGCCGCCTGGATGCGCTCCGGATTGTCGATCAGTCGCACGCGGGACGAGCGTTCGGCGTAGCTCGATACGATCTCGAGCGTGCCGTCGCGGCTTCCGCCGTCGGCGACGAGGATTTCGCCGACCACCGCCGCCGGTTCGCCGAGAAGCTGGACGAGCAAGGCGTCGATATGCGCGATCTCGTTCAGGGTCGGGATGACGACGCTCGCGGTCATGCTACGTCGCTTTCGGGGCGCAGCGCCTCGACGAAGCGGGTGCTCGATTGCGATAAGTTGGTCTGCGACAGCCGCTCGCCGACGCGATCGCGGTAGTGGTCGGCGACGGTCGGCGAGATCGCCCGCGCCATTGCGGCCGCCAGATCGGCGCTGGCGAAATCGATCCGGTTCGCCTGCGGCAGGTAATCCTGGAAGACGTCGATCTCGGAGGCGAGGATGGGGATGCCGTAGGTCATCGCCTCGAGCATCACCAGCGGCACGCCCTCCCAGCGCGACGGCATCAGCAACAGGTCGGCCGCCGCCAGCATCGCATCCGGGCTGTCGGTCCATCGCGAACAGCGAATATCGACCTGGCCGGCGAGATCGCGGCTAAGCTGTGCAAGATCGGCCTCGCCGTCGCCGGCGCCGACGAACAAGAAGGTCCATCCGCCGAGGTGTGCGGCACCTCGACGGATTGAAGCGGCCAGGATGTCGAGCCCCTTCTGGCGGACGTCGAGCCGACCCAGAAACAGTGCGACACGCGCTTCACCGTCGAGCCCGAGCGCCTCACACGCCCGAGCGCGAGCAGGCGCTGGCGGCGGCGCCACGACATTGTCCGCCACGACGACCGATGCTCGCCCTCCCGCTGCGCGGACCTGCCCGACGACGGCAGGGCCAGGCACGATGAAGCGATCGGGCCGACGGTAGAGGCGCCGCCGAACCCAGTCGCCGGGCACCGCGCGGCGACCCAGATCGGCCATCCGGTGTGCCATCGGCACGTAGCTGACGACGAAACTCCGACGCGGCGCGGCGAGCAGCGGCACGGCGCAATGCTCGATCCGGCCTTGGAGCAGCAACGTGGTGGTCGGCCGCACCTCGGCGAAGAGACGGCGGACGGCGCGCGCATAAGTTCGACGGAAACTCGCGAGATACGGTTCGGCACGCCGCTTGGCGAACGGCCACGCCTCTACCTCGAAGCCGTCCGAGACATAGGGCCGCAGCCGTTCGGCCAATATCGTGTTGGAGAGCGGATGTCGGATAACGATGCGGTCATAGCCGCCGCTTTCCACGACCGCCGGGAGGAAGCGCAGAAACATCGCCTCGTGCCCCCCGAAGTCGGGGCTGTCCTGCAGAATGAGCAGCGACCGGGTCATGGCGCCGAGCCCGCTCGCCGATCGGCGAGCGCCGTTTCATATACAATGCGCGTCATCGCGCCGATGCGCATCCAGTCGGGCAGGCCGATCGCGGGCGCGCTTTGCGGGCGTCGTCCGATCGAGCGAACTATCGCGGCGGCGAGCGCCCGAATATCGGCCGGTGGCACGAGATCGCCGGCTTCGCCCGCCCCTCCGATCATCGTGCGGAACGCGCCGATATCGCTCGCGATCAGCCAGCGGTCGAGCTCGGCGACGAGATGGAGAACCCCGCTTGCGTCGATCGTACGATAGGGGAAGACGAACGCGTCGGCGCTGCGCAGCAGGCCAGCCATCGCGTCCTCCGAAAGCCGCCCCGCACGCATCGTGAAGCAGGCGTCCAGGCCCAGCTCGCGAGCCCGCGCCAAGATCGGCTCGACCGGCATCTGCGCCTCGCCGGCGACGATCACCTCGAGCCGGTTCCGGACCTTCGGATCGATCGACCCGAGCGCTTCGACCAGCAGGTCCGCCCCCTTGTAGGGCTGCAACCGCCCGAACAGCAGGATGCGCCAGCGGCCGTCGTCCGCGCGCGGCTCGGGCATGGCCGCGCGGAGCGGCAACAGGCCGTGGGGCACGACGTCGATGCGATCCGCATCCAGGCCGCGTGCCAACAGTGCTTCGCGACCCTGTTCGGTATGCACGATCAGCCGGTCGAACACGCCCAGCATCGCCTGATAGCCGCCACGCTGCGCGGCGCCGACCGGGCGGCCGTTGAACGGTTCGATGTCGTGGACGGTAAGCACGACCGGACGCGTCCGCCGCATGCGACGAACCGCACGGATGTCGAGCATCGGCAGCGCGGCCCATTGGAAGTGGATGAGATCGAACCGCGCTGCCTCACGCTCCAGGCGCCGCAGACCGGCGACGTGCTCTATCCCCTTGAGCGCGCGCCAGGCCGATCCCGTCCGACGTCTCGGACCGTCCGTGAACGGATAGAAGAAGGGGAGGGTCTTTGTCGCGTGCAACTGATCCTCCTCGTTCGGACGGAGCGCGCGGGTAGCCCAGCTCGGCTGTATGCCATTGACCTGCAAGCCGGCGGACAGTGCTGCGTCATACGGTGCGGTGAACAGCGACGGATCGACCAGCAGCACCGATCGCGCGGTCCGATCGCCCGTGCCATGCGCCAATGCGGCCTCCCTGCGCAATGTGAGCGGGGCAATGTTCAGAACGAACCCTTGCTGGCGAACACCGCCGGCACAGTGCGGACCATGATCCAGATATTCCCGCCGACCCAGTGTGTCCGGCTATAGACCGTATCCATCGCCACGCGGCGGCGATAGCTGATGTCATTGCGCCCGCTGACCTGCCACAGCCCGGTAATGCCGGGCCGGACCTCGCAGTAGAACTTCATATATCGCCCGTACCGCGACACTTCCGCAGGCACGATCGGACGCGGGCCGACGAGGCTCATATGGCCGTAGACGACATTAAGCAGCTGCGGCAGCTCGTCGAGGCTGGACTTGCGCAGGAAAAGCCCAAGCGGCGTGACCCGCGGATCGTTGCGTAGCTTCTGGTCCAGCGCCCACTCTGCCTGCGCCGCCGGATCCAACTCGAGGTGTCGCCGCAGCTTTTCCTCCGAATCCCGCACCATGGTCCGTAATTTGAGGCAGGGGAACATGCGACCGCCCCGACCGATACGACGATGAACGAAAATCGGTGAACCGCCGTCCTGCATCACAATCGCCATGCAAATCAGTATGATGACCGGAAAGAAAACGAAGAGAGCGATTGCGGAAAAGGTGATGTCAATTAAACGTGATAAATCGTTATCAATGCTGCGGATGAAGCCAAAGTTGTGGGTCGCCCTAAATGAATCGCTTGCTCCCGAATGTGCCAGAAAACCGGCGCATTCGTCGCCATAATAAACCATGGCTGCGCCTCTCGACTGCTATGCATCGTTGCAATGCAATATCACAGATAAAGATTATGGTGCCTAGCCTTTTATCGACCGACTACCCCGGCTTTAGGACCGCTCATCGCAATGCAGCAGAAACCTGGGGGCGGTCACGCCCGCTAGCGCGACGAACGCGCCTCCGCCGCAGATTGCGCGAACCAAGCCTAAAGCAGGATGAAATGAGATTGAACCACCGTCACCCCCGCCTTAAGCCGGAATCCCGTTTCTTTCTGAACGGGGATAGCGGACCCCAGGGTAGAGCCCGGGGTGACGATCAACTATCCAATGTCATCGTTCCCTAAAGCCCACCGCCAGCCTTGCTCCCCCGAGGCACCAAGCCGCCGAACTTGGCCGCCTGCGCGCATACCGTGGTCAGGCAGATACCGATGCCGCCGGTGTGTGCGAGCGGCTCGTCTCGCTTCAAACGAACGGTTCGACCATTTCGTCGATCCGGTTCCGCGGAATGCCATGGGTGTCGGCGCCGACCTCGATGACGAGTCTTTTGTATGATTGTCAGCAGAGCAATTCGGCATTGCCCTCCTATTTGCCTGCGTTGTCGATCCGGCTCACCAGGAGGCGGCCAGCGCATTTGGCTTGATCTTTACCGTCAGCCCGCGAGGAGGCAGATCATCATTCAGATTGTTTGCGGGCAGCCAGGAGATCGCGACCTCTGAAAACAACGTCGGCGCGTGAATTATAATTCTACCCGATCAAATTATATTTCTACCTGTTCGCATCCCCAGGATCGCGGTATCCGTGATGTGGCATCCGCGCATGGATGCCGACCCCGCGCATCGCTGGCTACGCGATACTCTCATGGAGCTATGTCGGGAAAGCACATTTTAGTAACCAGCGACCGATCGGCCTGCACCGAGTGGTCCGCTTGTTCGATTGTATATGCATCGTGGCATCCGCCGCCATCGCCGCCGGTAGGTGGAGCGAAATGGAACCGGACGGTGGGAATGGCGGTGTTGCCGCCGCAACGGGTTAGCGCTGCCGATCGGACAGACTTCTCAATCTTCGGTCGCGCCCTTGGCGTCACAAGGCGGTTGGAACTGCTTCTCCCGCATCGGACGACAGCGCGGCTAATTCCGCCAACGCAGCTTTCACACTTTCGACGTGGCTGGCGAAGCCCCGCGCGGGGTCGATCCGGCCGTCATTGGCGATGACCTGTTCTCGTGCCAGCAACAGGCCGGGCGTCGATTCCGTCAGCCGCGCGCCGATCGCGCGCATCACGATCCGCAACTGCTCGCCGCACTGGCTGCCACCGTGCCCGCCATAGGTGACGATAAGGACCGGCTTGCTCTGCCACTCACTATACAGGTGATCGATGGCGTTCTTCAGCACGGCAGGGTAGCCCCAGTTATATTGCGGGGTTACAATTACCACGCCCGTGGCACTGGAGATCATGTCGCCCCAAGCTCGCGTGGTTTCACGCGTATGGCCGTGCATCGCCGGAATGCCGGGCTCATCGTCGAGCTGCAACCCAAGGTCGCGCAGATCGATCACGCGAAAGGGCACGCCTGCGACCTGTTCGCCAAGGTCTGCGACCCATTGGGCGATGACAGGCGAGCGACGGTTCGGGCGGGTGCTGCCAGCGACAACGATATACTCATGTGTGTGCATGGTGCACGTATAGTCATGCGTACGGAGTCGTGTAAAGTGTGCTTCATGCACAGACCCGACCATCCGCTTGGCCCGGCCATCAGCGAACTTACCAGCTTCATCAATGATCCTCGCCATGACCGGCATCTCATGGTCGAGGCTGGTTTGACGTTTGACCCGGCGTTCATGCCCTTGCTGGTGAAGCTTGGCGCCGCGGGCGAAGCGGGCGTGGTGAAGTTGGCTGGGCAGCTTGGACGCGATCATTCCACTATCAGCCGGCAAATGACCAAGTTGGAAGCCGCAGGCCTACTGGAACGTCTGAGCACATCGGCAGATGGCCGCGTCCGCACGGCGCGCCTCACCGCGCGAGGCCTCGATGCCTTCACCGATTTGAGCGAGGCTCGGCGCCGCCTTCTCGACCGGGTTCTGGCCGATTGGCCAAATCATGACCGCGAGGAGTTGGGCCGGTTACTCCTCCGGTTCGTGCAAGCTCTGCAAATCACCGTGAGATCCGCACCCTAGGTTCAGGACCCATTGATGTAAGAGGCGCGATTTGATTCAGGCTTTTTGAGGAGACCGGGCATGAGCGATCTGTACTGGCTGACGGACGAGCAGATGGTGCGGCTTCGGCCATATTTCCCCGAGAGCCACGGCAGGCCACGCGTCGATGACCGACGTGTGCCGAGCGGGATCATTTTGGTCAATCGCAACGGGGCGCGGTGGTGTGATGCGCCGAAGGACTATGGTCCGCACAAGACGCTCCACAACCGATGGAAACGGTGGCGAGATGGGGGTAGGGGGCCGACGCGGTTCCCGTTAAAGACCATGAGATTATCGGCTCAATGCCGATTTTGCTCGCACGGCACGGCGGCAAGCGCGTCCGGCGGCGCATAGCGTATCGAGGCGCGAGGATTACTTCGATCAATCCGACAAGCAGGCACTGGCCCAATCGAGGAAGGCGCGCGTCCGGCTCGTCATATGCCGGTCGCGCGCACAGAGGATATGCATGGGACGTATTGCGACATCATAGCCTGCAAACAGGCGAACCAGCCGCCCGGTAGCGAGATCGTCGCGCACCGCGGCCTCTAGTGCGACGGTGATGCCGAATGCGTCCAGTGCGGCGCCGTGCATCGACTTCCAGTCGTCGACGGACAAGCGGCTATCGATTTGTACGCTGACGATCCGCCCATCTTTCGAGAAGCGCCATTCTCCGCGCTGGCTGGCGTTCCGATAGTTGAAACCCAGGCATTCATGATCGACGAGCGATTCCGGCGTCTCGGGCGTCCCGTGCGCCGTCAGATATTCGGGGGCTGCACAGGCGATGAGGCGATAGGGCTTGAGCGGGATCGCCAGGATCGAACTGCGCGGATCGACCGGACCGATCCTGAAGACCGCGTCATAGCCGTCCTCGACCGGATCGACGAAGCCGTCGGACAGGGATAGATCGCAGCGCATCTCCGGGTAGCGGCGAAGGAAGGCGGTGACGACGGGTACGAGCACATAAGCGCCGAACGTGACGGGCGCGTTTATCCTGAGCAGGCCGCGGAGCGTTGCCTGTGCGTCGGACGCCTGCGTCTCGGCATCTTCGATATCGGCCAATATGGCCTTGCACCGATCGCGGTAGAGGCGGCCATGGTCGGTCAGCGTCTGCCGCCGGGTGGTGCGGTGTAACAGGCGGGAGCCGAGCCGCGTCTCCAGCGCCGCAATATGGTTCGCCACCATCTGCGGAGACAGGCCGCGCTCCGCTGCGACCGCGGAGAAGGAACCGCGTTCGGATACGTCAACGAATATCCGCATGCTTTCGAGCCGGTCCGGCATTCCCTACTGTCACTTGTAATGGGTTCAACAATCCTGCCGTTTATCACAATCGCTGGCGATCCCACATTGCGATCATCGTTTACGGAGCGATCCCATGACTTTCTACATCGTGACCATGACGCATCCCGACGGTCCCGAGTGGAACCGCCATGTCCTTGAGCATGTCCGCTATCTGCTTGGGCTGCTCGAGGACGGCAGTCTGGTGGCATCCGGTCCCCTGATAGGCACGCCGCTGCGCGCCGGTTTCCTTATCTTCAGGGCAGAAGGCCGAGAGGCGGTGGCGGCGATGGTGGCAGTCGATCCGTTCTCGCAGCGGGGCCTTATCGCATCGCTGACGATCGAACATTGGAATCCGCTGTTCGGGGCCTTCGGGCCGGAATCGAGCCGCACGCTTCCCGACGAGCTCAAACCTCTCGCCGACCAACTGGAGTATCGTTGACATGCTGTATGAACTGACGACGCTGTCCTGCTCGCCGCTGGGCGCCGGTGACGCCTCCAGCCGTGCACGCGCGTGGGTCGACGAAGCTGTCGACGGCAAGCTGCTCGGGATCTGGCGGTCCGACATTGGCACGATCGGGCGGCTTTTCGTGCTCCGCGGATTCGACACCGAGCCCGGACTAGCCTGCGAGCGCGAGCGTGCGCTGCTGAGCGACGATCCGTTCGGCAGCGCGACGGGCGGCACGCCGCTTAAGATGGAAAGCTTCGCCTCCTTTCCGTTCCTGCCGCCGATCAAACCGCGCGCTTACGGGGGAACGTTCGAGTTCCGGACGTATCATCTGAAACCGGGCGGACTGCCCGGGACGATGGCCGGATGGCGCGATGCCATCGAACCGGCCAAGGCGTATACCGATCATCTCGTGATCAATATGTACGCGCTCGACGGGGACCCGCGCATTACGCACATATGGGGCTTCACCAGCATCGAGGAACGCAACAGCCTTCGGCAGCAGCATTATGCGGCGGGGCTCTGGCCACCCAAGGGCGGCCCCGAGCGTATCGCTCATGCAACCTCGACTATCGCCCTCTCCGAGAGGGGCTTGCCGATCACCTAGTTGCCGGCGTTTGGGATGCACTTCGTCGAATTCAGGGGGGGTTGCTTGCTCGCCGCACCGGCCAGCGCGGTCGCGCCAAACGTAAAGGCCCAATAGGCGGCTCCGAACGGCTGCTCTGCGATCCAGCGCCACGATCGGAGCAACAGGATCGCCTCGAGCAATGCGTAGCCGATCATCGCATGTGCGACGAGATCAGGAACGCCGCTACCGACTGAGAAGTAACATACGGCGCCGACCGCCGGGGTGCCAGCTGGATGCCCAATGTCGGCCGCAGCGCAGGCGCGAGCGTGTCAGCTGTGTAGAGCCTGTGGAGCAGCACGGACTCAATGGCCAGCCACGAGAAAACGCCGCCCCGAACGCGAGTTGACTCCAGTCGGCTCAGCCAAGCGCCGCCGCGGTCGTTCCTGCAACGAAGCCGCCGGCTACGGTCGGCAAATAGAGGACCGGCGTGCTTGCTGCGGCCGCTCGAGCGCTGCGCCAGAGCAGTCCAGTGCGCCATAGTGCGAAGCCCAGTGTGAACGTCGCGCCAATTGCAAATAGCGCGACGGCAGCAGCACGCGAGTCGGGCCACGCGCCTTGCGCGATCAACAAATTCGCGACCCCGCCGAGCCCGATGAAGCAGCACTGGACCGGGTGCTCGGCGTCTCGTGCCGTTGCCGCTCGACGTGACCGATCCCGATCAGGTCGCGGCGGCCGCCAGCGTCGCAAGCGACGTGACGTTGCTCATCAACAATTCGGGCTACGCCGCATTCGAAGGCGCGATCGCCGCCACGGACATGGACGACGCGCGGCGCGAGATGGAGGTCAACCACTTCGGCACGCTCGCTATGCTGCCGGCGCACTGCACCTCGCGGTGTGGGGCGCTGTTACGATCTGGAACACTCGCGAACATATATGTGCAGGCTGGTCGCCGTGATAAGAGTTCGGAAGCAAGGACCGGAGATCGAAAGACGCTTGGATCGATGAGCATTCTTGCGTTTGTGAATCAAGACGATCTTGACGACCTCGACGACGATCCTCCAATGGCATTCATGCCGCTTGTAAACAAAGCGCAGCGAAGCCTTGCAACTAAAGTAAATGATTTTAACGCTGACGATGAATACGATCGGCGAAAAGAAGATAGAATAATTACGATACAGTTTTATAAATATTGTTATTGCAGCCGCAAAGCAATTTGAGATATAGCCTTTCCATTCTATGGAGGTTCCGCACCATTCTAATTTCCGAAGGAGATCGTCGTCAGTGTAAGTCAGACTTGGATCATTATATCACTCAGCTTATCTTGGACAATAGCCTCCGGTCCAAGCGGGACTCGTGGATGTCTTGCCAGCGACTAAGAATAAGTTGCGGACGTATCTTAGCGGTCTGAGGCAGTGTCTTAAGCGCGGCAACATGACCGAATCGAAACGCGATTCCTTGCTGAAAAAGCTCGATGCCTTCGAAGCGGAGCTTGAGAAACGTCGCCTCAACATGCTTACGGTAGCGCGGTTCGCCTACCTCGTCTTGGGGGTGCCCGGCACATTATGGGCGTCCGCTGACATCACGCATAAGCTGGCGACGAGCATTATGCAGACGGTCGCCGAAGCAAAGGCGGAAGAGGATAAGACGAAGCAGCTTCCCGCCGTAACGCCGTCCAAAGGCGCTAAGTCCGCCGCGCCAACCTGCGCCCGCTAGCGTATCGGCCTTCGATAACGACCTAGATGATGACGCGCCGTTCTACCCCCGCCGAGCAAGCTGCTACTTACGACCGTCTTACGGTGTGCTCTCGTTAACGGGAAAGGCAATCCGCCGCCGACATAAGCTACTGTTTTTGTTGGAAGAAATGGTGGACGCACTTGGGCTCGAACCAAGGACCCGCTGATTAAGAGTTCAACAAATTAAAGTTCAACTACAAGTACTTGGCTGCATCTTCGCATATTGCATATTAACTTTGTGACCATTAAATTCCAACAAACGACATCCTCGACAGCCCAAAACTGGTCACATGATTTGGGCGGTCGGGAACCGGTCGACGCAGGTTCCCGTCGATTGTTGGAGGCACAGTGAAATGCAGACGATCCATACCCGTGAAGAGATGTACGAGCTGGTCTGGACCGTTCCGATGCGCACGCTCGCCAAAGGGATCGGGATCTCCGATGTCGCCTTGCGCAAGCGCTGCGTCAGGGCAGCCGTCCCCGTGCCGCCGTCGGGCTATTGGACCCAGCTTCGGTGCGGGCACAATCCCGCACGATTGCCGTTGCCGCCACGCCCCCTTGGAATGGACCCGATCGTCGGCACGGCCGCAATGCGCCATGCTGCTGCTACCGTTCTTGACGCCGATATCGAAGGGCGACTGACGACCGACGACTGGTCGCCAGAGAAATTGCGCAAGCGCCTGCGGACCCAGTTCGTGGACCAATTGGCTGACATCGGGAGCAGGGTGCATCCGCTCATCGAACGATGCCTGGAGCGCGACAGGGTTTTGCTGGCGAGGGCTGGACGTCGTCGGAGCCGGCTTGCATTTGACGGGCCGATCTTCGACAGCCCCTTCGAGCGACGCCGACTTGCCTTGCTCAGCAAGCTGTTCCTGATCTGCGAGAAAGCGGGCGCAAAGGCCGCCCTCAGCGGTCGCCGCGCGAACGCGATCTCGGTGACGATCAATCACGTAACGCTGGATTTACTGCTCGCGGACGATAGCGAGATCAGGTTCGGTCACAATCCATATCCGCTGGAACCGCCTGCCGGGGACCCTTCGCTGACGCTGGCGATCCTCAAGCCTGGTCGGGGGAGGCAATTTCACCGATCCTGGCGGGACGCGAAAGGACAAAAGCTGGGCGATCGGCTTGCGACGATCGCAGCCGAGCTTTTCATCCATGCCGAGGAACGCCATCGGGAAAAGCTGCGCGACGACTGCACTCACCGTGAAGTCGATCGGCAGGCGCGGATGCGAGACATTGAGCGCCAGGCGAGGGACGCAGAGCGCGAGCATCGTGCGCAGGCCGATGCGCTGGAGCAGAGGCGGGTCACCCGGTTGCTCAGCGCGGCGCGAGCCTATCATGATGCCAATCTGGTCAGGGCTTATGTGGATCACCTCAGGGAGCACGCGCCGCCCCAGGAACGGGCAGCCTTTGAGCACTGGGCCAAGTGGGCAGCGTCCGTAGCAGCTGGCTCTGCCGAACAGGTCGAATCCATCCCTTTACCCTGCTAATCGCCGTGATTGGCAATTCGCAGGGGAAAGGTCGAGATTTGGCCGCTAACCCTTTAACAGGTGCTTCGGCGACGTCGTGAAAGCCGCCTAGCTTGGCTGAAACAGGCCCCTCGCTCTGCGCCACATAGTGCGGCACTCGACAAATGGCGACGAATAATCTCGGCGATAGCGCTCCTCAGGCTCGTCGTCGTTACCGTCTGCTTTCGCAGTCACCGGGCAGCCGGGGAGGGGAGGGGCTGCCCGGTGACACCGATCGTCTCGACCGGCCGCAAGCTGCGGGGGGAAGCAGCTGCGGTGAATCATATGCTCCTCAGAGCGCCGCCACGAAATTATACGCTAGTGTCGGGGCCCGGATGCAAACGGTTTCATCGAGCACCGATCAAGCGCAGAACGCCGGCACCAGTCCGAGATTTTTCACGAACGGCTCGAAGTCCCGGTCGCTGAAAAGTAGCGCGTGGCCGTCCAGGATACAGCGCGATGCGATCAGCGTATCGATCGTCTTGCGCACCGTCACCCCGACCGACCGGAGCGACCGGAAGTTGCGGGCAGCTGCAATCGCAACGTCTCGCCCGCCGATCTCGACGAGTGCAAACGAGTCCAGCAGCCGCTGGGCTTGGCGGAAGTCACTCTCGGCGGCGAACCCCTGGAGGACCTCGGTAAGGATGAGGTCACCTACGCCTATCGGCTCGTGTCCAAGTACCTGATCGAGATAGTCGCTCTCGGGTGTCGATGTGCCACGGAAATAATCGATCCAGACGCTCGAATCGACCAGGATCACCTGTCGCTACGCATCGCGTCGAGATCGCCGGACCAGGCAAGCTTGCCGCGGAATCCACGGACATCCCCTTGGCGTCGAAGCTGTAGCAACGTCCTCAGGCCAAGCTCGACCGCTTCCCTCTTCGTCCGAAGGCCGGTTGCCTTCATGGCCTCGCTCATCAGAGCATCATCAATCACGATGTTCGTGCGCATAATGTGTATCCCTACGAGGTATCATACACATATCAAATTTGGCCAATCCCGCAAGCCGCGACCAGTTTGCCGTGGGCACGTGGTCGGTAGCTCGCCGTCTATCCGCAAATTGTGCGCACGGCCTTGACCGCGACTTGTCGAAGCTCATTTTCGCCGCCGCCGCAGCGACAGCGCGAGATAGCCGCTCGGCCCGAACACGCGGCGAAGGTCGGCCAGATGGCCTGCCGTCACCGTGTCGGCGAGATCGGGCACGAGGATCGCGACCAGCCCTTGCGACTGGTCGGCGACGTTGCTCCAGTCGAGGATGCACTTGCCCTTGCCGCCGCGGGCCTTGCCGAGCGTCAGCAAACGGGTGAGCCGCGACCAGGCGGCCCGATCCGTCGGGTAGAGAAGCAACGCGCGCCCGTCCGTACAGGCGACCCGTGCCCCCGCGATCATGCGGACGCCGGTCGTCTTCTGTCCGTCCCAGCCACGGACGACGCCGGCAACGCTCCCCCAATCGGCGAGGCCAAGCGCCGTGTGGCCGAGCAGACTGGCCGCCGCGAACAATTCCTCCGGCGAGCTGCTGCCGCGCAGGAACGAGAAATGGCTCGTCACCTGCAATTCGACGTAGCGGGGCATCAGCCGAACAGCCCATGGATGTACCAGCTGAGATCGCCGGTCGACGCCTCGACCGCGTCGCCGCGTCGGAACAGCCAGAAGCGCTCGCCGCTTTCTGCCTCGACCCGGAAATAGTCGCGCACCGCCCAGAGCTCGCCGGGGCGTCGCCACCATTCGCCATGGATGCGCTCGGGACCGTCGCCGGCGACGACGCGATAGGGCTTGCCACGCCAGGTGAACCGGCGCGGCGGATGGTCGGGCAGGAGTGCGACGACATTCGACAGGGCTTCGGGTCGGGCGAAGAGGCGGACCGGGCGTTTCCACGCGGGCCATCCCGTCGTCCCGGCCAGTGGCTCGACCCGCTGGATCGCACGCTCGGGGACGTCGCTCTCGACCGACGTCAGGCGAAACGTCGCCCCAGGGCCGACGCGCCCGCCGAGCTGGTCGATCAAAGGCGCGATGTCGGGCGCCCGTTCGGCATCGCCCAGGCCCGCGCTCAGCGATACCGGCTGGAGATCCTCGACGCGGGGCGCGGCCAGCGACATCGCCTCGATGCCGAGCCCGGGATCGATCCGATCGATGCGCATGACCAGCATGCGGGCCAGATGCCTGGCGTCGCGGGTCGCGCGTGCCGTCCCGATCCCGATCCGCTGCACGCCGCCATCGACGATTTCGCAGCTCAGCACGGCGGCGCGAATGCCGAGGCCGCGCTTCTGGAGCACGTCGACCATGTCGCCGACCAGATCGGTGATAACCTGCGCGATCGCCTCGGCCGTACCGATCGGCTCGAGCAGGCGCCGCTCGACGCTGGGCTGTTCGAACGGCACCACCGGCACGATCGGCTCGCCAACGACGCCACGCGCCTGGTCGAGCCGCTGAACCGTCTTCATGCCGAGCCGTCGCGCGAGCGGTCCGCGCGGCATCGGGTAGAGGTCTGCGATCCGCTCCAGCCCGAAGCGCGCCGCTGCGACCAGCGCGTCAGGCTCCAGCCTAAGAGCGGCCAGCGGGAGCGGGCCAAGCGCTTCCGCCTCCGCGCCGGTCGGCAGGATGGTGATGGCCTCGCCGGAATAGCGCGCCAGCGCATACGCCGCGCCGGGCGTGCCGGCGATCGCGATTGTCGCGGTGAACCCCAGTCGTCGCAGGAAGCCGAGCAGGCGCCGGCAGAAGCGGTCTTCGCCGCCGAACAGATGGGTGGCGCCGCTCAGATCGAGCCACAATCCGTCATTGCCCGCGACGCTCGCGGTCGGCGTCCAGTGACCGACCGCGTGCAGTGCGAGCCGGTCGAGCAAGGCGCGATCCGCGTCGGGCTCGGCGTCGCGGACGTCCAGGTCGGCGACCAGGGCCCGCGCGTGTGCCGCCGCCATGCCGGGCCTGAGCCCCTGGTCCAGCGCGATGGGACAGGCGCCGGTGACGACATCGCGCTGGCCGGTCCGCATGACCAGGATGGTCGGCCTGCCCCAGAGCATCGCCCATGTCGGTGGCGAAGCCTGCACGCATGCCGAGCCGGGCGCGCCTTCGTCGGGTGGCATTGGTTTGAAGATCTCGGTCTTGAAGGGATGTTCGGCGGGCTCGCTGCGACGGCCCATTTCGCGCATCGTCGGGCGCTGATGCGCGGGCAGGGCATCGAGGTCGGCCTGGCCCGGCCTGGCGCCGATCGCCCCGTCGCGCGCCCAGCGCGCGCCAGGACGCCAGCCGCCGCCGCGCGGGACCGAGCAGGCGCCGGGATCATCGTCGATCGGGACGGGCAAGCGCGGGCCGGACAGAACCGGCGCGCCCTCAGGCGGCTTTGCTGGCCGCTCTGCCCGGCGCAGCCGCTCGATCGCGAACTGCGGCAGGTAGAGCGAGGCGACCCTTGGCATCGCACGCCTCCAGCAAACAGGAAAAAGGATCGCCATTGCGCTGGCGCAGCAGCTCGAGCGACCATCGTGCCCGGTCCGGCCGGTTCGATCATCGGGCCTGCTATCGGCATGGAGGCGGACGCAGTGTTCGTCCCACGCCGAACGCCGATCCGGGTCGCCGATCATGCGCATCGGTCACGCTGGCGACTTGTCTAGAAAGTCGAAAGCTGCAGCCTTCCTTTTCCCCGTTCCAGCGTGATGTCGACGATACTATCTCCCGTGCCGACTAACCGGCCAGGGTGGCAGCATGACGGCGTACCTTCGGACATCCCGATGCGTCGACATCGGTTCGATGAAGCTACGGAGCGCGCCATGAAGAAAATCGGCTTCCTCTCGTTCGGCCACTGGTCGGCGACGCCCCAGTCGGCGACGCGCTCGGCGGCCGACGTCTTGCTCCAGTCGATCGATCTTGCCGTGGCGGCAGAGGAACTGGGCGCCGACGGAGCCTATTTCCGTGTCCATCACTTCGCCCGCCAGCTCGCTTCGCCATTCCCTTTGCTGGCCGCCGTCGGCGCGCGCACCAGGCGCATCGAGATCGGCACCGGCGTCATCGACATGCGCTATGAGAACCCGCTCTACATGATCGAGGATGCGAGCTCGGCGGACCTCATTTGCGGTGGACGCCTGCAGCTTGGCATCAGCCGCGGCTCGCCCGAGCAGGTGATCGATGGCTGGCGTCACTTCGGTTATGTCCCGGCCGAGGGCGAGACGGGATCGGACCTCGGCCGCCGCCACGGCGAGGTTTTCCTCGAGCTGCTGCAGGGCAGGGGCTTCGCCGAGCCCAACCCGCAGCCGATGTTCGCCAACCCGCCCGGATTGCTCAGGCTCGAGCCGTATTCGGACGGGCTGCGTGACCGGATCTGGTGGGGATCGGCGTCCGACGCCACCGCCGTGTGGGCTGCGCAGAAGGGCATGAACTTGCAAAGCTCGACGCTGAAGGCGGACGAAAGCGGCGAGCCCTTCCACGTCCAGCAGGCCAGGCAGATCCGTAAGTACCGGGAAGCCTGGGCGGCGGCCAGCCATGGCCGCGCGCCGCGGGTGTCGGTCTCACGGTCGATCTTCGCCATCGTCAACGACACCGACCGCGCCTATTTCGGGCAGGATCGCAGCAGCGACCAGGTCGGGGTCATCGACAATATGCGAGCGGTGTTCGGACGATCCTATGCCGCCGAACCCGACCGCCTGATCGAGGAACTGCGCGCGGACGAAGCGATCGCCGAGGCCGACACGATCCTGCTGACCGTGCCGAACCAGCTGGGCGTTGCCTACAATGCCCACGTCATCGAGAGCATCCTGGCCCACGTCGCGCCGGCGCTTGGATGGCGGTGATCGAAGGCCTCTCGGTCCTGTCGACAGTTGGCGCTCGCGGGAAGGGACGGACGCCTCGCGCTGCTGACGCAGCGCGACCGCGCTCTATGGCTTGGGCTTTCGCCCTCGCCACCGGGCGCCGCCGGCGCCCGGCCTTGCGGTTCCGATCGCTGGCGCGCAGGAAGGGGGGCGAGCCGAAGGGTCGACGTAATCCTCGTGCCGATAACGGCCGGATGACTAGACGCCAGGGCGTCGCAGCCGGCCGAGGAATGGCGCGACGGCCAGGTCGATCCCGTTCACGACGAATGACGGTTGTGAGCTCCTGATTCCGTCAGTTCATAGCGCCGCCGCGTCATTCAGCCTCCCTCGAAACGGGACAACCTGAATCACGCCATGTCTGAGTCTCAACCGGCTTTATGAGTTCGCGCGCTAATCAAATCGATTGCTGCCGGTGGGGCCAAGCCCCACTACGCACCGATGAAAAGACTGACTTCCTTGGTGGTTGCCTCTGTTGCCGGCCTCACGGCCTGTGAAGCCTTTGCCACTCCGCGGGCTGTGCAGGCCAACGCTCCCGACATGACTTTCGTGCAAACTTTCATGGGAAACTGCGCGATGAACTTTCCTGACACCGACCGCATCGCGTCCGCCGCGATAGCCTTCAAGTGGGATAGAATAACGGACGCGGCGACCCTCAAAACGATCGGCCCAGTTGATAACGGCGGAAAGTGGAAGGCATGGCGCTTCAAAAACGGAGGTAAGGGCTTCCTTCTCGCGGCGGGAAGTCGTTTGATGAAGGCGAAGCATGTCGATTTCTGCGTGCTGATCGCCGAGCCCGCATCGATCGATGCCACGCGTAATCAAATAGCTGTATTGCTCAGGGCGAAACCTGAAGAGAAGGAGGTCTATCAGGGTCAGAACTATTTTACCTACAGCGTTAAAGGTGAAGACGGTGCGCGAACATTAAATTTCATCGACGCAAGACCGATGGGCATGAAAACGATGAACGCTTCAATGATGACTGATCCCTATTAAAACTCGAAATCGCTGCTATCCTTAGCCCTTCTCCACTTCTTCAACTTTGTTCGGACTTCGCGCTTTGCCGCCATCGATTTCTCGGAGATACCGCGCGCGAGCATCCGAGTTCGAATAGCCCCGCGCTGCCACCAAGGCACAATATGCAGTGAGTAGAGAGCGATATCCATGAGATCGTCTGTCGCAGTGGAGTTGCCATTGATAGGGCCAATGTAAATGTCGGGACCGGCATCAAAATCCCATTGGTGCCGGTAGATTGTCAGGCGTTCGTATCGCTTGCGAAAGGCGGCAGGCAGGATCAAATAGTTAAGTTTGAAAGCCTCGTCCGCGCGTCCGATGACCGTCCAATATTCTTCGTTTTCCTTCTCAAGCGTCGTGCTGCCATAGTAGTCGTGAGGGTCTTCCGAGAAGCCGTCATTGATGCGGTCGGCGATCGGTAGAGCCGATCGCATTGCGCCGACGATCTCGTTGCAGGCAGCTTGGCGACGCTCCCAAATCTTCTCTCGCTGGAAACGGTTGCGTCCGAATAAGCCGTTCACAATCGTCACAAGCAATGTGCCTGTCACGCCAATCAGAGCACCCAAGAGACCCGCTGCGGCTGGTGTAAGGCGTGGATTGAAGAGTATCTCTGTCAAGAGCGCGTTCATTGCACGTTGATCCGGTTACCGCCGTTTCTCGCCGTCAAAACGGCACATCGTCGTCTAAGTCGCTATCGAAAGCGGACACCCGCTTTGGCTTGGGGCGGAAATCGGGGATAGCGCGAAAGGGCTCCGGCGCAGGAAGCATCCGAGCCTGCTCTTCGTCTTCAACTTTTTCGCTGCCAATGATCTCGGAGATCGAGGTGATGAGCTTGGGAGTGTCGAGCGGCGTGCCCACAAAGTCGTGCGAGGCCGCAGCCGCAAGCGCGACCAGCGCCATCGCCTTCGCGAGATTGAAGCGCTTCTCGGTGAGCTCGCGCTCGAAGTCCGCGACCTTTTCCATCAATGATCGCTTGCGCTTCTCGGGGATGTCAGCCGCCGCGATCTCTGCCTTCACCTTTTCGAGGTGATGCTGGATTTTCTCGCGGGCAGAGCCTGAAATCGCGACGCTGTTGCGGCGATTCCTCGTTGCCCGCCGAGCGCGGATTTGAACGGTTCGATAGTCTACTGCGCGGGTGAAAAGCGCGAACTCTCGTGAGTAGCTGTCCATCTCCTGATCGTAGGAAATGTCTGGAATCTCATAGTGCGCGGCCAATCCTGCCACCTCGGTCATGTAGCTCAAGCCGTTTTCATAGAGCACTCCACCGTTCTCATCTCGTTCGCAGGCGTCCAAACGATCGCGACTGATCTGCTCGAGCTTCGCGAAGGCATCCCAGTCGTCGTCGGGCAGATCGGCAAAATCGTCGTCTCTTAGAAACCCCATGTCGTGCCCCGTTGATCATGCTCGCGCTAAATAAGGCAGCAATTCCCAGACCGCCACTCATCATCGATCCCGCCGCGCCTGCCAACCCGCCCGGCCGCGGGATCGCGACGCGCGATCTTGATGGTGATCTCGACGCCGAGCCGCTTCCGGAAGCCTATTGGAAGCGCTTGTGTTCGGTAAAGGTCATCGAGCGGATGCGGTGACACTGCCTGGCAGCGGCGTCCAGCCGAGTTGCCCGTCCGAGTGGTCCATCGACTGTGGTGCTGATCGGACTGCTTCCCGTATCCGGCGGCGGTGGGCCTGGCAACCGGCGCCCGTCGGAAGTACCCGGCGCGCGGCCGGCCTCGGATGCCGCGGCAGCGATGGAATTGCTTGTTGCGATCCAATCCTTGAATCGGTCAGGTTCGTGTCGTTGCGTTGATGATTGGGTGGTGGTGTTGGCAGATGATCGCGTTGAGCAGCTTACCGAAGCCCAGCGCGAGGTGCTCCGCCTCGTCGCCGCCGGTCTCGGGTCGAAGGACATCGCCAGAGAGCTCAAGCGCAGTCACCATTCGATCGATCGCCGGATCGAGCGTGCGATGCACAGCCTGGGCGCCGCCAATCGGTACATTGCCGCGCGGCTCGTTATAGAGGCCGAGGGTCGCACATACGATCCGCTCGCACGTGCCTCGTCCCACCTTTTCCAGCCGACCGAAGCTGTAAATCTGTCGGGGCCGGACGATGCGATGGATCGGCCAGCGGACGGACAGGCGAGGGTGGACGAATCCACCGCGTCGCCATCGCTTTCAGCGAGTTTTCCGTGGCCGTTCCCGACGCGGGGCGATGGTCGAGCCGTGCTCGATCGCAAGACCCGTCTCGCCTGGGCGCTGTTCGGGATCCCGGTCCTGGTCATGATCGCCTGGGGTTTGCTGCTGGCCGGCATCGGTGCGCTGGATACGCTCAAGGTCTAGCGCGGAACGGCACTCGAACAGGGAAGGTCGCGCGTCGTCGCGCGGAACGGATCGTCATGCGCAAGGAAAAGGCGGAAATCGTAGAGCTGGTCCAGCAGCAGCTTCATGCGAGCGAAATGGCGGTCGAGGCCGCGCTGTCGGAGATCGCGCGGCTTGCGCTGATCATGCCGGAGGCAAGGGCGCGGGCTGGTGTCTCGCCAATCGCGGGCCAGCCGGCGTTCGACGGTGTCGGTGCCGCGCTCGCGGGCATCATTCAGGTTCGCGGCCACATGGCGGAAACCCACGCCCAGCTCAACGCAACACGCGAGCTGTACCGCATGCCCCCCGTCGCGACCGGTGGAGGGTTCATCAAGCCGTCCCGCGCCGGACGCGACGAGGAGGCACCCGATCTGCATGTCGTCGCGGCCTGAGGACCTGTTCGGCTCTTGACCGGAGGCGGAAGCTTTGATCCCGTTCGCGGATGCCGCTCATGCTCGTCTATTGGATCACCGTCCTGGTCGCCTGCATCTACACGGGCTGTCGAGGCGGTTGGCCGGAGCGGCTCTGCGTCGGCGCCGTCGCCGTCGCCTCGCTTGGCACGGCCATGTTGGTGTCTCCCGCCGCCAGCCGATTCCATGGCGTGGAATGGGGTGTCTTCGGCGTCGATGTCTGCCTGTTGCTCGTTCTGGTCCTGATCGTCTGGTCGACGCAGAAATACTGGCCGTTATGGGCGACGGGATTCCAGCTCGTATCGCTTGCCAGCAATACCGCGGCGCTGACCACAGTGTCGCCGCGCGCCTATGCGCTTGCGCAGGGCTTCTGGGCCTATGCGATCGTCGCCTCGGCCGTTGCAGGTTGCCGATCGCGTGGCACCGGCTAGGCCTGGCGCGAAGGCTTCAAGGTCACGGCCGGCGCCCACGTGGGGAAAAACGACGCCTGGCACGGGATGGAGTGGCGCATGCGGCCCGGTGGCGGGATTGACGGTAGCAACCGTCCGGGCGCGAGCGATGCCGCCCGCGCACGGCTCGTCGAGCGTCTCGAAACCATGGCGCGGACCGTCGCCCGGTCTCGCGCGGACTTCGACCTTGGACCGGTCGATACGCTGGTGCGGGAAGCGCACGCGCTGCTGACCACCGCGATGCCCATGCCGAACCCGCGGTCCGGGTCCGCCGCGCGTGTCCTGAAGGGCGGCCTCGCCGGATGGCAATTCCGCATCGTCGCGGGCTACGTTGACGATCATGTGGGCGAACGGCTGACGCCACGCGATCTCGCGCGCTGCGTGGGACTTTCAACGGGCCATTTTGCGCGGGCGTTCCGTCAGTCGTTCGGATGTACGCCAATGCGCTACGTCCGCGATGTCCGCCTCGAGCGGGCAAAGACTCTAATGCTGGAGACAGACCTGTCGTTGCGGGAGATTGCGCTTGGCTGCGGGTTTTCGGATCAGGCGCATTTCACGCGCCGCTTCCACGCGGCGACGGCGGGGTCGCCGCGACGCTGGCGCTGTGCCGTCAACCCGACCGGCTACCGTCCGCCGGACGTATCGCCGAACGGTCTTTCGAGTGGACGGGAGCTGCCAGGTCTTGCGGTGCTGAGTCCAGCCGCACCCGTTGGCGAGGCAGGTCAGTCGGACAGCAACTCGCCATAGCCGATCGCGCCCGTGAGCAAGGCACAGACCACCAGCAGCGAACTTTTGCGAACGCCGAAGCGAGCGCGCGCATGTTTGAGATGATCGTTCACGGTCACCGGACTGATCCCGAGACGCCGCCCGATCTCCTTTTCGCTTTGCCCATGACCGAGCCATGTCACGATCTGCCGCTCGCGGGGCGTGAGCCAGCCCTGCCGGATCCAGCTCGGCTCGCGCGGACGCACCATTGTGCTCGCGGCCTCGAAGGCGAAGGCGCCAAGCGCTTCCGCGATTGCGATCAGGCTTCGCGGAAAGGGGATGCCGGCGCCCATCGCGAACGAGCTCGACCCGCTGCGCCGGCCGGGAACATGGAACGGGCGAGTATAGCCTGGACCGATGCCGGCGGCCTCGGCGCGCGCGAAGACGTCGCGGTCGTCATCGCTCATCGGCAGCAAGGCCGGGAGCCGGCTCCACAGGAAGCCGCTGCCCCGCAATTGGCTCATGCGGTGGACGGGATCGCGCGACCCCAGCCCCTGCCTGTCGTGGAAGGAGGCGAAATCCGCCGGATAATTGTGGATGTGGACGAGGTCGTCGCGCGGGCTCGTGAAATCGCCATGATCGGAGATCGCAAAAAACGCAAAACCGGCCTGCCGGCAGATCGAGGATAGGCCCCTCGCCAGCATGTCCTGGGTGTCGAACATGTCGAGGGCGTCCGAAAAACCGGCGATCAAATCGAGAAGCATCATGACGGTCACGCATCGGCCGAGACGCACTGTTGAAAAACGTGCCCATCGGCCTCCTTTCTTCCTGCCCGGAGGCTGGCCGCGCGCGGCTCAATCTCCGGCTTTTGATGGAGCGGCCACGGTCACGAAAATGTCATCGAGAGACAAGGACGGGTTTCGACGCAAAACCTTCTTCGACGCTCTTGTGATCGTCCCGTTCAAATGGGGATAGTGCCGTTCAAATACGTGCCCCTCCGATAGCGGTGGATGTGAACGGGAATGGATCCCGCGGCCGACTGGTAGAACCGTCACCGGGCTTCCTGCGCGCCGGTGCGAGGTGTCGGGTTGTGATCGGTATCGATCGGGCGTGCGCAAGCCGGCGAGGATGGAAGGTTTTTCCGAGCCACGCTTGCGGATCGGCGGGTCCGGATCGCCCGTCGGCCAATCCGTGACCACGAGTGATGGATTCCCCGAGGGAATGGCGACGACGCCTCGCGCCGCTTGGGCGGCGCGACCGCGCTCCATGGCTCGGGCGATGCCTTCGCCACCGCCCGCCGACGGCGGGCGGCCATCGGTTGCGGTCGCTGGCGCGGGACATTGGTCGCGTTTCCGTTGTGGCGCGGACGATTATCGTCAAGACGTTCGGTTCCGCCGCCCTCGGCCTCCCGGCTCGCCCGCGCCGATCTATGCGCACGCCGTCAGCGGCTTCTCACATTCTCGACGTGCGCCAGAACGCTGACGGGTCCGAAACCCTCGCCATATCGCTCCAATATGCCCGCCAGGCGGTCGATGCCCTGGGGCGTCACATGTAGTGTATGCGGCCGCCCGCTTCCGCGCGTCGCCCTCAGCATGGCGAGATCGCCTCGGGCGACGAGCGCCCGTAGATCGTGCGAATAGGCACGGCCGGCCGGAACGTCTAGCGGCAGGCCACCGTCGCGCAGGGCGAGCCGCAGATACGCGACGCTGGTCTCGAGCAGCCGCCGGGCGTCCATCGTCATGAGGTGGCGCGTCCCTCAGGGTCGGTACCGTCGCGATAGGCGTGCCAGTCCCGGAGCGTGGCCTCGGTCAGGGCCGCCGACGCTCGCGCAAGCCAATTATGACCCTGGCCACGGAGATGATCGAGGATCGCAGCTGCCGCCTGAGCATCGGATGCGTGGATCGCGCCGATGTCGCGCGCCATAGCGCCGATCAGGCGGCGGCGGATCCGCTTGCCGCGGCCGTCGATGTCGATCTTGCGGCTATTGGGTGCGAGACGCCTGACCACGATCCCGCCGTCGAGACGGAGGAACGGGTCCGGGCATCGATATCGGCCGGTCGCCAGGCCGAAATGTTCGCCGACCGGCGCGTCGCGATCCCAGCATGATGGGAGCAGCGCCTTGGCCTCGCGGGCAATCGGTCCGCCCACGTCGTCGGTCAGCGCCACGATACGCGGGCGGCCGAGGCTGCCGACGCCGGCCCGGCGGCGGAGCAGCGTGATAGGTTGCGACTTTGGCGGCAGCGATGACGCGAGCGAGGCTTGATAGACGTCCGGTACTCGCTTCGCGCATTTGGTATCACGAAGCTTCGTCCAGAACGCGGACCGCTCGCGGTCGCTCGCCGAGAACATGTCGCGAAGCCAGGCGTGATCCTGCTCGAGCACATAGGGACGGGGGTCCGACAGCCCGGCGGCATAGCCGTCGAGCGCGGCCTCGGCGATCCCGTCGTCGGGATCGCCTTCCTTGCGTGCCAGCGTTGCGCTGGTGACGAGGCGTGCCAGGTCCATCCGGTAAGGAATTACGGCGGCTTCGTCGAAGTCGTTTGCGCCCCACACGAGCCGGCCTTCCGCGTCGCGCCACAGGCCGAAATTGCCGGCATGCGCATCGCCGATCGAGGCGACGCTCGGTCCGTCGTTGAGATCGGGGGCGGCGGACCCCGCGATCTCGGCCCACCGCCAGCACGTCCCACGAAGGAAGAGGAAGGCGTCCTTTCGCATCCGCCTGTGCTTGGCGCGCAGGTCCGCCTCGACGACGAGTTGGCCCAGCCGTGCGCGCATCCAATCTTCGAACGCTGCGATCGACGCCATGAAGCCGACGGGCTGGGGTGTGTTTGCCATCCGGTCAGAACCTCCGATCGACGGGATTTGGCAACCCGTTTCTGGTGGCGCCGCGCGATCCGGTCGTTCGAAGCGCGCGCCCGATCGCGGCGTGATCCGCTCGTGGCCATCCTGCGTCGGCCGGCGCTGACCTTCCCGGGTTCCAGCGCCTCGTATCGCTCCCGTAGAGGGGTTTCGGCGTCACGCTCCTGTAGGCGCGCCGCGGGGTGGCGCAACCGGCTGCGCCGGTCCTTCACTTACGTTACGGCGCGTGGCCGCGTGCGCCGCCCCTTTGCCGGCGCGCCTGTCGGATCGCACTTGCCGCCGACCCCTGTCTCTCCGGGATCGGTTTGCGCGACGGGAGCATGGGACATGGGACGACAGGCGGCCCGCAAGGGATGGACGAAGATCTTCGGGGTGGCGAACTCGCTTGACGCTGGAGCGGCGCGGGCAGGGGGCGAATGTGAGCATCGTCATCCGTCGCAACCCGCCCCCGCGTGTGTCTTCATACCTGGCGGCAGCGATCTCATCGACTCGCTCCAACTCGCGGTCACTAGCCTGCCGCTGTTCGAGCGCGAGGTCTACTTACTGGCGGCACTCGACGGCTTCGAAGACCGTGAGATCGCGGCGCGCCTTGGAATCGGCGTGCGCGATGTGCGCCGGCACTTGGCGGCAGCGCTAGTGCAGATTGCCGCCGCAGTGAGTCCCGCAGGCGGCTGACCCGCGCATCCAAGGAGAGCCGCCATAGCGGGCTGGTCAGCGGTTGGGACGGTTGCTCCTCAACTCCAATGGGCAAAGCAGCATGATCGCAACCCGAGGCCGCCGCGCGAGATCCCTGTATCAAACTGGATTATCGCCCCGGTTATTATGGCGGGCGGATCGGCTACTCTTACGGTGATCTTGGTGGTAAGCGGCCTGTCCGCTTTCGGGCGCTGATACTGAGCAAGCGAACGCTCGTTTATCGGGCAAGCAGCGACCGCTTCGCGCCCCAATCCCGGCTAGATCGATCCTCGACAGCCGCCATTCGTTTGTGCAGCAAACGTATAATCTCGTTTGGGGCATTTCGGTCGTCCATCGCATCAATCACGATGTAGCGCCGATCAGAGCTTGCTCGCCGATTGCCTGCGCGTTCCATCGATCACCTCGATCGGGGACACTTTATGTCCGGCCAACATGGCATCGTTGCGTGCCGCGATCAGTCGCTCGTGCTTCCGGCCCATTTGACCGACGTCGAGCACCACGTAATAGCCGGCAGCCGCTTCTTCGGCCTCCCAATAGCGTTCGAGCTGCTTCGAGTAGCCAGCAACGACCTTCGTGTTGGTTGAAAGTTTGATTTCGACGAGGACACGACCGGAGAACCCGGTCGAGAGCTTGAAATCGACGGGTCCATTGCCGGTGTCGGCCTCGGGCGTGAGGTCGATATTGTTCGCCTTGCAATAGGCGTAGGCGATCGCGAAAAAGAGGCGCTGGGCAGACTTTTCCGGACGCGGCTTGCCTTGATAATAGAGTTCTTCCGACAAGCGGCGGTCCTCAATCAGGAAGCGAAACTGGGCGATGATGTCCTCGACGACCGCGCAGACGCCGGCGGCATCCCGCGACCGCAGCGGGCTGATCGACCGCGGTTCGTTGGCGGCGATCTCCTCGGCGATCCTTCGCCAGACGAGCTCGCCGAACGGATCGCCCGCCATGTCATACGGCTTCGGGTTTGCCCCGCGCAGCATCTCGAGCACGGTCTCGAACGCGCTGGTGCCCGACATAGCCCAGCGTTTGAGTTCGTCCTTATCCTTGAGCGTCTTGGCCTGCCAGAGCGCGGCGACGTGATCGTTCACCCGCGAGCGGAGCTCGGCATTGTGCGAGGCGGCGGTGCTGATGTCGGCCCAGTCCTTGGCGATCGGAAGCGCACGCAGGATGTCCGCCGGCACCAAGATGACGGGGGCATTGCCGCGGATAAACGGGTTGGCGGGCAGCTTCGCGGAATAGCTTTTACCATTCTTCAAACGTATCATGTGGACTTGGAGCGGCATGTCGAGCGTCGCGAGGACGCGCGCGTTAAACGCCAGCAGGTCCTCGAAGATGACGTTAGTGGTCATGTCGCTGATGCGGTCGGGTCCGAAGCCTTCCTCGAACAGCGCCATCGCAGCGAAAAGGTCGGGATCGGTGATGCCGAGCGCCACGATGTCGCGGGCGGTTCCTATCAGGCTTGAGGTCGCCTGCGGACCCGATCCGCTCCCGGCGACCGAGGTGGTCCCATAGCCGAGGCAAGTGCCGTTGATCTCGGGAAAGGACAGGAGGCGCTCGGCATTGCGCCAGGCCACGTCCCCTTTCGCCTTGGCCGCGGCGAGCAATTTAATCGCCATGGAGAAATGCTTCTCATATGAAGCGCGCGCACCTTCGCGGATTTCGGCATGGCTGCTGTGCTCGAGCAGCATCGGGTCGATGAACAAGGCGGTGTCGACGTTAAGCGTCGGATCGAGCACTCCGGCCGCAGCAAGCCGCGCCGGATCGATACCATAATGCCGGGAGAACCGGACCGCCGACCTAATCCTGCTCAGACCCGCGCCTCCCCCTTGGCGTCGCTTCCCGTCGCGACGCCACAAATTGGAGATTGGTTCATCTTGGCCGATGACAAGTAGCGCTCGTGAATTGTCTTGCGATCGCCCCACCGCGATGATGAACTGACGCCATGCGCCGCCCGATCCGCCGTAACCGCGATGTACCGCTGAACGTCTGCTGGCAATGTATCGGCGAGGATATCGTCAGCGCCGAGATTCGGACCGAGCACCCGCGCCGCACCTGCAGCTATTGCCGGACGCGCAGGGCGGCGATCCGTATTGCCGATCTCGCCCGCAGGGTCGATCCGGTGTTCCAGAATATCGTTGGCGAAGCCGAGGCCGGGTTCGTGGCACGCGACGGCAATCCCGACTGGGCGCCAAATGGCGAATACCCCAGCCAAATCATGACCGAGATCCTCGAGGCCGACACAGACGAGATCGGCCGCGACCTCGTCTCTGCTCTCGCCGAACGCCACCGTTTTAACGTAAACGATGGCGGGTTCGACTATTATGACGACACCTCGGACATCTACACGATCCTCGATGCAAAAGATGACTGGTTCGGACGCGGCTGGGAGAGTTTCTGCGACGAGCTGAAGCATCAGCGACGCTTCTTCCTCGACCAGAGCGCGCATGTGCTCGACGAAATCTTCGGGCCGATCCTGCGAGAAGAATGGCCGGCGGGCAGCGCGATCCGCACCATCGGCCCCGCCACCGACCAAACGCACATCTTCCGGGCCCGCGACGCCAACGAGCGCAGCGAGCAGGAGAAGATCTACCGCCAGCGCCGCCGGCAGCTCGGCGCCCCACCACCCGGCGTGGCCGGGTCGGGGCGGATGAATGCTGCGGGGATCAGCGTGTTCTACGGCTCGTTTGACCGGGACACCTGCGTCGCCGAACTGCGCACCCCGGTCAGCGGGTTCGCGGTCGTCGGCCGGTTCGAGATCCTGAGGCCGTTGCGTGTGCTCGACCTGACCCGACTCGAGGCCGATCCCGAGCGGATGAGCTATTTCGACGAGCATTATGCTCAACGCATGGCCTATTCGGCATTCATGCACGGCTTCCATGCCGAGATCAGGCGCGCGGTCGTTCCCGGGCGTGAGACGCTCGATTATCTGCCGACCCAAGTCATCGCCGAATATCTCTGGTCGCGCGCGGAGCCGGGGATCGACGGCATCGTGTTCGGCTCTGCGCAAATCACCGATTCCGCCAACAATGTCGTGCTGTTCCCGAACGCGGCTTCGGTCGAAGGCGCAGACGAGGAGATCGAGCGGAAGATCCGCTACTTCCATCATCGCCCAGCGCGTAATGATGAGGATGCCGACGAGGACGAACAGCGCGACCGCGACATGGTCACCTTCGAAGCCCCGGCCGCCGACGATGCGAACGCTCCAGCCCATGATCCGAATGACGAGGATAACTGGCTGGCCGGCCTATGGGAGCCGGTAAATGCCGTTCCCGATCCTGGCCCTGCCTTGCGCATCGGTGACAATGATGTGTGGCGGATGCGAGTCGATGGTATTCGCTACGTTACTCACCCAATACAGGTCGAGTTCGACGAGTGTGAAGAGCACGATATGTTTTAATCAATAAGCGCTCCTTGAGGCATGTCGAGCGTCAGCTTACTCAGGGCCGCCAGTCCCAACCGCCGCACGTAGACAACTGCTTACCTACATGAAAAGGCGGTATGGATAGACGCTCCGCGGCAGGTCGGGCACGTTGGCGATCGTCCGCGCCAGCCGCTGCGAATAGCGGATACTCACCGGCACCGGATCATAAAGAGCATCATTGTTCCAATCCATTTTCGTGAGCGCCAGCGCTTCTCGCGCTGTCAGTTCGAGCGGGCCGCTGCCTGCATGACGGATGAGCTGGATCGGCCTCGGAATGCTCTTCTTACCCTGATAATAATCGCCCTTGGTCGAGACCTCGGGCGCATTACCGGCTACCCAGACGAGCGCCGATGTGCCGGATCGTATCACCATCGTGCCTCGCGGCACCGGATAGCCTGAAGGCCAGCTCGGCGGGCTCTGACGGCCCGATTTGATGAGCCAGACACCGCGCCAGCTCGCTGAAGTGTTGATCTCGACGCACTCGATCTCGGCAACCCCGGTGAGCGCGTCGAACGCGCCCGCAATCTCCCCCTCTTTGAACGCTGTGGTCTTGTGGATGACCATTCGCTTGGGGAGGTTGCCGCCGTTACGCCCCTGATAGAGCTCGAGGCTGCGAGCAAGGACGGCGCGCATGTCGTCACGGCTCAGAAACGGGTTTCGACGTGCCTCGGCGACATCCGCCACCGGATCGCGCGCCTCGAACGCGACGAACTGCATGCCGCCCCCGTCCATGTCGAACACCTGCGAGCAGCACGTCACATAATGTGCCTCGCGCTGATCACCGCGCAGCGCATAGGCTAAGCCGATATAGGCTGTATCTGGCGGCACGCCGTTGAGGGGAGCAAGCTTCCACGGCGTGCCCGCCGCCTTGACGTACAGGGCGGTGGCCAGACGCCAGGCAAGCGATGCCTTGTGATTGAAGGTGAAGGCCCGGTCGTTCAGGACTTGCGTGGGAATGTTAAAGCGCGCGCCCAAGGCCTTGAGCGCGTCGTGCGCATCGAAAACCTTGCTGCGGGTAGCGGACGCCCATGCGTCGGGAAAATGCACTAGTGCGACGTCAAACGTGTCCCGGACGGAGTCCAGCCTGCGCAACGCCGCCTCCATTGCGAGGAACAGCCTCGCCTGTGGGTCGCCGTCGCCCGGAAGCTGCGGCAGATGGTCGGGCCATTTTACATGGGCTTCCGCCGGAGCGGCCTCCAGCGCCACATGAAAAAGCCGCTCGAAGCCCGGATATTCCGGGACATATTCAGAACGGTCGGATGCCCGGTACGCGCTTCGCAGCGATGCCATCAACTCGCCGCGCTGCCGGAACGCGCTTTCAGGCCCAGCTGTGGCGATGCGGATCCTGGAGGTGTATCCGCCGAACGAGCCCTTCGAATATGGCCCGAAGTTCAGGAGCCCGCGGAGCGGATGGACGTCGACATGCGTCGGGTCAGAGGGCGAGAAGGCGAGATCGGGCTCGTCCAGCAGCGTGAACGGCGGCAGCTTCGACACAAGCGCAGGATTAGCCATCACCTGCTCCTGTCGAAATAAGCGTGGTGATGGCCAGGACGGCTCCAGCCGGTGTAACGGGACAGCTCGAACACTGCGTCGATCCCCGTGCCATCCTCCAGTCCGACCGCCCGGGCCGGTTCGCGGCCACCCGTCAGAAGCTGCGACCAGGCATCGATGATTGCGGCCCAATTCTTGTTGTAGCGCTGAGCCCAGCGCTCGCGCCGCCAGTCACCTGCCGGGTCGCCGCCACGCTCAAAACGCGCGTCGATCGGGTCGGCATTTGCGGGCTCGTCCAAGGTGATCGTGTCAGTGGCGTCGGGCCTCGGAACCTGGACGAACGTATAGGGCTCGAATCCGCACCACCACCGATTGTCGATCTGCTCGAGTTTGACGGTGACACCTTCCTGGAACGGAAAGCCGAGCTTCGGCACCTTGCCTGTGAGCGGACTCCCATAGACTTCCCGCAGTTTCTTGAGGGTCTGCTCGTCGCGCCGGATCCGGTCCGGACCGTCGCCGTCGCGGGGTGTTGCGACATCGAGTGAATGTCCCGCACGCTTGAGGCGCGGAATGAGAGGGCGGCGCCGCGCGAGCGCGCGGACCAGTGCATCATACAAGAGGCCGAGCGCCCAACTGTCCTTTGCCGGGTCCAGAACGATCTCGCCGGCGAGGCTGGCACCGAGAGAGGAGAGAGCGGCTAGCACCTCCCGGTCGTTGCCGAAGACCGCCAGTTCGCGTCCGGTCGCGGCGATCGTGGCCCGGCACTTCTTTTCTTTGAGCAGCGCTCTGACCTCGGGCGACGAGGCGGCAGAGGTGAGCGTCATGCGCCGGGCCGTGCTCGGCATCTGCTCGATGAGCAGCGCCGAATAACGCAGCACCGGGAACTTCCGAGCTTCCGTGGTCGGGATCTGGACTGGTACGAGGCGAGGCGTGGGCCGGCCTTCCATAACCCAATTGTAAAGCGGTGAAGGAAGATCCGCAGTCTTGACGATGTCGGCCGCCAACTCGTCGAAGGTCGCGCATTCGACGACCGCCACATCGACGCCGTGGCCCTGCGCACGCGTCAGGAACGCGGTGACGGCGGGGAGCAGGCGCGTCGCCGAGGGTGCGAGCCAGTAGAGCCCGTTTGGGAACGGGGACGGCTCGTCGAGAACCGCGTTTAACGCTTCCATGATCGAGGCGTCGCGCCCACTATAGCCTACGAACAGCATGCCGTAGCGCTTCCCGGCCTCGACCAACACGTGTCGCATGCGCTCGTCCTGCGCCTCCAGTTCGGAGCCGGTATTCTTGATCGCGATCGACTGATAGTCGCCGTGAAGCTTCGCGACGAGTGGCCAGTCGGACTCGTTGAGACACCGCATGGCGCGATCCGCAGAGTCGATCGCTGCGACCGTCGGCCGAACCTGAAGGGCCACCGGGAGGCGGGCATTTGCCGTCACCGTCGCGTCTTCGACCAGTGGATCAAAATTGGTCGTGAAGACGCAATCGACCATCCCGGCGGCGATTAGGCCCGAGAGCACCTTGTGCCCAAAACAAGGCGTGCCCTTGGCGATGGCATCCTCGATATATTGACGACGGTGCCGGGGCTGGGGGTATACCGCCTCAAACGCCGCCGCGTATTCGGTGGGATCGCGGTCGGGCGGCAGTGTCGCGGATTGCCGGAGATAGGCGTCGATGCGTTCTATCCAGATCGGATCGGACGTATCGATCTCGCGCTTCGACAGGTTGGTCTCGCGACAGAAAATCTGCGCCTTGAAATCGCGGATCATCGCGTAGCCCGTGGGTATTCCCGAAGCCGCGGACGCTCCGGCCCCCAGGAACCAGCCCACCAAATTCGGCCTGAGTGCAAAGGCTGTAGCGAATTGAACAGTGGACAGTGTCGGGAGGGACGTGATGCTCTTCTTCCTTCAACCGTATCAGGCAAACACCATCTTTTGGGATGGCGGATCGGCTGTAAAGGCAAAAGGTGGGAACTGCGGTCAACTCCTGCGTGGCTGTCGCATGGCCGCCGCCGAACTACGCCCAGATACAAATTGTATCGGAGCCAAGCGCGCGAGAGCGCTCGGTCGCATCTGGCTCGCCTCGCCGCCTATGCAGAGCGTGTTGCTGGATGATCCCGGTCGAAGCTGATAGACTTTTCCTCAGCGGGGTCTCCCTTCGCATACGGGCTGTGCAACTGCGGCCTAAGAGCGAATGTCTGGACACATCGTTGCGCGCCGCTCGATGGACCGGGGCGTGATTGGAAGGGAGACCTCGTGTCGTCGGCGGCTACGATTTTCGGCAAGCGTATTCCGATCCCGATTCCGCCGGAATTTGCCGATGAGCCAACATTGCTCGCTTTTCTCGGCCTCAGTCCGCGCGAGCTCAAGCGGATCTGGTGGTTCCGCGGGCGCATGTACCATCAGTTCGAGATTGCGAAGGGCGGCGGCAAGTCGCGGCTGATCACCGCACCCGACCAGCGCCTCTCGATCCTGCAGTCAAAGCTGCGGCCACTCCTCGACACGCTCTACCGTGTGCGCAACCCGGTCCACGGCTTCGTGCCGGCACGCTCGGTCAAAACCAATGCCGAAGCTCATGGCCGACGCCGCTTCGTCGTTAATCTCGACCTCCAGCATTTCTTCCCGACGATCACCGAGAATCGCGTGCGCGGCGTGCTCGAGGCGCTAAGCGTCGACCAGCGCGTCGCCGAGGTCATCGCGCGGCTTTGTTGCTTCGACAGCCACCTGCCACAGGGTGCCTCGACCAGCCCGGTGCTCTCGAACATGATCTGCTACCGGCTCGACACCGACCTGCTCCGCCTCGCCAAGGCTGCGCGCGCCATCTACACGCGCTATGCCGACGACATCACCTTCTCGAGCTACCAACCCCCTGCACCGCTGTTCGACGGCGCGCTGCCGACGGTTGGGCGCTTCTCGCCCGAGCTACTCGCGCCGTCGCTGCGCGATGCCTTCCAGACCAACGGGTTTATCCTCCACCCCGACAAGGCCCATTATGCCGACCGCAACTCGCGGCGCATGGTCACCGGCGTCAAAATCAATGCCGGCCTCAATGTCGATCGCCGCTACATCCGCCACATCCGCGCGCTCCTCCACTCGATCGAGACGCTGGGCCTGGTCGACGCACAGTCCAAGTTCACCGGCCTCGGAGGCAAGGGCGCGCTTGCCGCACATCTGCGCGGCAAAATCGCCTATATAAGCCATCTCAAAGGTGCGACTGATCCGGTCGTGCGCGCGCTCGCGCTACGCTACAACAAGAGCTTCGGCGCCACGCCGATCACGCTCGTCCTGATGGTCCCCCGTTTTGGTGGACACGGGTTTAGGCCATTTGTCGTTCGGCC
>CAXTVK010000005.1:0-66681 GCA_964247655.1 uncultured Sphingomonadaceae bacterium | reverse complement strand
CAGAAGACTTGTCGTGGACGTGGATATGGTTGACGTCGACATGGGCAGCCTTGAGACGGTCCTTGGCGGCTTCGGCATCGCTGCGATTATCAAATAATGCTGTGATGGTGCTGGTCATGATGGTTTCCTCGAGATTGATTGGAGTTAGCGGGACGTAACGACGACTTCGGTCCGACGATTTTCGGAACGACCGCCGGCTGTGGCGTTGGTATCGACAGGATCGGTCGAACCGCCCGAGACTGTATCGACGCGGGAAGCATCGATGCCTTTGGCGACAAAAGCGGCTTTCACGCTGTCCGCGCGGGACTTGCCCAACGCTATGTTCGCAGCATCATTGCCTCTTGCATCGGCATAGCCTGCGATCCGGATGTGCGTAGTCGGGTACTTAGTTAGAGTCGCCGCAACCGCATCCACGTCAGCTTCGTCGACCGAGCGGATGTCGCTTTTGGCGGTATCGAACTTCAACTTATCGAATACGAAGGTTCGCGGCGTAACCTCTGATCCTGCAAGGTAGCTACCGAGTCCGGCCGTGCCCATCAGCGCCGTGGACTTGCCAGCATCGGGCGTTGTTCCGACGACGGTGTTCGGGGCGGGCGCAGGCGCAGCTGCCGGCGCCACAGCCGAAGGCTCATCCTTGTGGCAACGGGCCAGCGCTAGAAGCAGCGCCAAAATGCCAAGCGCCAGAAGCAGCCAGGCAAGCCAGTTAGTTTTCTTCTTCTCCACATGAATGTGGCTCGGTGTCCCGTCGGGACGACTATCGTTGGGTTCTGCCATATACCTCTCCCGGCGGTTTATCGATGTCGGTCGGTTGTTGCCCAAAGCCATTCCGGAACGGGAGATCATGCTATTTCACGCTGGCATCCGCGTAATCAGAATTGGATAGGGAGAAGACAGTGACGGGCCAGCGATCACGCTCCGCCAATGTATTCTAGGATGCAGAAACAGGGGAACGGGCGCTTGGTTCCGGCGGTTAATCGACAAGCGCTCATAATTGGCGACAAATCCTAAGCCATTGATCGAGGACGACAAACTTAAGTCAGGATTCTCCGAATGTAGGTTGCAAAGGCGAATTGATGGACATCACAAAAGCAACCGCTGCGTCTGCGGAATGGCCTGCCGGGAACGGCCTCTTGGAGCGTGTTCCGCCCCACGAGCAGGCGTCATTGGTGCCTTACTGCGAGATCGTCGAACTGCGTGCCGGCCAGGTTCTCTATCAGCCTGGCGATCTGCTCACGCACGTCTATTTCCCGCTATCAGGCATGGTTTCGCTGATCGCGGTCATGAGGGACGGCCGCGCCGTCGAGACGATGACGATCGGGCGCGAAGGCGTCGTTGCGACATCAGCCAGCGGCTATGTCGACCCGGCGTTCAGCAGATTCATGGTCCAGGTGCCCGGTACAGCCGTGCGCGCAACCGCCCAAGGGTTCGAGGACATGATCAACGCGAGTGTCGGTCTGTGCTCGGCCGTCTCGCGTTACCGTGAGGTCCTACTCCGCACGACGCTTCAGATCGTCGCCTGCAACGCAGTCCATTCGGTCCGCCAGCGTTGTGCCCGCTGGATACTCACCACCCACGACCGGAGCGGATCGGATCTCCTGCCGCTGACACAGGCGTCGCTCGCGGAGATGTTAGGGGTGAAGCGCAACGCGGTCAGCATGGTCACCCGCGAGCTGCGGCGCCTGGGGATCATCGAGAATAAGCGCGGCCTGCTCGAGGTGGTCGATCGTGACGCCCTCACCGGGATCGCATGCGAATGCTACGGCCTTGTCCACCAGGAGCTTGGCCGGTTGCTGACCGATGGAATAAGCCCAGAATGCGACGACTGAACGGGTCTTACTTCAGCTTTTGTGATGAAGCCGGCGTCGGCACACCGGCGACGGGCGCTTCGCGCATAGGCGTGCCAAGCGCCGCCTGTGCAACCGAGCCGGGGCTGATGTCGCTCGCATGTCGCGCGGTTTGCATCTCCGCCATAGGAAAGGCGCTAGCCCGCTCGGCCTCGCCGACTTCCGAGGGACTGGCACGATGACAGCCCGAGAGGACGACGGTCGCAACCAGAGGCACGATCATTTTCGCGCGTTCGAAGAGATTTGCCATGCTAATGCTGGACTGGCGAGGATTGCGTGGCGGAAACGACCAGGCTTGATGTCGCGCCCTGCCCTGGCCCTGTAGCTAAAACCGCTTCCCGGCTGTGATCCTCAGCCTTGATCGCACCAAGCTGTTGCGCGTCAGCCGATGCGTTCGATCCCGTCTCGCTGATCGAACGGTCACATCCCGCTAGAGCCGCTATCCCGGCAAGGGCAATGATAAACCGCATCGCTATACAGCGGATGGGAGTGCCCGTGGTTCCGGGATCGATCCGGCATGAAACATTTGCGCTATCAATCTTAGCAAAGATGCCACTGTCCGCCTGGATATACTTATGTAGGTTTATATCTAGTGGCGGTGGCACTCGCTTCGTATCGTCAAGTTGCGAAGCCGAGAAACACTAGCTGTGGATGCTATGCGCGGCAGTGAAACCTCGTAGGCGTCAAGAGTGATCGATTTGAGATACGTCAGGCCAAACGTCCGACAACGGACGGGGAAAGTCGACCATCTCCCTGGCCGTTACAACGAGCTTGCTCTTAGTCTTTAGCCGGCCATGTGCCCGTCGGGTGGAATCGCCCGACGCAGACGCTCTCGCGCTGACGCGCTCAAGCGCCGAAGTCCGAACGCGCGCAATGCCTCGCCTTGTTGCCGAGCACATGCAGCCAGAGCGGGGTCGCGAGCGAGCCGATCGGGGTGATCTTGGGGCCGAGATCGCAGCCGATCAAATTGGCGTAGATTATCGCCTCCTTGACGACGCCGGTCGCATGGCTGCCGCCGATCGAGAGCGCGCCGACAAGCACGGTCGGCATGTTGTTCATGATCGACGAGATTACGGCGCGCTGCTTTCCGCCGCTGCCGCATGGCCTCGCCGGTGCGCCAGCGGTGCTGAGCCTCATGATCTTCGTTCTCGCGACCGCTCCCTGGGCGGTCAGTCGACCCGTCGGATCGTCTCTTCGAGCTGGCCGACGACCACGCCGAACTTCCGGAAGGACATCCGGTTGAGAACCGTACGCGCATCGGGCTGCAGGTAGAGGAACTGCTCGACCGCGACGCCGGACTTCATGCCGTATCGGACGTGGAAACAGTTCCCGGTGACGTCTCCGGCGACGGGGCCGACCGCGTCCGAAAGCGACCCGGCGTATCGGCCGTCCGACAGACGCCGAAGCCGCCATTCCCGCTTTTTCGCGGGCACGCCAGATCGCTGCACCGTCTGGTCGAGGACGATCGTGTCGCCGCCTGCCATCCGCCCCACTCCATGAACGGCTAGGGCACGACGATGCGACAGGAACACCTTCACCGTCCCGAGGCCCTCGGTGGCACCGAGGAAGAACCGCTCAGGCACGAATATCGGCACCGCGTTAGCGACGGGAGGGGCGGCACCCAGCGATCCGGGGAGCAGAAGTGCCAACATGGTGATCGGGGCGCGCATTACCCTCCAACGGTTGATTATCCGAAGGGGGCCCGACCCTAGCCCGCCGCGGCCATGCGCGAACCGAAGAACAACGCCTGCGGTTTCCGCTCGACGGCGGCCTCACTCTCGAGGATCGGATAAAGCTCCGCCTTCTCCAGCTCTATCAGGTCGCGAAGCTGCTGGATCATTTCCAACGAGGCCACGCGGTAGGCGGCCCAGGTCGCCTGCATGTCGGCCGGATCCCACCGGGTGAGGTGCTTTCGGTACGCTTCCCGGATCGTAGCCCCGGCTGCCTGCAGACAACGCCCCGTCGCGACTGCCTTCGGCCGGCCGCTCGCCGCCAGTACGCGGAACACGAACGCGTCCTTGAAGCCAAAGTGATCACGCAGCATGTACTCGGTCCCCCAGCGAGCCTCGCCGATCGGCACGACATCGGCTCCATTCGCCGGGAACAACGTCGTCTAGACGCGTTCCATGATCCTGAGGATCTGCCGGTGGTCGCTCTTCAGTCGCTGCAACACCGTCAATCTCCCGTTGTGACCGATAGGAAGATGAACGCGATTTCGCATCGAACTCAATACGGGAAATTCCCTTTTAGACGAACATCTAAGCGGAGGGTATAAGTGGCACCAACAGATAGTTGATCATGGCAGAATGATATTCGTGGTTAACGCGTTGACCGGCGGAACTATGGATGAAAAGGCATGTTTACTTGCATCGATCGGGGGACCAATGCCATTTTCGGGTAGGCCGGCCGCCCTATCGGTCACGGCTGATAGCGATCACCGCATAGCGCGCAGGCACAAGACGTTCGAACCGGCGACGCTGCGGAGCGCTGCCGGTGAGGCGCGCGCCCATCTGATCAACCTGTCGGCGACGGGCGCGCTCGTTCACATGGTCGATCCACCGAAGCGCGGCAGCGTGGTCAGCATCGACCTCAGGCACGTGTCCGCCGATGCCGAAGTCGTGTGGACGAGCGGATCCCGCTTCGGCGTAGCGTTCCGCAGCCGACTTGCGGATGCGACGATCGACATCCTGCTCAGAGCCTGAGCTCCAGTCCGGCGAGGGCGGGTCAGGCGCGTCACCGATCACGCCTGTGTGATGCGGGCCGTGCGGCGCGAAGCTTCGATCGTCGACGAGTTCGCGGACCACGCACCTGTCGTGCCGTCGGCTTCTGATTGGTCGGCGGCACGACGGGCGGGCGGTCTAGAGACGAGGCCGCCGCCAGGATGCGACGCCAGAGGTTCGCCAGCCATCGGATTGGATTCGCCATGCCGATGCCGTGGTACAGCGGTCATCGATGCGGGCTGAACCGATGAGACAGGCCGGGTTGATGCGCTGCCGGCGGGATTGATACCAAGGCCGCGGCTTCATAGTCCTGTACCGCCGACGCAATCATTCACAAAGCCGTCCCGCGATCTTCCGCCAGATGGCCGAGCTCTCATTGTTCTCTTCACGGTGATGGTCGGCGAGGATCAGCGCGTGTTCCCCAAAAGCCTTCCGAAATGCGGACAGGATGCATCCATTCCGCTCGCACGGGGAACCCTGCCGTTGTCATTCGCCTGCCGGCTTCGGACGCCGCGCAAATCCAATCAGATCAAACGTGCGAAATGCCCGACCGCTCCAAATCAATGCGTGGCCCGATCGTGTTCGCCGGACGTTTTCATTTTAGATCAGCACGATAACGGAGAGCGGAGCCATGACGGACAAGCAACCCATGCAGGCCGACGGAAACGGGACGAACCCCGACGACGGTCCGGAGATCGCATCTCGCCAAGGCGGGGCCGGCGAGGCCGGCGGCGGAGCGTACCCCAATCCGCACAGCGGAAAACCCGGTGCCAAGCATGGCCCCGGATCCTTCCTCGGGCACGGTGGCCAGTCGGAGATCGCCTACACCGGCGGCCCGAACCCCAATGCGACCGCGAAGGAGGATTGAGATGACCGACAAGGATCGCGACCACGCCGCCGAGCAGGAGAACAGCGCGGTGAACCTGGGCAACCTCGACGTCGATGACGCGCCGCTTAGCGGCACCCCGGATCCCCAGCAGCGCGATCTCGAGGGCCAGACGACGCAGGGCGAGGATGACACGCCGCAACCAGATCGGTCGAAGCGGCCTCCTCAGGAATAGGCGTCTTTGAACATCAGGAGCCAGCCATGGCGAAGCCGGAACCGCGAAGGCGGGACTGCGACCGAGCAGCCGTAGGATCGGCACGAAGAGGACGGCGAGCCGCACGCGAACAGTGAGAGGACGGGCCTAGGTAGTCCATCACCCTCGCAACCATAATGGAGGCACGAGATGACCGACGACAAACAGACGAGCGGCGACGAAGCCAAGCACGAACTTGATGACGCCCACCGTCACGCTGAGCCGAAGGGTGTCAGCGAACAGACCGGAGAAGACGAGGGCAGTACCGCCAATGAAGGCAACGAAGATCATCTGAAGCCCGATCAGAAGACGACTTCGCGATAGGCCATCCATGTCGGGATCAGGATGCGATCCACATCTCGATCCCGGCGGACTTGGGACCATGGCGATCGTTCAGCTGGTCCAGTTCCAAACCCCGTCGAGGAACCAAGCGTTGACGACATCGGAGCAGACCACGATCCTGGTGGTCGAGGATGAAGCACTCATCCGCATGATCAGCGCAGACATCCTGGCCGATGCCGGCTTCCGGGTTCTTGAAGCGGAAAATGCCGACGAGGCGATCGAGATACTGAAGCGTGCAGAACGCGTCCGGCTCGTCTTCACCGACATCAGGATGCCGGGATGCATGGATGGTCTCGAGCTCGCGGCCTTCGTGAACGCGCACTGGCCGGACGTTCGTCTCGTGGTGACGTCGGGCCACACCGTGATCCCCGACAGCCAGATACCCGACGGCGGACGTTTCATCAGCAAACCGTACGATCTCAAGCGTCTCGTCGCCGACATCAAAGCTGTCATCGATGTGCCGAAGTCCGAACCGCCCGAGACGTCTTGACCCGCGTCCGTACACCGGGTGTCATGTCAGGCCTAAGTAGCGCGAGCTCCGATCGTCGCGAACGTCGCGAACGTTGCCGTCAATTCTCGAGGAGGTCGCATGGCGTGGAACAGGATCGATGAAGTTGGACCGCCGGTGGGACGGCCTGTGCTCGTTCGCACGGTGGAAGGGGAAGATGCGACCATAGCATTCCTCAGCCCCGAAGGCATCTGGTATGCTGGCGGCGCACTCGTGCAGAGCTCCATGACCGTGCTTGGCGCTACACCCACCGAATGGTGCGAACCGAGCGGCGACGCGGGCCTCTAGGATGGGCGTCGTCGTGGATTAAGGGTGGAAACGACGAGCGATCGTTGACCGCATGACGGTGATGCGGGCTTTCCCGGGGGCAGATCGACCATGTTTTGACCCGACGGGCGAAGGATCGGTGAGCCGCAGAATCAACGCTACGTCCGGGCGCATCGGATCGCTAGGAGGCTATACATGGGCAACGGGCAATCCGCCGTGACCCCTCAGTGGGGCGTCTCCGATCTTCGCCACGCCATCCAGGCTGCGGGGGTCGCTCTGTGGTCGTGGGATGTCGAGACCGACCGCATCACGATGGATGCGCACGGTTTCCATCTCTGGGGTGTCGGGCCTCAGGCGGAGATTACCTTCGAAGACCTGTCTATGACGATCCATCCATCGGATCGCGACCGGGTGCGCGCGGCCTTCTCAGCGACGCGCGCCGTGACCGGCGGCTACGAGATCGACTTCCGGATCTTGAGCGGCGACGACGTGAAATGGATCTCCGCCCGCGGCCGGGGGAGCGACGAGGGCATTGTCGGTGACGTCATGTTCGGCATCTTCCTAGACGTCACCGGTCGCAAGCATGCCGAGGAGGCGCACGAGCTACTGGCGGGCGAGATGAGCCACCGGGTGAAGAACCTGTTGGCGATCGCGTCGAGCCTGACGACCATCACGTCGAGATCGGCGGCCAGTGCGGCCGAGATGGCGCACGAACTCACCGGACGCCTTGCTGCGCTCGGTCGGGCTCATGATCTCGTGCGGCCACCGGGGGCAGATCCTCGAGACGCCGCGCTCATCGGCGACCTGATCACCATACTGCTCGCGCCTTACGACGATATGGGCGCCTCCACTGGCCGGGTCCGGGTTTCCGTTCCGAGGATCGCGGTCGGCGAGGACGCGGCGACGAACCTCGCGCTCATCCTCCATGAGCTCGCGACCAACTCGGTGAAGTACGGCGCCCTGTCGGTCGCGACCGGCACCCTCGACGTCACCTGCTCGGTTCACGACGACAACGTCGCTCTCGTCTGGATCGAGCGTGGAGGCCCGACGGTCGAAACGCCGGCGCAGGCCGGATACGGCAACAAGCTCGTCACTAGGATCGCCTCACGACTGGGTGGCACCTACCGGTGCGACTGGTCGGCCAGTGGCGTGATCGTCAACCTGGCGATGAAGATGGACCGCCTTTCCGCCTGACAGGAGACCGAAGCATGATTTCGACCGTCGCGGAGCTTGACCGGGTCAGAGCCGAATGCCGCAGTCTCGTCACACGGCGTTCGCTGATGTCGGCGACCGTGGCAGTCATCCCGATGCCGGGCGCCGACGTCGTCGCGGACGTAGGCCTGTTGACCACGCTGCTCCCGAAGATCAGCGAACGGTTCGGTCTCGATCACGAACAGGTGGCGAAACTCGAGCCTCACCTCGCGCAGAAGGTGTTCGTGGTCGCGTCAGGCATGGGCAACAACATCATGGCCGGATGGTCACGAAGAAGCTCGTCGTACGGCTGCTTCAGCGGGTCGGTATCCGGGTGGCGACCGCATCGATCGCCAAGTACGTTCCCGTCATGGGATCGCTGCTCGCGGACGGGGTCAGCTTCGGCGCCATGAAGATGGTGGGCAATTTCCACATCGACGACTGCTACGAGACGGCTAGAACGCTCATCGCCGCGTAACCGGATGTTTGCAGTGCGCGACTCGGATCATGGGTGATAGACACGACCGGTCCGTCGGATGACCGGGCGCGGGGGACAGACATGACATGGCAACTTCGAGGTGCCGCGGCGCTCGCCTTCGTGCTGCTGCCTGCGGCGCAGGCACAAGCCGATGACGATCCCCGCTTCTGCCCGACGCGCCCCAGCATCGGCGGCTCGAGCTGCACCACTGAACCGGGTCAGGTGCACGTCGAGTACTCGTTCGCCGACTGGCAACGCGACGATCAGCCGCGTCACCCGCGTCCGGAAAAACCATGTCGACACAGGTCGCCTCCTGCACTCGCGTATTAGACTCCGTCCTCAAATCGGCACGACGCCCGCTGCTTTTGCGGCTTTGCTCGTCCGAGACCAAAGTTCGCTGGTCCTGTGCATTTCGATCAGACCGTCGGGGAAGCAGCGGTTCTGAAACCCGAGCAGATCGTCGAAGCTTCCATTTAGCCACTGGTCATATTCGTCCGGCATCAGCAGCACCGGCATCCTATCGTGGACCGGACGGATCGCCTCGTTGCAGTCGGTCATAGCGCCGGAATAAACAGCGCCCCATTCGGCACTTTCGCGCCAAAGGCCGCCCCAGCCGAATAAAGGCTGCCCTTTCACGGAGAACCAGGTGCGCGTCTTGGCGCCTTTCGGACCTTCGGCCTCCGCAAACGCGGTCGCTGGAATGATACAACGCCATTCCGGTTTGCGGGCTAGTCCTACCCACATGCCTTTGTTCAGATCGGCGATATTGTTGACGGGTTTTGGCTTGGAGTCCGGCTTCATGAATTTGAGCCGAAGCGGAAAGCCCCACGTCATCGACTGAAGCAGGCGGACGCCATCATGCTCGCGGATGACCATCCCCGGCGCGCCGGGATAAACTTCCTCACCCGCATTGGTTTCGGGCAGAGGTGCCGCGACGCCAAAGTGCCTGGCCACCTCGGTGGCGCTAAGCCGCTCGGTATACAGGTTGCACACGACCCCCTCCGTCTGCTCGCGGGACGCCACCGCCGGTGCCGTCGGTCGAGAATGCCATGACGACCCTCTCGGAACAACGACGGCAGATCATAGCAGCGCGGGCTCCGCGGTCCGAACCGCACCGCCACGCCAAAGCTCGTCTGTCTGGTCCACGATCAGACGGTCCGCTGGCAGCTTGCGAAACTGGAAGGCGATCACGTCCTGGATCGTACCGTGCAGCCAATGCTCATGATCACGGACATGCAACAGCACCGGCATACGCGGGTTGAGCGCCGCGACCGCTTCATTGCTGTCCGTCGTCATACCTGAAAATACCGGACCGAGGGCCTGTGTATTGCGAGCGAACCCGGCCCACGCGAACAGCGGCTCGCCCTCAAGGCCAAACCACGTCCGCGTCATCTTGCCCTTTGGTCCGTCCGGTTCTCCAAAGCGGGTGAGCGGGATCAGGCAGCGATAGCGTCGCTCTTGCGCCAGCTCGCTCCACATCGGGTTGGTGAGGTCTGCGGTGAGATTGACCCGTGTCGGCGCTTCGTCGCGCTCTCGCATCTCGCGGGTCTGGCGCGGGAAACCCCAACTTAAGGATTGTACGATGCGTCGCCCTTTAGCCTCGCGCACGACCAACCCGGCGCTTCCCCTAACCGTCTCTGCCGGCACGTCCAGGTCAACCGGACCGGACACGCCGAAATGCCGCGCGACGTCGGCGACATTGGTATGGAGGGAATAAAGATTGCACATGGCTTGCTCGCTCTCGGCCGCCCCCACGTCGGTGTTCTGGCCGCCTACCTACATGCGCTGCCACCAGAAGCCCGGTGCGTCCGCCGTCTCGAACTCGGCGACCGGTTCGGCGACGCGCATCGACGATGCTGTTACCTCAATGATCGCGCGCACCTCGCGTTCGATTTCACCTAAATTCGGCGGTGTCGGCCAGAACCGGACGCCGGCCGCTGTGCGCTTGCGTAGCTCTACCACAATCTCGCGCGCAAACTCGGGGTCGCCCTCATAGGTCGGATGCGACTGGGCGAAGGCGTCAGCGAGAGCCGCGACGTCCCGGTCAGGATAGTCGTTCAGCAGTTCGTCGACCTCGGTGCGCACATAAATTTGCGACGTGTCCCACAGGCGGCTCATGGCTCTACTCCTCGTTCGTTGCGCGGGCGGTACGGCTGGCAGGGCGTACGAGCTCGACTCCGACCGATTGACTCACCCCGGTTGTATAGAACAGATAGGGAACATAGTCCACCGCCACATCAGGAGGCCACCATGACGGAGTCGGGGCCCCGCCCTGCGGTTGCTGAGCTACGTGTCAGGATCGCGCGTATCGAAACGCAGGGTCGCAAGGATCGAACCGTGCTGCCGTTCGGCATCGAGTCGCTCGACGACCGCTTGCCCGGTGGTGGCTTAGCGCTGGGCGCGCTGCACGAGATCGCAGGTGGTGCTGCGGGCGCCATCGATGCCGCGGCGGCCGCGCTGTTTACCGCCGGCATCCTCGCTCGGATCGACGGCCAGGTTCTGTGGTGCATGACAAAGGCGGACCTGTTCGCACCCGCCATCGCCCAGGTGGGCCTCGATCCGGACCGCGTGATCTACCTCGAGGCAGGCGACGAGATGGCGGTGCTGGCCTGTTTCGAGGAAGGACTGCGCCATGGTGGTCTGGGCGGCGTCGTCGCCGAGGTCGCCCGTCTGTCGATGACGGTGTCGCGCCGCCTGCAGCTGGCAGCCGAAGCGTCGGGGACGATCGGGATCGCTATCCGAAGGTGGCGGCGCGCGACCGAAGCCGCCGACTTCGGCCAACCGACGGCTTCTGCGACACGGTGGCGCGTGACCGCAGTCCCCTCCTCCCCGCTCCCCGTCGCCGGTGTCGGCCGACATCGATGGTTCGTCGAACTGATCCGCTGCCGCGCCGGTGAGAGCGCCGATTTCTTGTTGGAAGCCTGTGATGCGCAAGGTCGTCTCTGTATTCCTGCCGACATGGCCGACGGACAGGCTGCGGCGCAAGCTTGGGGATTCCGCGCCGCCGTCTGATGTACCATTGGTGATGGTGGGCCAGGCCGGCAGCCGTCGGGTCGTGACCGCTGCCAATGTCGCGGCACAGGGTAACGGCATCCGCCCTGGGCTTGCCGCCACACAGGCGCATGCCTTGGTGCCCGACCTGATCACCCATGATGCCGACCCGGATGCTGATGGGGCCGGGCTCCGCAAGATCGCGCTCTGGATCCTGCAACGCTACGTGCCGATCGTCGCCGCCGATCCGCCCGATGGGCTGCTGCTCGACGCGACCGGCGCCTCGCATCTGCACGGTGGCGACGACGCGTTTCTCGGCAGTCTCACAGCGAAGCTCGCTGAAAGTGGTGCCGCTGCCCGGATCGCGATGGCCGGCACCTGCGGTGCCGCACATGCGCTAGCACGCTTCGGCCGCGCGCCTGTTCAAATCACTCCGGAGGGCGCGGAAGCGGATGCGATCGGCCCCCTCCCCTTGGCCGCGCTCCGGCTTGAAAGCGAGACCGTCGCCAGCCTCAACCGGCTCGGCTTCGAGACGATCGCCGAGCTCGAGGCGACACCGCGCGCGCCGCTCGCGCTCCGGTTCGGCTCCGGTATCGGGCGAAGGCTCGACCAGGCGTTCGGACGCATCTCGGAACCGATCGAGCCCGTCGAGGCGCCTGAGATCATCCGGGTGACGCAGCGGTTCGCAGAACCGATCGCCGCGCCCGAAACCTTGACCCGCTATACGGACAAGTTGGTCGGGCAGCTTTGCGAGAAGCTAGAACAGGCCGGGCTCGGCGCGCGGCGCTTGGAGCTGCGTTTCCACCGTGTCGACAACCGAATTGAACAGATCCGCGCCGGCACCGCCAAGCCGACGCGCGACCACCGGCGCCTCGTCAAACTCATGTGCGATCGGCTCGACACCGTCGATCCGGGTTTCGGCGTCGAGACGATGACGCTTACCGCACAGTCCGCGGAGCCGATGGGCCTGCAGCCGATGTCGAGCCTCGGCGAGACCGCGCGTCCGGATGTCGCGGCGCTGGTCGATATCCTCGGCAACCGAGTGGGCGAAGAGCGCCTCTTCCGCGTCGCCGCCAAGGCTAGCGACGTCCCCGAACGCTCGGTCATCCGGGTCGCGCCGATGGCGGGCGCCACCACGCTGCGCTGGCCTCTGCATTGGCCGCGGCCGCCGCGTCTGCTCGCCAACCCCGAGCCGATCGAGACGATGGCGTTGCTTCCCGATAACCCGCCGGTCCACTTCACCTGGCGAGGGACCCGCCGGCGCGTGAAGCGCGCCGACGGCCCCGAGCGCATCTACGGCGAATGGGTCATGTGCGAAGCCGAGATGCTCGGCGTCCGCGACTATTTCATGGTCGAGGACGAGGCGGGTGCGCGCTACTGGATCTACCGCAACGGTGACGGTGAGGATCCGGCCACCGGAACCCAGGCCTGGTTCCTGCACGGGCTGTTCGCCTGATGGCGACTGACGGCCATCGATATGCCGAACTGCATTGCGCTTCGCATTTCACCTTTCTGCGCGGGGCTAGCAGCTGCGAGCAGCTGTTCGCGCAGGCCGAGGCGTGCAGGATCGAAGCGCTGGCGATCACCGACCGCAATTCGCTTGCGGGCATCGTCCGCGCGCATGAAGCGGCGAAGGTTACCGGTGTCCGCCTGATCGTCGGCTGCCGGATCGACCTGACCGATGGCGCATCGCTGCTCGTCTATCCGCTCGATCGGCCGGGCTATGGCCGGCTGTGCCGATTGCTGACCGTCGGCAAGCGTCGCGGCGGGAAGGGCAAATGTCTGCTCGGCTGGGACGATGTCGCGGAGTGGGCGGAAGGGCTGCTTGGCATTCTCCTGCCCGGTGAAGTGGATGATGCAGCCGCCATCCTTCCGAGCTTCGCCCGGATCTTCGCTGGACGCGCCTATTTGGCGCTAACGATCCGCAGGCGGCCGGGTGATCAGCTCCGCCTGCACGAGCTGTCAAACCTCGCGGTCAAGTCGGGCGTCGCAACCGTCATCACAGGCGACGTGCTCTACCATCATCCGCATCGCCGTCCGCTCCACGAGGTGATGACCTGCATCCGCCACAAATGCACGATCGACGAATTGGGCGAACGTCGAGAACGCTACGCCGACCGCTATCTTCGGCCCGTGCACGAAATGCATCGGCTCTACCGGAATTACCCGCAGGCCCTGGCGCGCACGCTGGAGATCGCCGACCGTTGCCGTTTCTCACTCGACGATCTCGACTATCACTATCCCGACGAGACCTCGATCCCCGGGCTAAATCCGCAGCAGACGCTGGAAAAACTGGCCTGGGACGCCGCTGTTGGATGCTATCCGGAAGGCCTGCCCGACAAAGTCGAGAAAGCGCTCCACCACGAACTCGCGCTGATCGCGACGATGGAATATGCGCCCTACTTCCTGACCGTGAATTCGATCGTCCGCTTCGCACGTAGTCGGGACATCCTTTGCCAAGGCCGAGGGTCTGCCGCCAATTCAGCGGTCTGCTATGTGCTCGGGATCACGTCGATCGATCCCGAACGCTCGGACCTGCTGTTCGAGCGCTTCGTCAGCCAGGAGCGCAAAGAGCCGCCCGACATCGACGTGGATTTCGAACATGAGCGCCGCGAGATCGTGCTCCAGTGGGTGATGGACACCTATGGCCGCAACAATGCGGCGCTGTGCGCGACATTCATCCGCTACAAGACCAAGGGCGCGATCGCTGACGTCGGCAAGGCGCTAGGGCTCCCGCGCGATCTTACCAAGGCGCTGTCGTCACAGACCTGGGGGTTCAGCGAGGACGGCGTTCCCGACAAACACGTCACCGAGCTCAACCTCAATCCGGAAGAGCGGCGGATCAGGCTCGCGCTGAATCTAGCCAAGGAGCTGATCGGCACGCCGCGTCATCACAGCCAGCATCCTGGCGGCTTTGTGCTGACCAGCGACCGGTTGGACGAGATGGTGCCGATCGAGCCCGCGGCTATGCCCGACCGTCAGATCATCGAATGGGACAAGGACGATATCGACACGCTCAAGATGATGAAGGTCGATTGCCTCGCACTCGGCATGCTGACCGTCATGAAGAAGGGATTCGACATGCTGGCCGACGTCAAGGACGTGGCTATGGAATTGGCCTCGATCCCGCCCGAGGATCCGCGCACCTATGCGATGATCCGCAAGGCGGACACGCTCGGCGTCTTCCAGATCGAAAGCCGAGCGCAGATGAACATGCTGCCACACATCAAGCCGCGCACTTTTTACGATCTGGTGATCGAGGTCGCGATCGTGCGCCCCGGGCCGATCCAGGGCGACATGGTGCATCCCTATCTGCGTAGGCGCGCCGGCACCGAACCGGTCGTCTATCCCAAGCCCGAGCTCGAGCAGGTGCTCGGCAAAACGCTAGGCGTGCCGCTATTTCAAGAGCAGGCGATGCGGATCGCGATCGAGTGCGCGGGCTTCACCCCCGGCGAGGCCGATCAGCTGCGCCGCGCTATGGCAACCTTCAAGTTCACCGGGGGTGTCTCGAAGTTCAAGGACAAGCTCGTCGCCGGCATGGTCGAGCGCGGCTACACAGAGGAATTCGCTGACAAGACATTCAGCCAGCTCGAGGGCTTTGGCAGCTACGGCTTTCCCGAAAGCCACGCCGCCTCGTTCGCGATCCTCGCTTATGCCAGCTCCTGGCTCAAATGCTGGCATCCCGACATCTTTTGCGCAGCGTTGATCAACGCACAGCCAATGGGTTTTTACGCGCCCGCGCAGATCGTGCGCGATGCGCGCGAACATGGTGTCGAGGTCCGTCCGATCGACATCAACCATAGTCGGTGGGATTGCACATTGGAGCCGAACGGAGAGGATCGATTTGCGGTCCGGCTCGGCTTTCGCCAAGTCGACAAGCTGCCTACCGCCGAGGCCGCCAAGATCGTGGCGGCCCGCGCCGAGACGGCGTTCACCAGCGTCGACGAGGTATGGCGGCGGTCGGGTGCCAATGCCGCAAGCCTGCGGCTGCTGGCCGAAGCCGATGCTTTCCGTCCGACGATGAAACTCGCGCGCCGAGAGGCCTTGTGGGCAATCAAGGCGCTTCGCGATGAGCCGCTGCCGCTATTCGCCGCTGCCGCCGCGCGCGAGACGATGCTGCTGCCAGAGATCAGCGAGACCTCGGTGCCGTTAAAACCGATGACTGAAGGTCGCGAGGTCGTCGAGGATTACAGCCATGTCGGATTGAGCTTGCGCAAGCACCCGGTCGCGTTTCTTCGCGATGAGCTGGCGGCCCGTAAAGTGACGCCGTGCCTTGATCTGCGAGAAACCAAGGACGGCCGCTATGTCTCGATTGCCGGCCTCGTGCTGGTGCGCCAGCGGCCCGGCAGCGCCAAGGGTGTCATGTTCATCACCATCGAGGATGAAGGCTGGATTGCCAACATCATCGTTTGGGAGAGGCTGTTTGAGCAGAACCGACGTATCGTGATGGGCGCGCGGATGCTTGGGGTGTACGGGCAGATCCAGCGGGAGGGCGAGGTCATCCACATCATCGCCAAGAAACTCTACGATCTATCGGATATGCTGGCTTCGCTTGGCGATCAGAATCAACCTTTCCGCATTCAACATGGTCGTGGCGACGGGGCCCAGAATGGCGGCGGCCCCGACCCTCGTGGAGACAAAGCCCCGGGATTGGCTGGCCGCGACATCTATATCCCCGACCTGCACATCGACACGATGAAGATCAAAGCGCGTGATTTTCGCTGACCTCGCTTCTATCGCTGGTGCTCGTCACGAACCGATCGGCGCCTTTTTTATTCCGCAAATCCGATTGTCTGTTCCAGATAATTTCGGGCTAAGCCGCGTTGAACGGTCAATGTTAGTGAGCGCATTCACCGCCCGCCAGACGCTATTGCCGCCGCGCACGCCGTTTGTTGCCTGATAGCCTCATCGAGCGTCGTGACGACTTGGCGCTGATAGTCGGGCGTAGGAGCATCTAGCACATGCAGCTCAGCCTGCTGCACGGCCTCCTGCCGATCTACGCTAAAATAACAGGCGTCGAGCGGACCTCCTGTTCCGACACTTGCTACAATGTCGGCACGCGAACTCGAACACACATTGCGCGCAGCGATTGCAGCGTTCGTGGCGCCGGCCCGATCGCCATCCTTGAGATATGGCGTGAGACTGCCGGACGCCTCGGTGCAAGCTTCAGTCGCGCGCTCGACCGTCGCAAGCTGCGCGCGGGTCATCGGGACGGAATGCTTTGCACACGCAGCGAGCGCAAAGCAGGCTATGAGGGCGACGCCACGCATGGCGCCTTGTCGCCAATCATTTCCGGGTTGTCCATTGGGCCATCTCGGTAGTTGGGTGGTTTCACTCCTATCTTCTAAGGAGACAGCCGATGGCTTCCCGTCCCGTTGAGCCAGAACCCGAGATGCCGGAGGATCCCGGCGTGGGCGCCGATACGCCGGGCCATGTAGCGCCAGCCGAAGAGCCGGGCTTCGAGCCCGAAGGCAGCGATCCGTTGCCAGAGGGCGCTTAAGGGCTCTGAGCTAGCTACATGGTTGAAGTTGGCGTCGGTACGACCTGCGTCGGTACGACTTGCGTCCTTTGCGTCGCCGCTTGTGCGGGCTCTACCCGTCTATCGGCTCGGGGCCGCGGAAACGGTCTCGACCCGATACCTCCGCTAGCCGGATCGATCTGCCGGAACGCGCCGCTTCGTAGATTGCCTCGATAATGCGCTGGTCCTGCGCGCCCTCCTCGCCTGGAGTGCGAGGCGTAACATTGTGGAGAATGCACTGCGCCATATGATCAAGCTCCAGCGCGAACTGATTTTTCGGTTCGATGCTAATCTCAGCGGTCTGATCCATGCCGTCAGCGAGCAGTGAGACGCGTAAGTTTTGACCCTGGTAGTCAAAGGCATGCTCCATCTCAGCCCAGGCGCTACTTCCCATTAGCTTGAGGCGAGAAAGTCTGTGGGTGCCGTAGCTCGACATGCAGTTCGCAATCGCGCCCGACGGGAAGCGCAACGTAAAGGCCACATTGTCCTCGACTTCGCGAAAGCGCGGATCACCCTGCGGCGACCAGATCTGGGCACTGACCTCGATGGGCTCTTCCCCCAGCACTGCACGCGCTGTGTTCAGGCAGTAAAGACCCACGTCAGGGAGCGATCCACCCCCGGCTAGCGCCTTGCTCTGCCGCCACTGCGTAGGATCTCCCTGGTTCTGGTTATTGATCATGTCCATCAGCGTCACAGAGCCAAGCGCGCCGCCCCGCGCCATCCGGATCGCTTCGCGCGCGTGCGGCTGATACTGCATGCGATACGCGATCATCAGCTTGACGTTTGCGTGACCGCATGCCTCGACCATGGCACGGCACTCAGCCGACGAAGTCGCCATCGGCTTCTCGCACAGCACATGCTTCCCCGCCTGCGCTGCCGCGATCACGTGCTGCCGGTGCAGCGCGTTCGGAGTGATAACGTAAACCGCCCTTACGGCAGGGTTGTCGCGAAGACGTTGCATGTCAACATAGCCGTAGCAGCTATCCGGTGTGATACCGTATTGGCTGGCCACCGCCCGCATCTTGTCGGGCGAACCGCTTACCAGAGCCACGGGACGGGCATGTTTGGCTACGGCAAAAGCAGGCAAAACCTGCTCGAGCGCTAGCTTGCCCAAGCCGACGATCGCGAACCCCACCCGGTCCCCTGGGGCATCAGCATTGCGCGGCGGCGATGGCTGAACCTCGGTCGTCGCCTGCGGCGGCGGGAAAAGCACCTTGCCGCCTTGTACATTGCCAAGATCGACTGGCGGCCGACCCGCGTCTTGCGCCATCGCCGCCCGGCCTACGCCAAGGGCACCGGCACCGAGTGACGCCAGCGCAATCCGCCGTGACACGTCCGGACCCTTGGTCATCAGCTATCTCCTTCATCTAGCTCGGAAACGTCACGCGCGCGCAAAGGCTCCCGCTGCTGCCGGAAGCGGCACGGCACATGTGCTTTCACCCCTTAAACGCGTACTGGGTCGGCACGCTCAATAGGCTCGGATGGACGGCGGCTCTAATTCACAAGACCCACAATACGACGTTCAGGCTACTCTGCCGGCTTCCCGAAACGTGCCGTTTATTCACGATCCAATTCTGGCTCAAATTGGCCGATTCCGCCGGTCCGCCTTCAGGAAGGTGTCCGTGAAGAACTGCGTCTCATAATAGCTCCCGCTGATGCTCGACGTTCGGGCGCCGCTCCTCCCTCCGAAGGGCTAATCGCCAGAAAGCTGCTTGAGACCATCAAAGTGTTTGGGCGCGACCGCCTCGATCAGCTCCAGAAGATAAGCAACGTTCTTCTGCGTCTCTGCGACGATTGCGGGATCAAACCCCTTTCCGGTTCGATGAGACAGGTCGTTGGTGAACTTGAAAATCGCAGCCTTCTTGTCCTCGTCGAACGTGATAGCGCCAAGCTGCTCATACGGCGGGAGGTTCGACGGAACGTGAAACTCAAGGAAGGTTTCGAGCAATTTCCTCGCGATGTTGGGGACGTGGTAGCAGCTCTGGATGGTCCCGTCTGACTTGAAAGTGTAAAGCGTTTTGAATAGAAAGTGGTATTCGGTCGGATGTTTCTCGAGAAGGCTGTCGAGTCGACCAATTCGTGAAGCACGACCGGTCTCGGTCTCAGCGCAAACGAGCATATAGAGCGATTTGTCGTTGCGTCGGTGAAGCCAGTTTAGAAGCAGCTTCAAGAAGTCAAAGTTGTGCGTCAACAGCACAACCTGTCTAGCATCCTTAACCGCGTTCTTGAGGAAGGCGAACGCCTGATATATGGCCGAGGAGTCAAGGCTTGAGACCGGATCGTCTATAACGATGATGCCTTCTGGCAGATCGAAGTCATTGTCGTGAAGGTGGACGATGAAATATATGAAGGCGATGGCGGACTTCTCGCCTTCGCTGAGCCGTTTTGCCGGCTTGCCACGCCTCAGCACCCTATAACCTTCTTCGTCCGGCTCGAAGGCCAGGTCTGTCCGGCCGAGGAAGGTAGCGATCTTGCCGCTCAGTTCGGCGCTGCCGGCGTGGGCGCTGGAAATCTTCGCCTTCTTCCCGGCAATCGCGACGCGGATCTCATCGAGGCTCCGCGTATCGCCGATGGCATCGGAGCCGGCGGTTAGGCCTTCTATGATGATTCCCTGCGCCTTGATCCCATTCGTGAGATCGCCAATCTGGTTGAAGATGCTCGATAGATAGTGAGTTTCGATTGCGTTCCGGGCTGCGGCCTTTTCCTTCTCGAAATCGGTCGCTTTAGCGTTATGGCGCGCGATGAGTGCAACCATCCGCTCGATCGCTGCCAAAAGCTCAGACGTGTCGATTACGCCTGCAGGCGCGAGGACGACGGTCCGTTCGGTCAGCTTACTGGTCAGCAGGGATCGGAGCGCGGCGATCCGTTCTAGAACCTCGCGCCTAGCAGTCTGGAAAGCGGCTTCTTCTCGCGCCCACTCGTCCCGGATTTCGCTGTAAAAAGCGGTTCTTGCCGGAAGCGCAATTCCTTCAATGAGGCGGGCCAGGGCATCGCCGGCCGCCTGCGCGTGTTCAATGTCGCCTTTCAGCCTCTGATCTTCGACGCTGAAATGCTCGGCGAGCGCGTTCATCCGTTCGACAGGCAAGGGCTGGCTGCAAAATTCGCAGGACGCTGATCCATGTTCCCGGTGAATATGCAGGCCGGCTTCCGCCCATACAGCAATATCGGGATGAGCGGTCAGGCGCTCAATCGCGGCTGACTGCGCGGTGCGCCGGGCGAGTTCGTGGACAACTGTCTGGAAAGCGACTGCCGCCTCGTCGATCGGCTTTGGTTCAAGGCTGTCGCCGACCCAAATTTGGGGCGCGGCCATGATGGGAATTGCGTCTTCCTGCTGCTGCTGCAACGTGGCGCGATGGCCGTCGAGCGTTGAAGCATCGATCGATTGAGGCGCAGTCAGTCGAGCGAACGCCTTTTCCGCGTCCGGCTTCCTGAAGTTTCTGAGCGTGGTGCCGCTGGTCGCTTCGCCGATCGTCCGAGCGATTGCAGAAAAGGCGCGGTCCTTCTCCTGATTTAGTTTTGCGATCGCGTCGGTCTCGCTGCGGATTTCGGATTCCCGCCTGTCGATGACCGACAGATCCTGCCGGATCTCCTCGGCAAGCTCTTTGTTCTCTTGTCCCACGATGAGGATGGGGCGGATGGGACCGTCAAAGCGGCCGATGTTGGCCTGCACGTAGTCCGAGTTGAAAACCCGTATCCCTCTCGAGCATTTCTGGCCGGAAAAAAGGTCGCCCGCGTCCGTCGCGACAAGGTAGTCCAGATCGGCATGTTCTGGATGGCTGCCCTCAACGAGCGCAGTGAACAAGTTCGACAGCGTGGTCTTGCCCGATCCGTTATCGCCATAGATCACGTTGACGCGCTTCATTTTAGGGAGGTCGGCCGGTGCCGTGAAATCGCCGAAGACACCCAGTCCCTTTATTTTTTTTATGGAGCTTAACACCTCATGCACCCCACTGCTTGTCCGGGTTCCACGCCTTAAGAATGAACGGCTGCCCGTGGTCTATTTGGACGCTGACAGAGTCCTCGCCATAGTCTCCCGGCGGAGCGAACGCGAGAACGAGGCGGGACGTCAGCCGGCTTGGCTCGTCCTCCGGCGGCAGATCGTCGCGCTCCGGCAGGGTTCGAAAATGATTGGTCTGGTAGGTCCACACGTCATTCCCCCGGAGCAGGACCAGAAGCCGGCGGATGTCGGCCTTCATCGCCAATTCGTCGGCCTCGGTGAGCAGCTTCCGGGGCGAGGCATTCCACGTCAAGCCCGCTAACACTGCGGTCAGCTCGTCAACATACCTATTGAGTTCATCGTTGAGCAGCATCACCCGCTCGATCGCAATGTCGTGGGAGGTCGAAGCCTCCTGGAACAGCTTGGCTTCGTCCATCGTGACGGAGGCGAAATCCTCGTCGAAACGCGCAACCAACCGGTCACGTGACCAATCACCGGCCAACTTTTCCATCAGTTCGGAGGAAGGAAAGACCAGTTTCGGGCCGTCCACAGAAAAGGCAATATAATCCCGTGGCACGCTCAAATATGCGGCGATGCGATCAAGCTCGGCGAGGGTGACGGGTTTGTTGCCGTTTTCAATCGATCTGAGGGTCCGGATTCCGATACCAATCCGGTAGGCCATCTCCTTTTGCAAGGCTCCTTCGGGAAGTTGGCACCGAAGGTTCTTGATGATCTCGCCTTTCGTCATGTATTTCTTCATTGTGGCCTCGCCCGATTGACAGGTCTGACGATATCACACTTGGGGAACTGCGCGTGTCCAGCGGGCGGCACGGGAGCGGCAGGATTTGGGATCGCGCGGGGAAGCTTGGCCCAACCGCGATTGGGCGCGTAGCTGTCGATCGGGGCCGCACCCGGTGACGTCCACTATGGGCGGGCTCGACCCAGAAGCGGTCGTCAGACCGCCCCTCCTGCTCCCCGACTTCCACCATTTGTTCATCTCGGGAGAGCGAACCGCGAGGACAGATTTTGCTGCGCAAGTTCGTCGATTGGTGGCGAACACGGATCCGGGACCACCGCGAGGTTCACTAAAGAAGCGGCGCTGATCCTCACCGAGGACACCAGCCTGGAGATCTGCAGCCAAGGAAACTACTCCGTACCGTCCTCCGTGGATTTGGCAGCAAGACCCTCATAGCAAGCGAGAGAATTCACAGGGGCTGCGCGCCAAGTGTCTCCCGCACGAGTCTCCCGACCGCGAGCGAACAGCGTCGGGGAAGACTTCGGAGTTACGTATTAACAACGCCGCACGCATAAGCCACAACCGGGGGAACAGGGGGGGGGCCGGGATGGCAACGCAGGCAATCAGTTCCACGATGTCAGGAGACGAGCACAGCGGGCTCACCGCGTTCATCCTAGACGAGTGCGAGCGCCGGCTACGCGCCTACGAGGCCCAGCCACGCGACGTCCGCGAGCATTTCGAGACCGAGATCGAGGTCCTCTCCGGCGGATACGCTTGGCGGCAGCTATTCGAACTGATCCAGAACGCGGCCGACGCCATCGGAGAGGCGGGCGATACCGAGGGCCGTATACAGATCGCGCTTGAGGCGGAACGGATCGTCGCGGCGAACACCGGAGCGCCGCTCGACGAAGGAGGCATCGTAGCCCTGCTCAACGCGCGCAGCTCCTCAAAGAGGGCGGGCCAGATCGGCAGATTTGGGATCGGCTTCAAGTCGCTCCTCAAGCTCGGCGGCGCCGTCGAGCTAGTTAGCCGCACCGTCGGCCTGCGCTTCGATCCAGGCTGGTGCCGACGGACGATCCGCGAGCGGCTCGGCCTCGAGGCGGACTCGATTGCGCCCGGCATGAGGCTGGCGCAGCCACTCGAACCGAAAGGCTCGACGAGCCCGCTCGCGCCTGGTGCGCAATACGCTTGGGCCACCACCGTCGTGACCGCCGAAGTCGCCGACCCAGCCGTCCGCGAACGCCTCGTGGCGGAGATGGCGGCGTTCCCCTCCGAGTTCCTGCTGTTCCTTGACGCTGACGTCGAGCTCGTCCTCGATGTCGCGGGAGGCCCCCTCCGCATCATCACGAGGCGCAGCGAGGGTGATGTGCTGGTCGTCGGCGACGAGCACACAGAGACGCGCTGGCGCATGTTTCAGCGGCGGGTCGTCATAGTGGACGAGGCGGCGCGGGCGGACGCGATGCACCTCCAGGCGCGTGACGAGGTGCCGCTCGCGTGGGCGGTGCCCCTCGGGGGACGCGAGGCGGCGGGCACGTTCTGGGCCTTCTTCCCCACCCAGAGCCAGACGCTTGCGGCAGGCATCCTGAACGCTCCGTGGAAGTTGAACAGCGACAGGACCAACGTCATCCGGGGCGCCTGGAACGAGGCGCTCATGAGGGAGGCGGCGTCGCTGATCGCCGACCACATCGGCGATCTGGCGACCCCCGAGGATCCGGGAGCTCCCGTCGCCGCACTCCCCCGGCAGCTCGAGCGGCAGGACGAGCTCGCCGCCTCCCTGGTGCGCCCGCTGTGGGACCTGCTGGTCGACCGCCCGATCCTGGCCGATGGCGACGCGGGGTTCCGCCGTGCGCGTGAGCTCGCACGGCATCCGCTCGAGGATGGAGAGCTGCTTCGCCGCTGGCGCGATCTGGCCGGAAGCGACCGGGCCCGCGCGCTGGTCCATCCCGCCTGCCAGTCAGGGCGGCGCCGCGCGGCGCGCCTCGACGCCCTGGCCCGCGAGACGGCCTCCCGTGCGCCGGCAGGAACGACCGCCGCACTTCCGGTCCTCGGCGAGGCGGCGTGGCTGGAGCGGGCCGCCTCGGCGGAGCCGGCACCGGCGCGCGAGCTGCTCTCGCTACTCGCCGACGCCGCCTCCCGGCGGCTAATCGGGCGCCAGGACCTCCGGTCCGCGGCGATCGTGTCCACGAGCGCCGGGGGGCTTGCGGCCGCGAGCGGTGTCATCATCGCCCCGGCAGGCCGGGGCCCCGCGGGCCTCTTACCCGTCGACGCTGCGGTCTCCGACGAACCGGCGGCACGTGCCACTCTGACCAACGTGCTCGGCATCCGGGAGATGGCCGACGACCTGTGGACGGACGTACTCGCGGACGCGTTCGCCATCGCCAAGCGATCCGGCGGAGAGCACTGGCTGCCATTCTGGGCCAACCTCGGCGACGCGCCGGCAGACGCGGTGGCACGACTGCTCTCCAGCGTGAACATCGGGGAACTCAGGTTCCGATCCAGGGGCGGCCAGTTCATGCCGCGCGACGAGCTAGTCGTGCCGGAAGCCGATGAGGCGGACGCCGTTGGCGACGCATACAGCCTCGACGTCGACTTCCATGCGGTACACTCGAACCGTTTGCCGGCGTGGCTTCTCGCGCGGCTGCCGCCGCCCGGCTGCCGCGCCGTGGGGACCTGGAGCGGCACCGCAGGCCAGCTCGTGCAGGGCTACTTCGGGCTCCTCCGCTCCGTCGGCTGGCAGCGGATGCGGGGCAGTCCCCAATGGGGCAAGACGGGAGTGGTCCAGAGCAACGACGTTGAGATGCCGGCAGGCTGGAAGCTCCTGGCGTCGATGCCACCCGGGCTGGCCGCGGACCTGAGCGTCCAGTGCATCGAGTCGATGCGCCGCTCCGTGTGGGGACAGCTCGCGACATCGCAGGGCGATCCCAACATCTTCCGCCACGTCGTCCTCGGCCATCTCACACGCCGTGAAAGCTACGACGAGTTCACCGCCCCCCATCCCATGCTCCACCTGCTGGCTAAGCACGGCCGTGTGCGGGTGGGCGGCGCGATCCTTCCTCTGGCGCTGCCCGCGGAGGCCGCGGCCGCGCTCGAGGCCGCCGGCTCCCCGTCGGCCGGCAGCATCTCCTCCTATCTCGCCAGCGTTGCGGCCGAGGTCGAGCTGAACGTAGTCATCAGGACTGAACTGCCCGCCGCCGAAGCCAGCGTCGCCTGGACCGCCGTGTTCGCAGAGCTGGCGGGCGTCACCAGCGGCTTCGCCCGGCTCCGGCCGGCGTGGGAACGGGCGGCGGCCGACGGTGCGACCCCGGCCCTGGTCCCTACGGCCGATGGTCCGGCCGCCATCGGCGACATTTTCGTCGGCGTGGACGGGGACACCCATGCCGACTTGGACGATGGCCGGGTCGTCACCCTCTCCCGAGCAGCCGCGGACCTCTGGGCGGTCGCCGGCGCACGGCTTCTCTCGGAATACACCGAAACCTCATACGACGACGCGCTCGGCACGCCCGAGCCCCTCACCGGACTGTTCCCCGAGACCGCACAGCTCTTCGGCGCGGACCAGTCGCCGCACGCGCTCTGGGTGTTCGGCCTGACCGAGCGCAGCGGGCACGTCACCCGCGAACCAGCCGTCGCGCGCGACGCGACGGGAGTCATGCTCATAGACCGTGAACGCGTGGGCAGGCTCGGGTGGGCTGACGGCCTGCGCGCGCTTCTCGACGCGCTGCACGCCTACGGCAAGCTTCCCGGCGGATCTACCGCGGCGCTCGCTCTCATCACCCACACCCGCTCAGCCGAAGCCCGGGCGCTCGTGCGTTCGGAGCCCACGCTCGCCTCCCGGCTGCTGCGCGCCGTCGGAGGCGACCCGGCGGCGATCTCGGCCGTCCTCCCAGCGCCGGTCGCGCGCGCACTCGCCGGCGACGCGCCCCCGGTCACCGTCGCGGAGCTCGCGATAGCGGCGCTCGGTCCATCGGTACTCTCAAGACTGCAGTCGGCGCTGGCCGGTCAGGGATTGAGGCCGCCGGAGCGATGGGGTGGCGAGACGGCACGCGAGTTCGTGACCGACCTCGGCTTCCCCCCCGAATACGGCGGCAGCGCCGGGGTTAGGCGGGATCCAGAGATCGTCGTCACAGGTCCGACCATCCTGCCGGAGCTGCACGACTACCAGGCAGGCATCCTGCGCTCACTGGGAGAACTCCTGTCCTCGGGCTCCGGCCGCCGCCGGGCGGTGGTCAGCCTGCCGACCGGTGGCGGGAAGACCCGTGTAGCGGCGGAGGCGGTCGTCCGGCTGGTCCTGAACACCGCCGGGGAGCGCAGCGCGCTATGGGTCGCCCAGACGGACGAGCTCTGCGAGCAGGCCGTCCAGTGCTTCCGGCAGCTGTGGTCCAACGTCGGACTGCCCGGCGAGGACCTCCGGGTCGCCCGCCTGTGGGGCGGTCAGCCCGATCCGAGGCCGCCAGCCACGGGTGAGGCCGTCGTGGTGGTCGCCAACATCCAGACCCTGAACGCCCGCTTCGACGTCCGCGCGCTGGAGTGGCTGAGCCGTCCCGGGGCGGTGATCATCGACGAGTGCCATCACGCGATAGCGCCGAGCTACAGCTCACTGCTGCGATGGCTGGACGTGCAGACCGGTTCCGAGGCGTCGCGGGAACGCGAGCCCGCAGTGCTGGGGCTCAGCGCGACCCCCTGGCGCGGACGCGACGAGGACGAGTCCGCGAGGCTCGCCGCCCGCTTCGACCGCCGCTGGCTGCCCGAGGACCAGGAGGGCCTGCATCAGGAGCTGCGGCGCCGGGGCGTGCTCGCGGAGATGCGCTACAGCGCCATCAGGCACGACCGGCCGGTCCAGCTGAGCGAGGCGGACATCCGGCACTTCGACCAGTACGGCGAGCTGCCGAAGGACGTCGTGGAGCGCATCGGCAACGACCCCGAGCGGAACGAGCTCATGCTGGACCACGTGCTCTCGAGCGCCGCGTCGTCCATCCTCCTCTTCGCCAACTCGGTCGCGCATGCGCAGTACCTCGCGGCGCGCCTCCACCTCGCGGGCTGTCCGGCCGCCGCGGTGAGCGGCGAGACCGACCGCCTCGCCCGGCAGCACTTCATCCAGCGGTTCCGCGACGGCGAGCTTCGCGTGCTCTGCAACCACAGCGTGCTCACCACCGGGTTCGATGCGCCCCGCGCCGACATGGTCCTCATCTCCCGGCCGGTCTTCAGCGCGGTGCGCTACATGCAGATGGTCGGCCGCGGCCTGCGGGGGCCGGCGAACGGGGGTACCGACCACTGCGAGATCGCCACGGTGGAGGACAACATCCTGACCTACCGCGACCAACTCGCCTACCACTACTGCCGCCAGTTCTTCGACGTCGCACAGCGCGCGCCATGACAGCGACGCCTCAGCAGCCGGCACACGGCCCAAGGAGCAGGGACGGCATGCGCGTCCGGCGCGTGAGCCGATGCACGCCCGGCCCGACGATGGCGCGGACCCCTGAGCGAGCATGCTTAAATGGTTGCGCCCAGGGCATGAACGGCTAGCCTGTCCCCGGGGGAGAATATGAGCACCGTAAAGGTCGCGGTACACAGGGCGGGCCGCATCATCGAGACGATCGAGCGTCCGCTGCGAGAGATCCGCGGCGGCCCCGCCGTCGCATTCCGCCGCCAGCTCTGGCGCCTCGAGAACGGCTGCATCGACATCGACGGGCCTTCGCTCGACGACCCGACCCCAGCCCCACCCCCGCCGGCGGCTAGGCCGGTCCCCCTGGAACCGGAGCCGCCTGAGCAGCCGGAGGCCGACGACGCCGGCGTCCGCACCGAGATCGCGGACGCGCCGGCTTCGGCCCGCCTCCTGGTCGAGGCGGGGCCGGGAACGGGCAAGACCGAGGCCGCCGCCCGCCGAATCGCGAACCTCGTCCGGACCGAGCTGTCCCCAGGGCAAATCCTGGTGCTCAGCTTCTCGCGGAGCGCCGTGCGGACGCTGACCCGACGCCTCGGCAACATCGGCGAGACGGACCCACGCGTGGTGGAGGAGCTGCGCCACCTGTCGGTCCGCACCTTCGACTCCTGGGCATTCCGGATGCTGCGGCTGCTCGGGGAGGCGCCGCGCACGCTGCTGACCAGGGGCCACGACGCGAACATCGCCGCCCTCACGGAGATCGCGACCGGGCCGCGCCGCGACGACCTCAGGAGCCTGATGGGCGACCGCCGCCACCTCCTCGTGGACGAGTTCCAGGATCTGCCGGGCGTCCGGGGCGACCTCGTGCTGGCGCTGCTTGCGCTGATGGCCCCTCCGGGCGAGCCGGGCCACGGCTTCACGATCCTGGGCGATCCGGCCCAGGCGATCTTCGGCTTCGCCCGTGGCACGCGAGACGGCGGTGAGCCCTTCCCCACTCCACTGGAGTATTGGCGCGAGGTGTGCCGCATCTACGGCGGCGGCCTTGGACAGAAGAGGCTCGTCCGGAACTACCGCTCGGATCCACCGCTCGCGCGCATGTCGAGGAAGCTCCGGGCGGTGCTGCTCAGCGACCGTCCGGAGAAGGAGAAGCTCCGGGCGACGCTCGCGGCGGTCGCGGCGCTGCCAGCTCCCGCACAGCCACTCGGACGCGGCCTGCTGGAGGCAGCGACCGGGGGCAGCCGCGCCATACTCACGCATACAAACGGCGAGGCCCTCCGCGTCCTGCAGGCACTCTACGGGGCCAACACCGAGGGAGGGGCGGTGCCCGTCCGGCTGCACGCCGGCGGGCACGCCACCCTGCCGCCAGCCTGGATCGGCGCCCTCCTGCGGAAGCTGCGCTCGACCTCGCTCCCACGCACGCAGTTCGGTAAGATCCACACGCAGCTGGCTGCGGCCTGGGGCGAGGAGACCTGCCGCCGGCTTTGTCTGCCTGGGGAAGGAGTCTCGTGGTCCCGTCTCGCGCGCGCCGCGGGTGGCAGCGAGGACGACAGGTCGATCGACGTGGCGGAACTGCGCGCGCGCCTGTCATGGCCCGACGCATTCCCCGACGACCAGCCGGTCGAGGACGATGGCGTGATCGTCACCACCGTGCACAAGTCGAAGGGCATGGAGTTCGACGCGGTCACCCTGCTCGAACCCAGGGAAAGCGACGCCGACGACGAAGACGACGATGGCGAGACCGGGCTGTCGGATGAACCCGGAGAGCGGGCGAGCGTCGCCTACGTCGCCATGACCCGCGCCGCGCTGACGCTCGACCGCGCGCCGGCCGATGCGATCCACAGGGCGCCGACGCACCGGCCGTTCGCCGACGGGCGAAGCAGGCTCTGCCAGCGGTCGCCCAAGTGGATCAACATGGAGATGGGCCTGCGCGGTGACGTCGACCCGCTCGGCTTCGCCGATCCCACACTGCTCGTCGGCAAGGATGGAGTGGAGGAGCTGCAGTCCTTCCTCCTGTCTGAAGCCGCGGGACTGGCCGGCCGCAAGGTCATGCTGTGCAAGCAGTACGCGGACGCCAAGGCGGTCTGGCACATCCATCTGCAGGACGGCAGCAAGCCCGGCCGCCTTATAGGCCGTACGGGAAACCAGCTGTCGGTCGATCTGCTCAAGATGCTGTACAAGCGCGGGCTGGCCCTGCCGCCCGTGATCATGAACCTGCGCATCTCGGGCGTGGGCACGGTCACCTCGGACGGCATGGACGGCCTGGGGGACCCGGAACGGACGAGCGGACTTTGGCTCGGCGTCGGGCTATTCGGGACGGGCGACTTCCAGCCGCGAAAGGCCAAGAAATGACACGTCTCGACCACCGCCCCGTGCGCAACGCGCTGCTGGATACCGCCAGAGCGCTGCTCCTCGGCCCGCTCGCGGTCGACGAGGAGATCCCCTCGGCGCCGGTCGACACCTATGTCACCGGCATCCTCTGGCCGGAAGGCGAGACCCTCGATCCGATCGAGGACGACCAGGACGAGGGATCGCCATCCGACGCCGACGGCGAACGCGACGAGGGAGTACCGGGCTACCGCGCGGTGCGACCATGCTCCCTGGGGCTGACCTTCGCCGCCGACGAGGGTGCCACGGTGCTCGTCTCGACGGGTGCGACCGCCCGCTACACTGCCGTGGAGCGCGAGGCCGGAACCGAGGGCGGCAGGCCGCGACGCATGTGGACGCGGCGTGAACTCGGCTACCGGTACGAGATCGCGCCAGGACCCGCGGAAACTTGGAAGGTCCATGACTTCCTGGGACCCGACGGGCAGCATGTCAGCGATCCGTCGGTGCGGCTTCATGTCCGACGCCGCATCGCGGACGGGCGGCAGATCCTCACGGTCACGCTGATCAACAAGGCGCGGCCGACCGAGGACCGGCCAAGGGACGAGTTCTGCCTGCTCCAATCCGGGCTGGTGGTGAAGGCTGTGACGCCTGACGGACAGGGCGCGATCCGTCCGCGGCCCGCTCCCTCGTTCGCGGGTGCCGACGAGGACGCCCAGTCCGCCGCGCTCCTCTACCGCGACGTGCTGGAGTACGCCGTGGGCCATGGCATCGCCGTCGCGTGGGAGCCCTCGCCGGAGCGAAGGGTCGCCCGCCTCGAGACGGCGTGGATGCCGACATCGCCCGTGAAGGGCACCAGCGCGTCCGGTCACCCAAGCCTCGTGGCGTTCCTTGAGGCAAGGCCACAGGCGTTGTCGGCCGCATGGCTGGCCCGGGCCGAGGCCCGCGACGAGATACTCGAGGTGCTTGGCGGCTTCGCGGACGTCTACGAAGCCTGGATCGGCTCCGAGCTCACCCCGCGGGCTGGCGACTTCGCTGGGGAACTGGGAACCGCCGCCGGACGCAACCTCGCGCGGTGCTTCGACGCGCTTCGGCGCATCCGCGCTGGGATCGCGACCCTGGGACGCGACGACCACGCGTGGACCGCTTTCACTCTGGCCAACGCTGCCATGGATCGCCAGTCGGGATACCGAGCGAAGGGCGACCGGGCGGGTCCTCTCACGTGGCGCCCGTTCCAGCTGGCCTACATCCTGATGGTCCTGCCCGGCCTCGCCGACCTGGAGGATCCCGACCGCGACGACGTCGACCTGCTCTGGTTTCCCACCGGCGGCGGCAAGACGGAGGCCTATCTCGGCCTCACCGCGTTCCAGATACTCTACCGCAGGCTCACGAACGCGGACCGCCGCGACGAGGGCGGGGTAGACGTCCTCATGCGCTACACGCTCCGTCTTCTGACGGTGCAGCAGTTCCAGCGCGCAGCCTCGCTGATCTGCGCCTGCGACGCGATCCGGAGCGAGCGGGGGGACCTCGGCGACGCCCCCATAACGCTCGGCCTCTATGTCGGGGGCGACGCTACACCGAACCGCACCGCCGCCGCCATCGAGGCTCTCTCGCTCGAGCACGACGGACAGCAGCCGAAGTCGACTCCCTGCCAACTTCTCGACTGCCCCGTCTGCGGCTCCGCTCTCGATGCGAACTGCTACCGGGCGACCGGTCAGGGGACCGGCATAGAGATCCGCTGCGCCGACGCGTCGTGCGAGACGGCGGGCGAGCCCCTGCCCGTGCTGACCATCGACGACTTCATCTACGAGGCGCCGACCAGCCTTCTCATCGGGACCATCGACAAGTTCGCCCAGCTGCCGCGCCGCAGGGACCTGCGCGCGCTGTTCGGGCTAGACGGCGGGCTGAGGCCGGGACTGATAATCCAGGACGAGCTTCACCTCATCTCGGGGCCGCTGGGCTCCATGGCGGGGCTGTACGAGACCGTCGTCGACATGCTGTGCACCAGCGACGGCGTCCGGCCCAAGGTGATCGGATCGACCGCGACGATCGGACAGGCCTCGCGGCAGGTGCGCGCGCTGTTCGACCGCCCCGTCCTCCAGTTCCCGCCCTCTGGGTTCGAGGCCTCGGACTCCTTCTTCGCGGTCCGCGACGACAACGGTCCCGACCGGCTTTACCTCGGCCTCTGTTCCGCCGGGCGAAGCCCCAAGTTCTCGCTCCAGGCCGGCGCCGCCGCTCTCCTGCAGGGGATCGGCCATCTCGTGAACGCCGGGACGGCGCCTTCGCTCGCCGACCCTTTCTGGACCGCGGTCCTTTACTTCAACAGCCTGCGCGAGCTCGGCGGCGCTCACGTCCTGCTCCAGGACGACATTCCCCGCCAGATCTCCTTCCTCGCCGGACGTCTCGCGTCGCCGGCCCGCGACCTCGAGACCGACGCCATCGAGCTCAGCAGCCGCGTGGCCTCGCGCGACCTGCCCGACCATCTGGCCCAGCTGGGTCACCCGCTCACGGACGGCACCGATCCTTTTGTGCCGGAGCCACGCGACGCGGTTCTCGCCTCGAACATGATCTCGGTCGGCGTGGACGTCTCCCGCCTCGGACTCATGCTCGTGAACGGGCAGCCGAAATCAACGGCGGAGTACATCCAGGCGAGCAGCCGCGTCGGCCGCGGCATCGACGGGCTGGTGCTCACGCTATACAACTTCGGGAGGCCGCGGGACGTCTCCCACTTTGAGCACTTCCTCGCTTACCACGGCGCGCTCTACCGCAGCGTCGAGGCGACCAGCGTGACCCCCTGGGCGCCGCGGGCACGCGACAAGGCGCTCCACGCGGTCGTCGCAGCGGCCATCCGGCACCTGTCAGCGGGCATGGACGGTGACGGCGCCGCCGCCGACTTCGACGCGCAGGCGGAGGACGTGCTGGCGCTCGTGGAGGTCATCCGTCAGCGGGCGCGCACGGCGTCCGAGGGCGTGGAGGCTGACGACGCCTCGGACGACCTCGACGCGATCCTGGAGGTATGGGCAATGCGCAGCCAGAACGCACGGGCGTCCGGCACCGACCTGCTCTACTGGGAGCGCCATGCTCCGTACGGGCGGACCAAGCCCCACCTGATGGCGTCGGCGGAGGAAGGTACGACGCCGGGGGCGCTCGCGTGGTCGACGCCGAACTCGATGCGCGAGGTCGAACCGTCAACGGCGTTCGCCCTCAAGACGATGAACAGGAGAACCTGACTTGGGCAGACGACCACGCAGCGCGCAGGCCTCCCAGCCCACCGACGCCGTCGAGCCGATCGGCACGGTGAGGCGCTCCCAGCTCGTCTCCGGCTTCGCCATCGGCGCCATCGTCGATCTCGAAAAGGGCTCGTTCATGCCGATGGGGCTCGAGGACTGGGAGCGGGTCAACTCGCTCCCCTCGCTCAGGATCGGCGAGGAGCGGCTCCAGTCGATGTTGGGCGTCAGCCACTTCCGGCTCGGACCGGTCAAGGAGCAGCTCGCCGGGACAACGCAGGTGCGCGCCCGCAGCGCAGCGCCGGCAGTCAGGTTCCCAGAGTGGCACGAGTGCCCCAAGTGCCACCGCATCGGGCGAGAGGGTTCGCCATTCGAATTGGCCGACGACGGCGCGAGGCTGCGCTGTACCGGGCATACCGGCAAGGTCCACACGAACCCCGTCCGCTTCGTCGTCGCGTGCCGGCGGGGACACCTCAGCGACTTCCCGTGGGAGTGGTGGGCGCACCGCGGCCGGGACGAGGGGATCTGCCCCCGGCCCGTCCTCAAGCTCGGGTCCCGCGGCCAGTCGGCGTCCCTCGCAGACCTGTACGTGCAGTGCGACTCCTGCAGCACGCCCGAGCGCCCCACCCGCGAGTCCCTCGGCAACGCCTTCGGTGCCGACGCGCTTGGCGGACGGCGCTGCGACGGCTTCCGCCCGTGGCTCCACGACCGCGAGCCCGACTGCGGCGAGCAGGTCCGGGCGCTTCAGCGGGGCGCCTCCAATGTCCACTTCGCCATCGTAGGCTCCTCCCTGTCCATACCACCCGCCTCGGAGGCGCTGAGCCAGATCGTCGAACAGTCGAGGATGTTCCTGGACGGGGTGCCGGAGGCGGCCCTGCCCTCGGTGCTCGTCGGGGTGAGCCAGACCTACAACGTCTCCGTCGACCAGCTGCTCGCGGCCTATCTGCGGATGCGCTCGCTGGAGGGCGGAGGGGTTCCCCTCACTGAGCGGATCGCGCGCGAGCAGGAGTACGACGCGCTGTCCCAGGACCGCGACGACCCGATCGTCGGCGGGATCATCCCGCAATTCCGAAACGAGGTGCTGGCGCCGCCGCAGGCGCTCGCCCCCTGGTTCGACCTCGTCGGGGCCGCCTCGCGCCTGCGCGAGGTCCGGGCGCTCGCCGGCTTCTCGCGCATCGAACCCCATCCCGTCGGCGCGGACCGCGTGCGGCAGGCCATCGCAGAGGGCAAGGTCTCGCCGCTCTCGAAGACCGAACGCAGCTGGCTGCCCGGCGCGGAGATCCGGGGCGAAGGCATATTCCTTCGCTTCAGGACCGGAGCCATCGACGCCTGGATTGCGGGCAACCCGGGCATCGTGGCGCGCGCCGCCATCCTCGAGACGCGTAGCCGGCGGATCGCCGAAGAGCGCGGCTACGAGCGCGACTACACGATCGGGCCACGCCAGCTGCTCGTCCATGCCTTCGCGCACGCCCTTATCCGGCAGATCTCCGTCGAGTGCGGCTACTCCGCGTCCGCGCTCCGGGAGCGGCTCTACGTGTCCGACGATCCGGGGCGCCCGATGAACGCGGTCCTCGTCTACACCGGCTCACCTGATTCCGAGGGAAGCCTCGGCGGGCTCGTCCGGCTGGCCGAACCGGCGCTGCTCGAGCCGATCGTACTCCGGACGCTGGCGAACGCAGCGTGGTGCGGCAGCGATCCCGTCTGCCTCGAGAGCGATCCGCGACAGTCCGGCGACCGGGTGAGCGGCGCCGCGTGCCATTGCTGCCTCCTGCTGCCCGAGACCGCGTGCGAGCGGTTCAACCGCGAGCTGGACCGCACCGCCCTGGTCGGGGAGCCGGACGGCGCCTTCGCCGGATTTTTCGGCGACGCCACCGCGGAGGCCGCATGGCCGTCCTGATCCCCGACGTCCCCGTCAACTGCCCGAACAGCGAGCGGCTCGTCTACGAGCGTCTCGGCCGGGAGCTCCCCGACGAGTGGGTAGTCCTGCACTCGCTTGGCCTGCCCGGACACGAGACGAAGATCTGGGGAGAGGCGGACATGGTCGTCCTGTCCAGCCACGGCGTGTTCGCCCTCGAGGTCAAGGGGGGCAAGGTCTCCTGCGCCGACGGGGTGTGGACCTTCTCGGGCGACTTCCGGTCGTACAGCAAGCGCGAGAGCCCGTGGAAGCAGGCCTCGGGAGCGATGAACACGGTGCGCGACCGGCTGCATCACACCGCCGGCTCCTTCAAGGACGTCCTCTTCGGCTTCGGCGTGGTGATGCCCTACACCCAGTTCACCACTATCGGCGCCGAGATCGTCCCCGAGGTGCTGCTCGACAAGCGCCAGTTCCGGGACACGCTGGGCCACTACGTCTCGGCCCTCCAGCGCCACTGGAACGGGGTCTGCCTCGACAAGCGCGGAAAGACATACCGGGGACTCAGGCCAGAGGAGATCAGGCTCGCGCGGCAGATCCTGCGGCCCGACCTCGACACGGCGCTGAGTCTCGGCGGCTATTTGACCGGAGTGGACGAGCGGCTGCTCCAGCTCACGAACGAGCAGATCCGGACGTCGCGCCGTCTCGCCGCGAACCCCCGCACGGTCGTGCGCGGAGCCGCCGGCACCGGAAAGTCCGTGATCGCACTGGAACGGGCCAAGGAGCTCGCCGCCGACGGAAAGCGCGTGCTCATGCTGTGCTTCAACCAGCTGCTGGCCGGTCACGTGCGCAGCGGCCTCAAGGGCGACCGGCGGGCCGCCAACCCGGAGGTCCGGCATGTCCACGCGCTCTACCGCGAGCTGATCGCCTCCGCCGGACTGCTCGGTCGCCTGGAGGAGGAGGATCCGGACGATCCCGACTTCTTCCCCAAGCGCTTCCCGGAGATCGCGGCGGAGGCACTCTGCGAACAGGCGTCGGAGCCCTGGGACGTGCTCGTCATCGACGAGGCCCAGGACCTGCTCACCCCCGAGCACCTGGACGTGCTCGACCTGCTCGTGCGAGACGGCCTGAGGCGCGGCCGCTGGCACATCTTCATGGACCCGCTGCAAAACATCTACGGCGTCGAGACGCAGGATCTCGTCGAACAGCGCCTCGCTGAGGGCGCTCCGGCATTCGACGACCTGTTCGAGAACTGCCGGAACACGCGGCAGGTGGCGGTCCAGGCCTCGATCGTATCGGGGATCGATCTGGCGGTCGCGGGAGCGCCGGACGGACCGCAATGCCAGATCCACTACCATGCCGACGCCGCCCAGGGAGCCGGCATGCTCGAGACGATCCTGCGCGAGCTTCTCGACCGGGATGTCTCGCCCCGCGACATCGCCATCCTTTCGACCCGCCGGCGCGAGAACTCCATCCTGGCGGGACGCACGGAGATCGCCGGGCGGCGACTCGCCGATCCTTCCGACGAAGCCGCGATCAGGAGCGGAGCGCTCCTATTCTCCACCATGCACGCCTTCAAGGGGCTGGAACGGCGGGTCGTCATCGCGATTGATATGGCGGAGACCGGCGATGCGAGGTGGTCGATGCTGCACTACGCCGGCCTGTCACGCGCGCGAGGCCTGCTGCACGTCCTCGTGCCCGCGGCCGCACGCAAGGCATATGAACGGCAGGCCGAGAACTTTGGCCGGCGCATTCAGGCGAGAACGTCCTGACCGGCCCGGAGAAGGGGCGCCTTCCGCGGTCTGGATTGCACCCTTGCGTTGTTCGGCCGCGCACCGCCGGGTGGTTCCATACAGCCGCTTCGCTGGCACCAGCCAGTAGGACCGGAGGACGACTCAGAACTGCACACATCTGTTGACTGGACGCGCAAAGTTCGGCATGCAGGGCGGTAGAACAAAGGGTGATTCACGATGAGCGACGCTGTGCGGGTGCAGGTGCTGATGCAGCCGGAAATCGCCAGCCGCTTCGAGCGGTTCTGCGAAACCCGCGGCCACAAAAAGTCCACGCTGATCGCAAGACTGATCCGAGACCATCTCGACCGGGAAGAAAGCGCCGCGGGTTCAAAGCGGCAGGCCGGAGCCGGACATTGAGTGCCGGCACGGATCAAGCTGTTCTCAGCAAAATTGCCCGGCTTCGTCACGGCGGTCAGCCCCGCGTCCTCGATCTTTTCTCCGGTTGCGGCGGCCTCTCGCTCGGTTTCAAAGCTGGGGGCTTCAAGATTGCCGGCGCAGTTGAGTTCGACCGCGACGCGGCAGCCTCGCACGGCGCCAATTTTCATCCGGGCGATCCGCGGCATGCGCTGGCGCGCGACATTACGCGCGTAGGTCCAGACCAGCTTGCGGACGAACTCGGGCTCGGCTCCGTGTCGACAGCGATCGACGTCATCGTGGGCGGTCCGCCATGTCAGGCGTTCGCGCGGGTCGGTAGGTCCAAGCTGCGCGAGATCGAGGCCCATCCGCAAGCGTTCAAGCACGACCCGCGCGCGCGGCTCTATCTCGAATACCTCAACTACGTGGACGCCTTTCAGCCTCTGGCGCTGCTCATGGAGAATGTCCCGGACATTCTGAACCACGGCGGACACAACGTGGCCGAGGAAACTTGCGACGTGCTACGGTCTAAGGGCTATGTGGCGCAATATACGCTTCTGAACGCCTCCTTCTTCGGCGTGCCCCAGATGCGAGAGCGCATGATCCTGGTGGCATACAGGCGGGAGATCGCCGACCTCGTCGAGTTCCCAAAGCCCAGCCATTTTATGCAACTCCCGCCCGGCTATGCGGGCAGCCGGCAGGTCTCGCTGAAGCTGCTGAAGGGTACGCTCCGGTCGGAAGCACACGGCTATATGGATCCGCCCGAGCCGTCGCCCGGCCTGCCTGCAGCGGTTACCGCGAGGGACGCGCTCTGCGATCTTCCGGCGATAACCGATCATATCGAAGGTCGGCTGACCCGCGGCGCCCGCCGCTTCGATGTGGTTGTCCCCTACCCGAAGAAGGCCCGCCTCAATAGCTATGCGAAGCTGATGCGAATGTGGCCGGACTTCGGCAACAGCGCGGGTCTCTGCGACCACGTCATGCGCTACCTTCCGAGGGACTGGAAGCTGTTTGCCCGGATGAACCCCGGGGATCAGTATCCCGAGGCCCATGCTCACGCCGTGATCATGTTTCACGAGGAGCATGCGAGGCTAAAGGCCGAAGGTAAGGCACCGCGGCGCGGATCCGCTGCATGGCAGGCTTTGTGGGACAGCATCGTCCCGCCATACGACGTCACGAAGTTCCCGAACAAATGGCGCAAAATGGAGCCGGATCGTCCCGCTCGGACGCTGATGGCGCACCTCGGCAAGGACAGCTACAGCCACATCCATTATGACAGCGATCAGCGCCGGACGATCTCGGTACGGGAGGCTGCACGCCTACAGTCATTCCCGGACGGTTTTGTCTTCAGCGGCACCATGAACCCGGCCTTTCGACAGATCGGCAACGCGGTTCCCCCCCTTCTCGCGAAGGCCATCGCGGATCAGATGCTAATCACGCTGCGCCGAGCGACAGCAGGAGACGCGAATGTCGTTCAAAGAGCGGGTTGAAGCTTTCGGCAATGCCGTCACCGCTGCATTCGGGATGCCCAAGAAGGACTTCCGTGCCAGCTTCGGTGTTTCGAACAGCGCCAAGGTCATTGAAGGCGGCGTTCAGATCGGCGTTTCCAATCTCGAGAGCTTTTCCGAGAAAAACGACCAACTGGTGCTGGGCAGCATTCTGCGTTTCCCACCGGAAGATGAGGTCTATTTCGCGATCCGCGTGAAGGGCGACGTTCGGAGTCTCGTCGGGCGGCTCGAAGCGATGAAGGCGAAGGGGGCGGCACTGAAGGTTGCGGGGAAAGCCGTGTCGGGCGACGACGAAGACGATGCCGCCGAGGGAAGCGACTTCGCCGCAGCCCTCGACGAGATTCCCTACGCGGAGCGCAATAACAATGCTGTCGTCTATCTGGCCCATGACGGACGTCTGTACCTGCGGAACAAGCGGTTCTGGGATTCCCTCCGCTTCGATCTGACGACGGTCGGCCCGGGCGTCGAGGTCGATCAGATCCAGGTTGCGTTCTGGCCACCGGCGGCCTCAGCGCGGCGAAGCCTGCTCGCCCGGGAATTTGTCGGCTATCTCGGCTCGCTCGTCGGACGCGACAAAGTCCACGAACTTGAGGTCTGGAAAGATGCCGGCGCGGTCAGCCCGGAGATGCGCAGAATGCCGCGCAGCCTTGCGTTGTCTGACATCGAGGCGGCGATCGCCGCCCAGGGCGGCCATTATCCGGCCGGAGAGGTGCGCCGTCTGCACGGCGCCCTCAATTTTCTCGATCACAAGCATTTCGTTATACTGTCCGGCCTGTCGGGGACCGGTAAGACACAGCTTGCGCTCCAATATGCCCGCGCGGTCCACGGTCTGAGCACTGGCGCGCCCGACCCGTTTCTCTTTGTCTGCCCGGTGCGGCCGGAATGGACTGATCCGACGAGCCTGCTCGGCTATTATGACGTGCTGAGCGGACGTTATGAGGTACCGCGCTTTCTCGAGGCGATGCTAGTCGCCACTGCATATCAGGATTCCCCGGTGTTCGTCGTGCTCGACGAAATGAACTTGGCCCGCGTCGAATATTATTTCTCGGACATTCTCTCGGCGATGGAAAACCGAGAGAAAATGCATCTTCACCAAAACAGCGTCCCGTTCGAAGGAAGCAACGGCACCCCCGTGCGCCCCGATCTGCCGCTTCCCCCCAACCTGTATGTCATCGGCACCATCAACATCGACGAAACCACCAATCCGCTAAGCAACAAAGTGCTCGACCGTGCCGTGATCATCGACATGAGTTCGGTCGATCTGGCCGGTTTCCTTGACGGTCTGGCTGCCCGTGAGCCGGCGCTTGCCCGATCTGTGGCCGAAGCCGGGGCATCTCTCAGGACGGTTGAGGCGCTGCTTGCCGGACAGGGACTCGGGTTCGGATACAGGGTTGCTGAGGAGGTTGTGCGTTATCACGCGTTCGCGACCGGTGAAGAAGGCGCAGCGAGCGAAACCGTGCTAGATGAACTGATGGTTCAAAAGGTCCTGGTTAAGCTTCGCGGGGGGGAGCGACAGCGCCCTCTGCTAACAGCGCTGGCAAAAGTCGCGGCGGGCAGGCCCCGCTCCTCGGCCCTTCTTGCGAGCCTCCTCTCCGATCTCGACGAGTTCAGTTCGTTTCAGGCGACCCGGTAACCGGAGTGCCGGCGGCGCTCACTCTTCGTTGCGAGGCGACCGGCGCAGCTTGGCGCGTATGGCCAGACCCGGAGCCTGTCCCGGCGGGCGCTGTGGCAGAGACCGGTACCTATCTATTCGAACTTTCCGGACACAGTGCCGCCGCCGACGCCGACCTCCTGCTGGACGAGTTGACCCTGGAGGCCCTGCGCTCGCCGGTCGGATCAGCACGCTGGCGGTGGAGCCCCGGCTTTCATGCGGGTGAAGTTGAACTCGAACTCAGACTACCCGGCGACGGCATACGGCGGCTGCAGGTCATAACCGACTCGGACCGGCGGAAGCTCACACGGTCCGATTTCGACACGATGCTCCGGGAAATTCTGGAAGACACATTCGCGCTGTTTTCGCTGTCGCCCTTCCGGCGCGCGGTTGCGCGGGGCGCGTCCGCCACGCCTCCGCCGATCGCCCGGCTGGAATTCCTGCGCTCGCGTATCGCCGAGCTCGAACACGTCGTCGACCGCATCGCCGGATCGCCGCGGCGCCGGCTCGGGGCCGAAGAGACCGTGCAGCCATATCACCGCGCCCGCCGTGCGACCGGACCAGAGATCGTACGATCGCTTCAGCGCGGACGGGTTCTGTCAGAGTCTAGCCAGCGCCCGACGCTGCCGCCGCAGTTGCAGGGCCTCCTGCCTCAGAGCATCCGCATCCGGCGGCGACAGGACACGATCGATATTCCTGAACATCGTCAGATGGCCGCCTGTCTGCGGAGCTGGCGCAGCTGGCTTCAGTCAGCGGCAGAAACGCTTGCCGGATACCGGAGCAGCGCCGAACCCGACACACAGGCGACGGCAGCGGCCTGGAGCCGCAGGTGCCTCGTGCTGGCTCGCCGCATCGGCGTTTTGACCATGTCAGAGCTGTTCAGAGACGCCCCACCCGTGCCGGCGACGCTCACGCTCAGCGCGCTCTTCCGCAACGACCCCCATTACCGCCGTTTCTATCGGATATGGCAGGATCTCAGTCTCGGCATCGCCTCGGTCTTCGGCGACTTCCTCAACCTGCCGCTAGCCCGAACATTTGAACTTTATGAGCTTTGGTGCTTCCTGCGCTTGGTGCGGGCAGCGACCGAAGAATGGGGAAGTGAGACCCTCGCCGTGGGCGAGCTCTTCACAATGTCCGGTGATGGCGCGCTGACGATCGCCTCAGGCGCCGCCACCGTTGGTGTCGGGGACGGATGGCGGCTGTGCTTTCAGAAGCGTTACCGGGAATTCTGGAACGAAGCCGACGGCCGCGGCTCCTATACGCGAACGATGACGCCCGACATGGTGGCGTACCAAGAAGTTGGCGGCGCACCTAGGCGATTGATCGTCCTGGATGCCAAATATCGTATCAATGAAGGCCTGAACGATGCGCTGAGCTCAGCACACACCTATCGAGATGCGTTGGTTTCGGAAGGCGTAGACGGCATCTCCAGTGTGGTGCGCGCGGCGTATCTGGTCTCTCCTCAGCCTCCGCAGTTTAGGGAAAACTACCGGGATACGCCGATGCCGGGCCGACTTTTTCATCCACAGTACCGCTCGGATTTCCGTTTCGGAGCGGTGACACTCAGGCCCGGGATGACGGCGACCGAATTGCGCCACGCCCTCACCACGATCGTCGCCCATGCGGTGGAGGCAGTCTGAATGGACGTGCACACCCGGGAGCAGCGCAGTCACAATATGCGTCAGATCCGTGCGCGCGACACCAAGCCCGAGCTGATCATTAGGAAGGCACTGCATAAGCGGGGGTTTCGCTACCGCCTGCACGGCCCGCAATTACCTGGACGTCCTGACCTCGTTTTTCGCCAGTTCAAAGCCGTTATCTTCGTTCACGGCTGTTTCTGGCACGGCCATGATTGCCCGAAGTTTCGTCTCCCTGCGACGCGCTCCTCGTTTTGGGATCGAAAGATCGTGAAAAACAGGGCGAGAGATGAACTGGTGGCGGAGATGGTTGCGGAGCAAGGCTGGCGTAGCCTCGTAATCTGGGAATGCGCAATAGCCGGAACGGCGCGGATTCCTCTCGATAACCTTACCGATCTTACCGCTGCCTTCCTCTACGGGTCGGCTGCCACGCAATCTGTCGTCGGAAACTGGCCTTCCGGAATCGTGTCATGAGCGGGAAAATTCCGAACCTCAGATTGCCTGATCTCTCCCTATCGTGCGATGCGGAACTCCTGCGACTCCGTGCCACGCTTGACAGCGAAATGCGGCGGCGCGGGCTGGCACTCACAGTCGGACAGGTCGCCGAGAAACTGGCGATTGACTACTTCAACAGTACTCCCGGCTGCTCCAACCTTCGCGAAGCTGCGGTAGGAACAGCAAACGTGGATGCCCTCTCCCGGAGGGGTGACCGCTATTCGATCAAGGGAGTGCTTCACTCCCGGAAGACCGGGACGGTCTATCCTGACACAGAGGATCAAAACAGGCAGCTCTTTGAATATCTGCTAATCGTCAGGCTAGACGTAGACTGGGCGCTGCAGTCGATCTACGAATTTGATTGGGCGACGTTCGTATCCTGCAGATCCTGGGATAAGAGGATGAATGCATGGTACATTGGGATGGCTTCTAAAACCTTGGCCAGAGCGCGGCACTATGCCCCGGCGTTGATCAAGGTCTAGAGGTTATTAGGATGATGCCCTTAAGCATGGGCGCCAAAGCCCTAGGCGCGTCACGTGAACGAACGGCCGAAATCGCCAGCCGAGCGCTCAAACCCGGTCAGACCTTATCCACCACAATCAGACATTCGGGACTGCTTCAACGGAGATAAGATCAAGCCTTGGGTAGAATGGCTACGATGGCTTCTGCGAGGACCGCGACCTCGCACCCTATGCCGATCAGCCGGCCCGCCAAATCCCGCTGAACAGATTGGTCGTTCCGGGGCTCCTGCCCGTCCGCTGCCATTGCTGCGGCATCTTCAGACTTCATCGTCAGCAGCGCAAAGAGCTTGCGCACCAGATCCTGCCGGTCGTCGTCCATTGTCGCGTCTCCTGCGCCGACACGAAGCCGGAAAGCCGCGGCACAGTCGATACGCAGCTTTTCGCGCGGCGAGGCATGATCCGATAAATCTGCACGCTCGCTCCACATTCCATTCGACTTCGCTCGCGGTTCGAGCATTGCTGTTCGACGACGACGCGGCCCGCATAGAGGGCAGCTCCCCCGCAGGATGACACCTGGCGGGGCTCTGGCTGGTGGAAGCAGCGCTCATGCTACTGCCACCGGAGATCGATCGTGACCAAGTCCAAGCTCACCGACCTGCAGCTCGTCCTGCTCGCCACCGCCTTCCAGCGCATCGACGGCAGCATCCTGCCGCCGCCGGAAAACCTCGGCGACGAGGGCGTCCGCATCCGTCGCTCGATCCCGCCGCTGCTCAAGCGCGCGCTGGTCGAGGAGGTCGCCGTGACAGACGCCGCGCAGGTGTGGCGTGAGGACGGCGATATCCGCATCGGGCTGACGATCACCACCGCTGGGCGAACGCTTGTCGGCGTCGAAGAGATCGACGGCACGACAAGCCCCGTGGCTCCGGTTGCTGAAAGTCCGGCGGCGCTTGAGACCACGAAGCCAATCAGCAAGATCGCTATGGTGGTTGAGTTGCTTCGCCGCGAGGGCGGCGCCACGCTCGCCGAGCTCATCGATGCGACAGGCTGGCTGCCGCACACGACACGGGCGGCGCTGACCGGACTGCGCAAGAAGGGTCACACGCTCGACAAGGGCACGCGCGATGGCGTCACCGCCTACTCGGTCGCCGAGGTTGCGTGATGGCAACGCTCGAGGCCAAGCTCGCGGCACTGGCGACGATGTTGCCGGTGCAACTGCGGACAGAATGGGGAAGGCTCTATGGCGGTCCCGCTCCCGCCATCTCGCCCGACCTGCTCACACACGGCATTGCCTTCCGCCTGCAGGAACGGGCGCTGCGACCCAAGCTAATGCCGATGGCGCGGTTGCTCAGCCGCTCCCCTGCCCCGTCGATCAAGCCCGGCACCCGGCTGCTGCGCAGCTGGAACGGGCGTAGCGTGGCGGTGACCGTTACCGACACCGGCTTCTTGTTCGAGGACCGAAGTTATCGGTCTCTGTCGGCGATCGCGCGCGAGGTTACCGGCACCGGCTGGTCGGGGCCCCGCTTCTTCGGGCTGACGGATCATGACTAAGCGTATCCCGCCCGCGCGTACCGGTGCCATTCGCTGTGCGATCTACACGCGCAAATCAACCGAGGAAGGCTTGAAGCAAAGCTTCAACAGTCTCGATGCCCAGCGCGAGGCGTGCGCTGCCTATATCGCGAGCCAACGTCACGAAGGCTGGGTCGAGGTGCGCGATGCGTATGACGATGGTGGCTTTTCGGGCGGCTCGATGGAGCGGCCCGGTTTGAAGCGCCTGCTCGCCGATATCGAGGCGGGCCGCGTCGATGTCATCGTCGTCTACAAGGTTGACCGGCTGACCAGGGCGCTGTCTGACTTCGCGAAGATCGTCGAAGTGCTCGATGCGCGGGGCGCGAGCTTCGTGTCGGTGACCCAAGCGTTCAACACCACGACCAGCATGGGACGGCTGACACTGAACGTGCTGCTGTCCTTCGCGCAGTTCGAGCGCGAGGTAACCGGCGAGCGCATCCGTGACAAGATTGCCGCTTCCAAGGCACGCGGCATGTGGATGGGCGGGCCGGTGCCGCTCGGCTATCGGCTCGAGGATCGCAAGCTACTGATCGACGACGGCGACGCCGTCATCGTCCGCCATGTCTTCGAGCGCTACCGTGCGCTGAAATCCGGCAGCACGCTGATCGAGGAGCTGCGGCGAGATGGCTATCGCACCAAGCTCCGCCCGCAGGCGAACAAGCCGTCTCGCGGTGGCGTGCCATTCGAGCGCGGCATGCTCTTCGCGATGTTGTCCAATCGCATCTATCGCGGTGAGGTCGTGCACAAGGGGGTGGTCCATCCGGGCGAACATGCCGCACTGATCGAACAGCCGCTCTGGGACGATGTCCAGCAGCTGCTGGACAGCAATCGGGCCAATCGCAAGCAGCGGACCAACGCCCGCATTCCCAGCCTTCTGGCTGGCATCCTGCGTGACACGCATGGTCGTCGGATGTCCCCCAGCCATGCAGTCAAATCCGGCAAGCGTTATCGCTACTATGTCACCCATGCATCCGATCTTCTCACAGATGGGCCGGCAGCCTGCCGGCTGCCCGCGCACGATGTCGAAGAGGCTGTCGTCAGCAGGCTCGGCGCCTTGCTCGGGGATCGATCGGCCATCGCGAGGATGGCGACCCTTGACGCACAGGCATCGCAGGATGTGATCGTGCGCGCCTCCGGGATCCGAGACAGGCTCGATACGAGTTACGGCAGACGGAGCATCGTCGGGCGGCTGGTGAACGACGTTCGCATCGACGATGCCAAGGTCTCGATCAGCGTCGACCGGGCCGCGCTGCATGGGATGTTGGCGATCGACGATGCGGTCGAAAGCGCGGCGCTTGTTCTCACCACCAACGCTGTCCGCGTTCGGCACGGCAAGGATGTGAAGCTGCGTCTCGCAGGCGATGGCACCGTCCCGCCGCCGCAGGACAGGCAGCTGGTCGAGCTGCTCGCCGAAGCCCGCGCGGCACGCGATGCCGTGCTCGCATCCCCGACCAGCAGCATCAAGGACGTCGCGGCGCGCATCGGACAATGCCGAAGCCGGATGGGTAAGCTGGTCCGCCTTGCCTGGCTTGCGCCCGAGATCGTCGAGGCGATCGTCGATGGTAGCCACCCGATAAAGCTGACGCCGCGAAAACTTTTGACGATCGACCTGCCGGTCCGCTGGGATGATCAGAAGGTGCTGCTCGGCTTCGGCTGACTATCCACGCACCCGTCGTGCAGTCTGGAAAAGGGGCCTCCGAGACGGGGCCCTTCCTTCTTCGCCGTACCGCCGCCATCATGCGTCTCGCGGCTGCACGGCGCGAAGCTGGTATCGCGAAACCCCGCAAACGCGGGGGCTTTGCGCCGCTCCGCAGAGACGCAAGGATTTGTCTCGGAACATGGGACTAGGTGGTGCCGCCTACAGGACTCGAACCTGTGACCCCCGCATTACGAATGCGATGCTCTACCAGCTGAGCTAAGGCGGCGTGCCGGTGGCGGGCCTCTAGCAGTGGATTGCCGACCTCGCAAGTCGCCGCGCGATGCTTTACGGTATCGCAACCATGGTCGGTCCATGGTCACGATCCCGGGTGGCATGAGCGCGCCGGGCATGGGGATGGCGAATGGACGGGATGCGCGCGATCGAAGCCGAAGGCGACAGCGAAGAGCGCGACACCGCAGCCGTGGCCGAACGCGCGGCGGCCCCCGCGATCGGCACCGACGAGCGCCGCATGCACGTCCGCGCCTATAATTTCTGGGTCGGCATGCTCGGCGGCCGCATCTATCCCTCGATCGAGGATCTCGATCCGAAGGCCGCCGCGGATTTCGCGCCGCACTCGGTGCTGCTCGACTTCACCGCCGGGGTCGACAATCCGGCGATCGCCTATCTCGGCGAAGCGCTGCGCCGCGAATGCGGGCTCGGTCACGAGATCGCGACGATCGCCGACGTGCCGAGCCGCTCGCTGCTCTCCCGGCTCACCGACCATTATCTGCAGATCATCGCCAACCGCGCGCCGATCGGCTTCGAGGCCGAATTCCTCAGCCAGCGCGGGCTCAACACGCTGTATCGCGGCATATTGATGCCCTATTCGTCCGACGACGACACGATCGATTTCGTCTACGGCGTGATCAACTGGAAGGAGGTCGCGGACCTCGACCTCGTCGCCGAACCGCTAGTGGACGCAAGCGACGTGTCGGCGGTCTTGGCGCCCCAGCGCGATGCCCCGGTCTGGGCGGACGGCCCGAGCGGCGGGCTCGAGACGCCGGTCGACCCGATCGACGAGGACGAGCCCGACGACGTGCTCTCACCCGGCCACAACGCCGCGCTTGCCGATCACCTCGCCGCCGCGCGCGATCAGGCCGAGGCGGCGCAGGGCGCGCGCCTCAAAAGCCGCGCCGCGTTGTACCGTGCACTCGGGCTCGCCTACGATTTCTCGCTGCTCGCGACCTCGCGGCCCGCCGAATATGCCGATCTGCTCGGCGACGCGGGGATCAAGGCGCAGCCGCGCGCACCGATGACCGCGGTGATCAAGCTCGTCTTCGGCATGAACGTCGACAAGGCGCGTGCGACCGAGTTCGCCGCGACGCTGGCGCAGGCGCATCGGCTGGGCCTGGGCGCGGGCTCCCTCGCCGATCATATCGAGATGCAGCCGGGTGGATTGAAGGCGATGGTCGCCGCCGAACGGATCGCGCGCAAGCCGGTCACCGCACCGCCCAGCCATGCCGAGATCGCGCGCGCCGCGCTGCGCCGGATCGAGCCGCAGATGGTGATCGATCTCGCCTCCGACGCGGGCGAGTTCGTGCTGCTGCTCGCGCGCCGCGAACCCGACGGACGGCTCGCGGTGATCGCGCCGGTGCCCGACGAGACCAGCCTCGTCGATCGCGCGATCCGCAAGATCACGAACTGATCCGAGCCCGATACGCAACAAATGGTGCTGACGGCGGGCGCCTCCGCACGCCCGTTGCGCAGGCCTTCCCTAGGGTTGAGAAGCGCGGCGGAGGGGCGCATAGCGGCGCGCAATCGGCCCCGAACAGGGGCGTGACCGCGTAAGGAGCGGACCGGCATGACGGCATCTGTGGCGAGCGAGACGACCTCCGGCAGCGACGCGGAGGCGGGTCCGCTCGTCGCCGAGATCGCGGGCATGCTGACGCAGGGCGCGCTGCCCGGCGAGACCGACGGCTTCGACGATTCCGCGCGCCAGGCCGCCGCCGCGTTCGTCGCGCAGGCGGCGATGCGGCGCCAAGCGAACACGCCGAGCTTCGCGCTCGAATCGATCGGCGGCGAAGGCGGGCGGCGGCTGATGCGGCTCGCGATCGTCAACGACGACATGCCGTTCCTGGTCGACTCGGTGTCCTCGGCGCTGGCGGCACGCGGGCTCGCGGTGCATCGTCTGCTCCACCCGATCGTCGCGGTGCGCCGCGATCCCGCCGGCACGCTGACCGCGCTGTTCCCGCCGCGCACCGAGGGCGAGCGCCGCGAGTCGATCATCTACATGGAGATCGAGCGCACCGACGCGAAGGAGCGCCGCACGCTGGTCGACGATCTCGGCGAGGTGCTCGGCGACGTCCGCGCCGCGGTCGCGGACTGGCCCATGCTGCAGCAGGCGCTGCGCAGCGGCACTGCGGCACTGCCCGACGGCGAAGGCACCGCGCTGCTGCGCTGGTTCCTCGACGGCAACATGACGTTGCTCGGCTTCGTTCGCGAGGATCTTGCGGGCAGGCGCGCGGACATGCTCGGCATCCTGCGCACCGACGACGATGCGCTATGGAGCGATGCCGCGCGCTTGGCGGCGATCCGCTGGTTCGAGGCGGGCAACGAGGCGCCACTGCTGCTCAAGGCCGATCGGCTGGCGACCGTGCATCGCCGCGTTCCGCTCGATCTGGTGATACTGCCGCACCGCGAGGGCGGCCGGATCGCGGGGCTCGATATCCATGCCGGGCTGTGGACCTCGTCGGGCCTCGCGACGCGCGCCGACCGCGTGCCGCTGCTGCGGCGGCGCCTTTCCGATCTGGAGGAACAGCTCGGCTTCGATCGCACGAGCCACGCCGGCAAGGCGCTGCGTCATGTGCTGCACGAATTGCCGCACGATCTGATCATCGCCTTCCCGCTCGCCGCGCTCGAGCAGGTCGCGCTTACCGCGATGTCGCTCGCCGATCGGCCGCGGCCCAAGCTGGTGCTGATCGAGGAGGTGCTACGCCGCCAGCTCTTCGCCTTCGTCTGGCTGCCGCGCGACGAACTCACGACGACGCGCCGCGATGCGATCGGGCGGATGGTGGCGGAGGCCGCGGGTGGCAAGGTCGCAGCCTGGGCGATCGATCTCGGCGACGGCGGGCTCGCGCTGCTGCGCTACACCGTGACGCTGGGCGAGGGCGCAGCGCTGCCCGATGCCGCGCCGCTCGATGCCCGGCTCGAACAGATGATGCGCGGCTGGGCCCCTGCGGTGGAAGCCGCGCTGGTCGATCGCATCGGCGCCAATCGTGCGGCGCGCTTCGCGCTCAGCCACGCCGCCGCCTTCCCCCCCGGCTATCGTGGCCGATCGGACGCCGCCGAGGCTGCCGAGGACATCGTGCGCCTCACCGCGCTCGACGACGACGAGGATCGCGCGGCGCGGCTCTACGCGCAGGCCGGCGAGGCAAGCGACCGGCTGCACCTCAAAATCTACCGCTCGGGCGGGATCGTGCCGCTATCCGACGTCGTGCCCGTGCTCGAGGATTTCGGCTTCGTCGTGCTGGAGGAGGTGCCGACCGCGCTCGACGGCGGCAAGCTCGGCCATATCCACGAATTCCTGCTCGATGCGCCCGCGGGTTCGGGCCCGTCGCTGCTCGCGCGTGCCGAGATCGCCGAGACCGCGATCGCCGAGGTGCTCAAGGGCAATGCCGAGGCCGATGCGTTCAACGCGCTGATCGTCAGCCTGGGGCTCGCGCCGCGGGCAGTCGTGCTGCTGCGCGCCTGGTTCCGCTATCTCCGCCAGACCGGGCTCAACTACGGGCTCGTCACGGTGGCGGATGCGATGGCGCGCGCGCCCGAGGTGACGCACGGCTTCGTCGCGCTGTTCGATGCGCAGCACGATCCGCAGCACAGCTCGAAGAAAAAGGCCGAAGAGGCCCGCGCCTCGATCGACGAAGGCCTCGTCGCGGTCGCGGCGATCGACGACGATCGCATCCTGCGCCGGATGCGCGGATTGATCGAGGCGATCCTGCGTACCAACGCCTTCTCGCCCGCCGCCGCCGAAGCACTCGCGTTCAAGCTCGACAGCGCGGCCGTCCCCGAACTCCCCGCCCCGCGTCCCTGGCGCGAGATCTGGGTCTATTCGCCGCGGATCGAAGGCATCCACCTGCGCGGCGGGCCGATCGCGCGCGGCGGCCTGCGCTGGTCCGATCGCCGCGACGACTTCCGCACGGAAATCCTCGGCCTGATGAAGGCGCAGGTCGTCAAGAACGCCGTCATCGTGCCGACCGGCGCCAAGGGCGGCTTCTATCCCAAGCAGCTCCCCGGCGCCGGCGACCGCAAGGCTTGGCTCGCCGAAGGGACGGAGAGCTACCGCATCTTCATCCGCGCGCTGCTGTCGGTCACCGACAACATCGTCGACAACGCGGTCGTCCATCCGGATGCGGTCAAGATCCTCGATGGAAAGGACCCCTATTTCGTCGTCGCTGCCGACAAGGGCACCGCGACCTTCTCGGACATCGCCAACGAGATCGCGGTGGCGCACGGCTTCTGGCTGGGCGACGCGTTCGCCAGCGGCGGGTCGCACGGCTACGACCACAAGGCGATGGGGATCACCGCCAAGGGCGCGTGGGTGTCGGTGACGCGTCACTTCGCCGAGATGGGCGTCGACGTGCAGGCCGATCCGATCGTGACCGCGGGCTGCGGCGATATGTCGGGCGACGTGTTCGGCAACGGCATGCTGCTGTCGAAGACGATCAAGCTCGTCGCGGCGTTCGATCACCGCCATATCTTCCTCGATCCCACCCCCGATGCGGCGAAGAGCTGGGACGAGCGCGCGCGGATGTTCGCGCTGCCGACGTCGAGCTGGGCGGACTATGACGCAGGCCTGATCTCGGCCGGCGGCGGTATCTTCCCGCGCTCGCAAAAGGCGATCCCGATCTCCGCCGAGGCGGCGCAAGCGATCGGCATCGCGGCCGGCACCTACGATCCCTCCACGCTGATCCAGGCGATCCTGAAGGCCCCTGTCGACCTGATGTGGTTCGGCGGCATCGGCACCTACATCAAGGCGCAGGCGCAAGCCCAGGCGGATGCGGGCGATCCCGCCAACGACGCCAACCGCGTCAACGCCGATCAACTGCGCTGCAAGGTGATCGGCGAAGGCGCCAACCTCTCGACGACGCAGGCGGGCCGGATCGAATACGGCCTGCTCGGCGGGCGCATCAACACCGACTTCATCGACAATTCGGCGGGCGTCGATTGCTCGGACAACGAGGTCAACATCAAGATCGCGCTCAACGCCGAGATGATCGAGGGACGGCTCGGCTTCGACGATCGCAACGTCTTCCTCGCGAGCATGACCGACGATGTCGCCAAGATCGTGCTCGAGGATAACCGCCTGCAGACGCTGTCGCTCTCCTCCGCCGAACGCGGCGGCCCGCGGGCCGTGCCGAGCCAGATCAGCGTCATCGAGGAGCTCGAGGCCGCCGGACGTCTCGATCGCAAGGTCGAGGGGCTCAAGGGCAATGACGAGCTCGCACGCCGCGCGCAGGATGGCCACGGGCTGACGCGCCCCGAACTTGCCGTTATCCTCAGCCACGCCAAGCTCGCGTTGCAGACGGCGATCGAGGCCTCGCCGATCGCGGGCGATCCCGCGCTCTCGCCGATCCTCCACGCCGCCTTCCCCGCCCCCATGCAAACGCGCTTCGCCGACGCGATCGACCGTCACCGGCTGCGCGGCGAGATCGTCGCGACCAAGGTCGCCAATGCGGTGGTCAACCGGCTCGGGCTCGTCGCGCCGTTCGAGCTCTCCGAGGAGGAAGGCGTCAGCCTCGCGCGCGTCTCGGGCGCCTATCTCGCCTGCGACACGATCTTCGGGCTGACGCAATTGTTCGCCGACATCGAGGCCGAGCCGATGCCGGAGGGCGGCCGGCTCGAACTGCTCGATACCGCCGCGCGCGTCATCCGGCTGCACATCGCCGACCTGATCCGCGTCGCGGCGCCCGGCGCGCTGCCCGGCGAGATGGCGGCGAATCTCGCACCCGGCGTCGCGCGGCTCGACACCGCGGTCGACCAACTGGTCAAGGCCGAGGTGAAGGGCGCCACCGCGCAGCTCACCACCCGGCTGGTCGAGACCGGCGCCAGCTCCGCGCTCGCAGCCCGCGTCGCGCGCCTCTACGAACTCGACGGTGCGATCGCGACCGCAGCGCTCGCGCAGCGCCAGGGGTGGAGCGAGATCGACGTCGTCGCGGCATACGTCAAACTCGGCGAGGCGCTTGGGCTCGATTGGGCCAAGGCGGCGGCACAGCGCGCGACCTCGGCGGATAGCTGGGAGCGGCTGCTGACCGCCGGCCTCGCGCGCGATTTCGAGCAGCTCCGCCTCGATTTCCTGGCGCGCGCGGGAAAGAGCGGGCCGGGCGAGCTGGTCGATCGCTGGCTGGCGCAGCACCAGGCACGCGTCGATCGCTTCGCCCGCCTCGTCCAGCGCGCGCGGACAGCACCCGCGGTGAGCCCCGCGATGCTCGCGCAGATCGCGGCGCAGGCGCGGATATTGCTGGCGAGGCGCGCGGACGCGGCGGACTGAGACGGGCTGCGTCCCCATCCTCCCCCGCCAGGGGGAGGTGGCGCCCGCAGGGCGTCGGAGGGGGCGGGCGACGGCGGCGCCCGAGCCATGGATGCGCCGCACCCTCCCCCTCCGTCACGCTTCGCGTGCCACCTCCCCCTGGCGGGGGAGGATGAGCTGGACTCCATGCTTGGCAAAGAAAACCATATGGGTTATACGCCTCGTCGTCCATCCGCGCCCCCATCATGGTGCGGAGGGGCAAGGTCCGGGTTAAAACCCCGGGCGGCCGGCGCGAAGTCATCTGGTTCAGCCGAAGCTTCGCGACATCATCAACAGCCAGCCCTGGCTCGCCGCCCCGTGGTACTGGGGCAGCCTCGTCAGGGTCCGCCACAATGCAGACCGCCCCAAAGGCGTGTCCACGCGGGGACAGATAGCCCCGCACCCCGGGTGCGCACGACAGGACGCGCCGGCCGCGACCCTTCTTCGTCTCCAACGGAGGGAGACGTGTGTCTGCCATTCCCGTTCGCGCCGCTGTTCCCCCGCGAAGGCGGGGGCCCAGGCCTCACGCCGCTATCGATCGGTTGCGCTCGCCACGAAACTCGGGCCTGGGCCTCCGCCTGCGCGGGGGAACGGTGCGCTCATGCCTTCCCTTTTCGTCGTCTCGGACTCGACCCGGAATCAGTCCAAGCGCTGCGCGGAGCGCAAGCGTAGCGCCGACGAGCAGCGCATCGCCGAGTTAGAATGGCTGCGCGTATGGGTCCTGACTTCCGTCAGGATGACAGAAAGAAGAAGTCGAGGTACGTCGCGATCACCCGCGCTCGTCCACCGCCCGCGCGCGTTCGAACAGCCACACCCGGATCGCGCTGGCGAGATTGGCCGGGTCGGGCGCTTCGATCCGTGCGGCGTCGATGCGCGCGACCAGTGCGGAGAGCGGCAGCGCCTGCTCCACCGCGGCCTCCACCAGCGCATCCCAGAAGACGGGCTCGAGGCTGATCGAGGTCGCGTGTCCCGCGATCTGGACCGAGCGTTTGACGGGCCCAGACATCAGCGAGCGGACCGATATGGTTCGCACGACGGCCGCAAGCTCCGCTTCAATACATATGCTGCCCACCGTTGATCGACAGCGTCGATCCGGTGATGAACCCGCCCTCCTCGGCCACCAAAAAGGCGACCCCGCGGGCAATCTCGGAGGCATGGCCCAGCCGGCCGACGGGGATGCGCGCGACGATCTTCTCGAGCACGTCCTCGGGCACCGCCGCCACCATGTCGGTATCGATATAGCCCGGCGCGATCGCGTTGACGGTGACGCCGAACTTGGCGCCTTCCTGCGCCAGCGCCTTGGTGAAGCCGTGGATGCCCGATTTCGCGGCGGCGTAGTTGACCTGGCCGTACTGCCCGGCCTGCCCGTTGACAGAGCCGATGTTGACGATCCGCCCCCATTTGCGCTCCCGCATGCCGGGAAACGTCGCCTTGGCCATGTTGAAGCAGCCGCCGAGATTGGTGTCGATCACCGCCTTCCACTGCTCGTAGCTCTGTTTCAGGATCGTGCTGTCGCGGGTGATGCCGGCATTGTTGACGACGATGTCGATCGGGCCGAGCTCGGCCTCGACGCGCGCGACGCCTTCATGGCAGGCGTCGAAATCGGCGACGTCCCATTTGAACGCGGGGATGCCGGTCTTGTCGGTGAACGACTTGGCCTTGACGTCGTCGCCGCCATAGCTCGCCGCCACCTTCACGCCGGCGCCGTGCAGCGCGATGCTGATCGCCTCGCCGATGCCTCGGGTGCCGCCGGTCACGATCGCTACGCGGGTCATTCGCCTCTCCCTGTTGGTTGCCGCGATCCTATGCGGGCGCCACCCAGCCTTCAAGCTCCCGCGCGAGGATGGTGCGCAGCATAGCGATACCCTCGCCGCTGTCGTTGAGGCAGGGCAGGCAGGCGAAATCGGTGCCGCCCGCCTCGACGAACGTCTCGCGGCCGCGGATCGCGATCTCCTCGAGCGTCTCGATACAGTCCGCCGAGAAGCCGGGGGTGAGTACGGCGATCCGCTTGATGCCCTTGGCGGGCAGCGCGGCGAGCGTGAGGTCGGTCGCGGGCTCGAGCCATTTCGCGCGGCCGAAGCGCGACTGGAAGGCGACGATCAGCTCCTGGCCGAGCGCCTCGGACAGGAGCCGCGCGGTCTTGCGGCAATGGCAATGATAGGGGTCGCCGAGCTCGAGCGTGCGCTGCGGCATGCCGTGGAAGCTGGTCATGATCGCATCCGGCACGAAATCGAGCGCGGCGACCGCGGCGCGCACCGAGGCGGCGAGCGCGGCGATATAGGCGGGGTCGTCATGATAGGGCGGCAGCGTGCGCAGCGCGGGCTGCCAGCGCATGCCTGCAAGCGCTGCGAAGGCGGCGTCGTTGGCGGTCGCGGTCGTCGCGGCGCAATATTGCGGATAGAGCGGCGCGACCAATATGCGCTCGCACCCCGCCGCCTTGAGCGCCGCGAGCCGGTCCGCGATCGCCGGGCGGCCGTAGCGCATCGCATAGTCGACGATCACGCCCGGCCCGAACGCATCCTCGAGCGCCAGCGCCTGCCGCCGCGTGATCGCGGCGAGCGGCGAGCCCTCCTCGGTCCACACCAGCCCGTAGGCATGCGCCGATTTCTTGGGGCGGGTGCGCAGGATGATGCCGTGGAGAATCGGCAGCCACGCCACGCGCGGTATCTCGACGACGCGCTTGTCCGACAGGAACTCGGCCAGATAGCGCCGCACCGCCCCTGCCTCGGCGGCGTCGGGCGTGCCGAGGTTGGTCAGCAGCACGCCGATCTTGGGGGCGGGGATCGGCGGATGGTCGGGGGGCATGGTCATGGCGATACGGGAACGTGGGGGTGGGCGGAAGTGTCCGTCGTCTTGCCATCCTCCCCTTTCAGGGGAGGGGGACCGCTCGCGCAGCGAGTGGTGGAGGGGTGTCTGACCTCTGGGGCTGTGCGCCCGTCAGAGGCGTGATCTACCCTCCACCACCGGCTGCGCCGGCGGTCCCCCTCCCCGGCAAAAGCCGGGGAGGATGTTATGCGCTCAAAACCCCTCGGGTAGCGACACCGGGCCGATCAGTTCGCGGTGGCGCGAGATCGCGTAGCGGTCGGTCATGCCCGCGATGAAGTCCGCGATATGGCGCGTGCGCTGCGGCTCGGCCTCGGGCAACGCCTCGCGCCATTCCGCGGGCAACAGCGACGGATCGGCCGCATAGGCGGCGAACAGCCGCGCGAGCACGCCGCGCGCCTCCTCCGCCACCGCGATCTGTGACGGGCTGTGATAGAGCGTCGCGTACATGAAGCGCTTGAGCACGCGCTCGTCGGCCGCCATCGGCTCCGAGAAGCCCGCGAGCTGCCGCCCCGCCGCGCGCACGTCGGCTACGGTCTCGACGCGGGCTTGCGCGATCCGTCGCCGCGTCTCGTCGATCACGTCGTTGACCATCACGCCGATCTGGTCGCGCACCAGCTCGCGCGCGAGCCGCGCGGGGGGCACGTCCGGGTGACGATCGCACACCGCCCGCCAGCGCGCCGCCACCAGCGGCACCGAGCAGAGCTGGTCGAGATCGAGGATCCCCGCGCGCAGCCCGTCGTCGATGTCGTGATTGTCATAGGCGATATCGTCGGCGATCGCGGCGACCTGCGCCTCGAGACCAGGCCAGGCGCCGAGCATCAGCGGAAATTCGGCATCGACCTCGGCGAGCGCCCACGGCGCCACCGCGATCGGTCCATTATGCTTCGCGAGCCCTTCGAGCATGTCCCAGCTCAGATTGAGCCCCGGCCAACGCGGATAGGGGCTTTCGAGCCGCGTCAGCACGCGCAGCGTGTGCGCGTTGTGGTCGAAGCCGCCCGCGACCAGCATCGCCGCCTGCAGCGCGTCCTCGCCGGCATGGCCGAAGGGCGGGTGGCCGATATCGTGCGCGAGGCACAGCGCCTCGGTCAGATCCTCGTTGAGCCCTAGCGCGCGCGCGATCGTCCGCCCGATCTGCGACACCTCGATGCTGTGCGTGAGCCGCACGCGGAAATGATCGCCGTCGGGCGCGACGAACACCTGCGTCTTGTGGCGCAGCCGCCGGAACGCGATCGCGTGGACGATACGGTCGCGGTCGCGCTGAAAGGCGTCGCGCGGCCCGCGTGTCTCGCCGTGCGGCTCGGGATGCTGGCGCACCGCGTCCGCCGGGTCCGCTGCATAGGTCGCGATCGGCCTCACTGGCCGCTGTCGACCTTCTCGACCTTGGTGCCCTTGGCCGTCTTGACGGTGAAGCCCGAAAGGCCCTTGCCCGCCATCTTGTTGACGAACGCCTGCGCTTCCTCGTCGCTCTTGAACGGGCCGACGAGCAAGCGGTTGGTGGCGTGTACCGGCGCGGTCTGCGGGGTGTGCCCCTTCATCAGATCGGGCGCCTTCTTCTTGAGGCCGGCCCACGCCTTGTCCATGTCGTCCTTGTTCGCACCGCCAGCGACCTGGACGAAGACGCGCTCGGGCGATGCCTTGGCGTCGTCCTTCTTCGACGATCTGGACGATTTGGCATCGGCGGCGTCCGACGCCTTCTTGCCGTGGCCACCCTTGCGCGACCCGCCGTCATCCTCGCCGTCGTCGGCGGCGGCGAGCTTGGTCGTATGGCTGCCCTTGCGCGATTTGGTGGACGGTTCGCCGTCGTCGGCCGTCTTGCCGCGGCCGCCCTTGCGCGTCGTGGTGGACACCTGGTCGTCGCCATCGTCCGCCGCCCCGCGCTTGCCGTGGACCGACTTGCGGCCCTTCGTATCGGGGGTGTCGCCGTCGTCGGTCGCGTCGTCGGCGGCGGCGAGCTTCGTCGCGTGCGCGCCCTTGCGGGTCGGTGGCGTCGGTTCGCTGTCGTCGGTCGATGCCGACGGCGTGACATGCTTTCCGCGAGTCTTCGCCGGCGACGCGTCGGCGTCGACCGAGGTTGCGGCGGGCTTGTCCTTCGAGCGCCTCGCCTCGGTATCGCCGGACGACTTCCGGGTCGGCGTCGCGCGGGCAGCTGGCTGGTCGTCCGCCGAGGCAAGCCTCTCGGGCTTGGCGATGACGGGTGCCACGACCTTGGGCGTTTCGCCGTGCACCACGGGCGTCCCGATCGTCTTGGCCGGCGTGGTCGCGACGGGCATCGGCGCGGGCGTGCGAATCGGCTGATGCTCGGCGTCGTGCGGCAGATCGTAATGACCGACGGCGGCGGACGTCGGCAGATCGGGCGCGGGCGGTCCACTCGGCATCGATATCGCCGCCGCCGACGGCGTCGGGCTTGCCTGGGCGATCTGCGTCGGCACCGGCGTGACGACGGGCGCCGGTTGAGGCGCGCGGGCCGTTGTTGGTGTCGGCACGATCTGCGTCGCGACCTGCGGCGCCGGCATGGGCTTGGCGGGCGTCAGCGCGATCCCGGCGAGCGGGGCCGACTGGTAGGCTCGGCCCGACGCCTCGCTCGCCATTGAAGATGTTGGCGCTGAAGTCGGCGTCGCGATACGCGGCGGGTTCGAGACCGCGACCTGCGGCGCCGCCATCGTCACCGTCGTGCGCGCGGCGGACGACGGGACCGGCGACGGCATCGGCGCGAGATCGCTCGCGCGCGTCGCCGCGCGCGGTGCGGGCGAAGGTGCCGCGCGCGCGGCGTTCGACGATGCCGCATAGGTCGGCGCGGCGCCCGTATTGGCCAGCTCGGTCGGCGTATAGGCGCGCCCTGCGGCGGGCATCTCGCCAAAATTGACCGCGCGCGCCTTGTCCGCGGGCGACAGCGCGGCGAGCCGGACGAGGAACGGCTGCAGCATGTCCGCCTGCTGCGGCAGCATGATGTGCGTGATGTCGCTCGCGCCCTTGGTGTCGCCGACCATCGCCAGCACGAAGGTCTGCGCGCGCCAGCCCGCGATGTCGCGCTTGCGGATCAGCGGATCGAGCGTCGCGATCGCCGCCGCTCGGTCGCCCGAGATGCCCTGCGACAGCGCCAGCCGGCGCCGCGCGACATCGTCCTCGGGGTGCGCCGCGAGCACGGTCGCATAGTCGTGCTGCGCCCGTTTCGGATCGCCGGTGAGATCATAGGCGAGCCCGCGATCCTCGGCGATGTCGGCATCGGGCACGCCCAACCGGCTCGCCTCGGCGAACAGCCGCAGCGCGTCCTGCGGCTTCTCCAGCTCGACCAATGCCGAGCCCAGCCCCGCCTTGATCCGCCCGTCGCGCGGCGCGATCTCCTGCGCGCGGCCGAAGAAGCCGACCGCGGCATTGGGATCGCCCAGCACCAAAGCATTGTGGCCCGCGGCGCTCAGGGCGGCGAGGTTGCTCGGCTCGACCGCGAGCGTGCGCAGCGCGGTGGCGAGCAGTTCGGCGGGATCGCCCGGCTGCGGCAGCGACTGGACGGTCGCGCCCACGGGATATTGCGCGAGCGCGGGCATGGCGGTGGTGAGCAGCAGCGCGGGCAGCAGCAGGCGGCGCAGCGCGCGGGGCAAGGGCGGGATCGGCATGGCCCATGGCTTTGGGCGAGGATAGCGGCGCGTGCAAGGGCTCCGCGCCCACGCCGCGCCGGGTGCCCGTCCGCCCGCGCCAGGGTGATCGGGCGGCCGATGGTTAACTCCATCTTTACCGCTGCCGGTGCCTAGTCGGGTCAGGCACCAGACGAGGGACGGCAATGAGCGGATTCGCACGATCGCGTGGAACGGCAACGCGGCAGGCCGCCGTGCTGGGCGTCATGACGATGCTGCTCGCCTCCTGTTCGCACCACAAGGTCGCGGTCGAAGTGCCGCCGCCCGCGCCCGTCGTCGTGCCGCGCCCCGAACTGCCCGCGCAACTGGGCGCGATCGTGCCGCCGCCGCGCGCCGCCGATGGCGGCTACCAGACGATCAACCACGGCATCGATCCGCGCCAGGCGATGTGGCACGTCCGCGCCGCGCTCAACGTCGCCGCGATCGGCTGCCGCAGCGATGCCGACGCCGGGCTCGTCCCTGCCTACAACGCGATGCTCGCCAGCCAGAAGAGCGCGCTCGCCACCGCCGACAGCTTCGTGAAGACCGACTTTCACGCGCGGCTCGGCACCAAGTGGCAGGATGCGCACGATCGCTACATGACGCAGCTCTACAATTTCTTCGCGCAGCCCGCCGCCAAGGCCGCCTTCTGCGCCGCCGCCGATCAGGTCGCGCCGCAGGCCGCAGCGGTGCCGACGGGCGGCTTCCAGACCTTCGCGCAGACCGCGCTGCCGCAGCTCGAAGCCCCGTTCCTCGCCAGCTACCGCGCGGTCGACGAGTACCACATCGCGCTTGCCGCCTGGACCGCAGGTCAGACCGGCGCGCCGCGGACCGAGCTTGCCGCCGCGACACCGCTCGCGGCGCCGACGCTCGGCTATGGCAGCATGGGGATGCTGATCGACTGGCAGCCCGAGCAAGATACGCGGCTGGCGGCGCGATAGCGCATCCGAGGGCTACCCAAAAATTACCTGCTTCCTACCACCACCGTTCGTCCTGAGTAGCCATTGAGCCCGTCGAAATGGCGTATCGAAGGACTGTGGCCTGGCGGGGCCTTCCTTCGATACGGGTGTTCGACTTCGCTCAGCCCCTACTCAGGACGAACGGGTGGGGGTTCGGGAAAGCTACTGGTTATTCTGCCGGTTCAAAAACCCCGGCAGATCGAGCGACTCCTTGCGCAAGACCGGGGCCTCTTCCTCGACATTGGCCTTGGCGGCGCCGCGCGCGATCGACGACATGCGTTCGAACAGCGTGCCGCCCTCGCGCGACGCGGTCGGCGCGGCGCGGCCGGCGCGGGCGGTGGTCGGCTCGGCGGGCGTGTCGCCAGAATTGAGCCAACGGCGGTTGCCCTGCGTCGCGGAGGGATCGGCGTCGATCGACTCGGCGTTCGCGGGCAGCGGGTTGGGCGAGACCGGCGGGGTGAGGATCGTCTCGCTGCCGAGCAGCAGCTCGTCGCCCTCGTCGGCGGCGGCTTCGGCGGGCGCGGGCTCGGCGGTCGTCTCGACCGCGGTCACCGCGGCGGGCGTCACCGGCGCGGCGACGGGCGTGGCCGCGGCGGCAGGCGCCGCATCGGTGCGCGTCTTGGCGGCGGGGAAGCTGAACACCTTGGCGGGTTCGGCGGCGGTGCCGACCTCGGCCTCGATCCCGGTCGCGACCACCGAGACGCGGATCTTGCCCTCGAGATCGTTATTGAACGCCGAACCCCAGATGATGTTGGCATCGGGATCGACCAGCTCGCGGATGTGGTTGGCGGCCTCGTCGACCTCCATCAGCCGCATGTCCTCGCCGCCGGTGATCGAGACGATCACGCCCTTGGCGCCCTTCATGCTGACGCCGTCGAGCAGCGGATTGGCGATCGCCTTCTCGGCGGCCTCGATCGCGCGATTGTCGCCCGAGGCCTCTCCGGTGCCCATCATCGCCTTGCCCATCTCACCCATGACGGAGCGGACGTCGGCAAAGTCGAGGTTGATCAGGCCCGGCATCACCATCAGGTCGGTAATGCCGCGAACGCCCTGCTGGAGAACCTCGTCGGCCATCTTGAACGCGTCCTTGAAGGTCGTGTTCGGGTTGGCGATCAGGAACAGGTTCTGGTTGGGAATGACGATCAGCGTATCGACGTGCTTCTGCAGCTCCTCGATGCCCGCCTCGGCTGCACGCATCCGGCGCGCGCCCTCGAACGAGAAGGGCTTGGTGACGACGCCGACCGTGAGGATGCCGCGCTCGCGCGCCGCCTTGGCGATGACGGGGGCCGCACCCGTGCCGGTGCCGCCGCCCATGCCGGCCGCGATGAAGCACATATGCGCGCCCTCGAGCGCCTTCTCGACCTGCTCCATCGTCTCTTCGGCGGCGGCGCGCCCGATTTCGGGGCGCGATCCGGCACCGAGGCCCTGCGTGATGCGCAGACCGAGCTGGATGCGGCGTTCGGCCGGAGAGTGGTTGAGCGCCTGCGCGTCGGTATTCGCGACGAGGAAGTCGACGCCCTGGACGGCGGCCTCGATCATGTTGGCGATCGCGTTGCCGCCCGCCCCGCCGACGCCGATCACGCTGATGCGGGGGCGAAGCTCGTCGACTTCAGGCCGCACGAATTCGATGCTCATCTTCAAACTCCTCGAAAGCCGGGAGTGCCCCCAAAAGCTCGCTCCCGTGATTCTGCCAAAAGCGGACGCCCGACGCACGCGAAAAGATTAATAATCCACATATTAATTGGTCGAGTGGCATCGGAGACTCAACCGAGCGTCTCAATAGCCGCTCCGAAATGCTGCGATCAGGCGGTGGACGAGCCCGCTCGGCGTCCGGCGCTGCGGATCGGATCGCACCGATTCCGCGCCGCGCAGATCGATCGGGTTGGAGGCGGCATAGACCGCAAGGCCGGTGAGCGTCGCGAACGCCGGCCCCGAATGCGCCTCGGGCAGCGCCGCCAGCCCGCGCGGGCGGCCGATCCGCACCGCGCGGCCGAGCACGCCCTGGATATAGTCGGCGATGCCCTTGAGCTCGGCGCCACCGCCGGTCAGCACCACCTGCCGCCCGACCGGCCCGGCGAAACCCAGTTGCTTGAGCGCCGCCGCAATGTCGGTTGAGAGCAGGTCGAGCCGCTGGCGGATCACCGAGATGAGCTGCGCGCGCGTGATCCGCTGCGGTTCTGCGCCCTCTTCGACGCCCGCCATCGGGGCGACGTCGATCATGTCGTGATTGTCGCGCGGCGACGTGGTGGCCGAGCCGTAGAAGCATTTGATCCGCTCGGCCTGGCTGCGGCGCGTGCCGAAGGCGGAGGCGATGTCGTCGGTGATGTCCGATCCGCCGTAGGGGATGGCCGCCAGCCCGACGAGCATCCCGCCCGCGAACAGCGAGACGTTGGTGACACCCGCGCCCATCTCGACCAACGCGACGCCGAGCTCGCGCTCCTCGTCGGACAGGCAGGCGAGCCCGGTCGCGATCGGTGCCGCGACGATCGCCTTCACCGCGAGATGCGCCGAGCGGACCGACAGATCGAGGTTGCGCACCGGCGACGAATCCGCCGCGATCACATGGATGTCGACGCCGAGCCGATCGGCATGCAGCCCGAGCGGCTTCTTGACCCCCTGCACGCCGTCGAGCGTGTAGAGCGTCGGCTGTGCGTGGAGCACCATCCGCCCTTCGGGGTCGATCGAATTGCGCCCCGCATCGAGCAGATCGTCGATATCGTCCTGTTCGATCCGGTGTCCGCCGAGCTCGACCTCGACCGAGGCGACGCGGCTGACCAGGCCGCCGGCGGAGAAACCCACCCAGACCTGCTCGATATTGACGCCGGCGATGCGCTCGGCCTGCTCGACCGCCTCGCGGATCGCGACCTCGGTGCGCTCCATGTCGGCGATATAGCCGCGCTTGACCCCGCGGCTCTCGCGCTGGCCGGTGCCGAGCACGGTCAGCTCGCCATTTTCGGCCTGCTGCGCGATCAGCGCGCAGACCTTCGAAGAGCCGATATCGAGCGCGGTGATGAGCTTGTCGTTGCGGCCCTGCGCCATCCCCCTGTCCTAGATGGCGTCGGTTCCCGCCGGGGCCGGCGGGGTGGCGGGGGTGGCGGCGGGATCGGCGATCTGGTGGCCGGGCTCCTGGCTGACGCGGACGACGGTCTTGCCCGGCAACCGCATGTCGAAATGCACGAAGCCCTGGCCGAGCAGCCGCGCGGCCTGATCCATCCGGTCGAACTTGGCATAGGCGTCCTTCGCGGCCTGGTCGCCTTCGGGAAGCGCCAGCGTCTCGCCCGAATTGAAGCGCACGTCCCAGCGGCGATCGCCGACCCAGCTCGCGCCCGCGACCAGCGGCTTGAGCCGGGGTGCGGCGTCCATCAGCCCCGACAGACCCGTCGCATGAAGGTTCGCGTTCGGCCCGATGACGATCGGCAGATCGGGCATCGCCTGCGGATCGACCGCCTGCAGCACGACGCCGTCCTTGTCGATCAGGCTGAGCTTGCCCTGATATTGCCAGATCGCCGACGGCTGGCGCTCGACGATGTCGACGAGCAGCGTGTCGGGCAGCCGACGCGAGACGCGCGCGTCCGCCACCCAGCCATATTGCAGCAGCTTGCCGCGGATCTGGCCGAGATCGACGAGCGGCATCGCGGTCGAATTCTGGTCGAGCGCGACCGAATAGACCGGCAGCCGGTCCATGTGATGGATGCCCTGAATCTCGACGCGCTTGACCGAGAAGCCCGCCATGCCGATCAGTTCGCCGATCCCGGTGCCCGCCGCCTGCGGCAGGCGCAGCGCGAACGCGGTCGCGACGATCGCCAGCGCGACGACGATCGCGGCGAGCTTGTAGAGCCAGGCCTTGAGCGTGTCGGCAGGCACCGGGCTGATCGCGAGCGCGCGGCCCGTCACCTTCTTGGCGCGCGTGTTGGCGGCCGTGACGCCGCGCCGCGCCACCGTGGGCGCACGCGCATGTCTCGGTTGCGTGCCCCGCCTGATCCGCGCGCGTTCGGTCACGTGTCTTTCCCCCCGCTCGCGGTATCGACCCGATTCAGGGCCTCGTCGATCAGGCGCTGGACCAGCGCCTCGTAGCTCATGCCGACATGCCGCGCCTGCTCGGGCACGAGGCTGAGCGGCGTCATCCCCGGCTGCGTGTTGACCTCGAGCAGGTACAGCCCGCCCAGCCCCTGCTCGTCGTCCCACCGGAAATCGGAGCGCGAGCACCCCTGGCAACCGAGCAGCCGATGCGAATCCTCCGCCATCTTCATCGCGGCGGCGGCGATCTCGGCGGGGATCTCGGCGGGGCAGACATGCTGCGTGATGCCGTCGGTATATTTATGATCATAGTCGTAGAAGCCGCTGTCGATCTTGAGTTCGGTGACGGCGAGCGCCCGGCCATCGTCGGCGCCGCCGATTACCGCCACCGTCAGCTCCTTGCCGCGAATGAACGGCTCGGCGAGCAGCGTGTCGAAACGCTTCCACGGCCCTTCGCTGTCGCGGCCGATCGGGCTGCCGTGATTGCCCTCGACCGTCACGATCGCGACGCCGACCGACGACCCCTCGTTGACGGGTTTGAGCACATAGGGGCGCGGCAGCGGGTCGACGTCGTACAGGCTCTCGCTCGCGATCACCTTGCCCGCGGGCATGCGGATGCCGTGCGGGACGAGCGCCTGCTTGGTCAGCTCCTTGTCGATCGCGATTACCGAAGTGGTGAGGCCCGAATGCGTATAGGGCAGCCCCATGATGTCGAGCAGGCCCTGCACCGCGCCGTCCTCGCCGGGGGTGCCGTGCAGCGCGTTGAACACGATGTCGGGCGCGGCGAGCGTCAGCTTGGTCGCGATGTCGCGCTCCATGTCGATCGCGACGACGCGGTGCCCGAGCTTGTCGAGCGCGGCGGCAACGCCGCGACCAGAGGTGAGCGACACCTCGCGCTCGGACGACCAACCGCCCATCAGCACCGCGACGTGGAGGGGCTTCACCAAGACATCCTCCCTATCTCCGATGGGGCGGGGGACCGCCGCCGCAGGCGGTGGTGGAGGGGGATCGCTGAAAGACGCAGCGCCTGCGGCACCGCCCCTCCACCACTCGCTGCGCGAGCGGTCCCCCTCCCCCCGCTTCGCGCGGGGAGGATGTTCAACGTCCCACTCACTTCGCCACCCCAATACGCTGGATTTCCCATTCGAGCGTCACGCCCGAATGCGCCAGCACACGCCGCCGCACTTCCTGACCCAGCGCCTCGATATCCGCCGAGCTCGCCCGGCCAAGATTGAGCAGGAAGTTGCAGTGCTTCTCCGACACCTGCGCTTGCCCGATCGTCAGCCCGCGACACCCGGCCGCGTCGATCAGCGCCCACGCCTTGTGGCCGTCCGGATTCTTGAACGTCGAACCACCCGTCCGCGACCGCAACGGCTGCGACGCCTCGCGCTCGGCGGCGATGCGGTCCATCTCTGCGCCGATCGCTTGTGCGTCGCCGGGGACGCCCTGCAGAAGCGCCTCGACGACGATCGCGCCTGCGGGCAACACCGAGTGGCGGTAGGAATAGCCGAAGCGCGCGGCGGGCCAGACCTCGATCGCGCCGGCGCGAGTCACCACGGTCGCCTCGATCAATATGTCGGTCATGTCGCGACCATAGGCGCCCGCATTGCCGCGCACCGCGCCGCCGATCGCACCGGGGATACCGCGCTGGAATTCGAGCCCGGCGATCCCCGCGTCGCGCGCGGCGGAGGCGACGGTGATCCCCATCGCGCCGGCGCCCACACGCACGCGGTTGCCCGGCTCGATCGACACCTTGGCGAACGCTTTCGGTAACCGCACGACCACGCCCGCGACGCCGCCGTCGCGCACGATCAGGTTGGAACCGACGCCCACCGCCATCACCGGAACTGCGGGATCGAGCGCGGCGAGAAAGCCCGCGAGATCCTCGACATCCTTAGGGCGCACCAACCATTCCGCGGCGCCACCCGTGCGGAACCAGATGAAGTCGGCGAGGCTGGCATGGGGTTCGATCGAACCGGACAGCGGGGGCAAACCCCCTCCCCCGTTCGTGCCGAGCGAAGTCGAGGTACGTGTTGCAAGCGGTGCGGTCGAAGCCGGTCCCTCGACTGCGCTCGGGACGAACGGGGATTTTGCGGGAGCGGCGCTCATCCCTTGGGCGACCACAAGGCGATCCAGTTCTGCCACGCCTGGATGCCGGCCTGCGCCGCCTCGTGCGCCGATTTCTGGAAGGCGACCTCGTCCTGTCCCGCCTTGAGCGCGGTCTCCATCAGGTCGAGCTGGCGCTTCTGAAAACGCAGCACCTCCTGCTGGAACGCGACGAAGCCCATGAACGGATGCGCGTTCATTCGGCCGGCTCCGAGACTTTTTCGCGCAAGGTCTCGATCGCGGCGGCGAGGCCTGCCGCCCACTTGGTGATGTCGCCCGCGCCCAGGCAGATCACCATGTCGCCGGGGAGCAGCGTCGCCGCCAGTTCGGTCGCGAGCGCGTCGGCACCCGCGATCTCGCTCGCCGAGCGGTGGCCACGCGTGCGCAGGCCCTGCACGAGGGCGGCGGCATCGACACCCTCGATCGGCTGCTCGCCCGCCGCATAAACGGGTGCCACATAGACGATGTCCGCCTCGTTGAACGCCTGCTGAAACTCGTCCATCAGATCGCGTAGCCGCGTGAAGCGGTGCGGCTGGACGACCGCGATCACGCGGCCCTGTGCGCCCTCGCGGGCAGCGGACAGCACCGCTTTGATCTCGACCGGATGATGGCCGTAATCGTCGATGATCGTGGCGCCGGCCACTTCGCCGACCTTGGTGAAGCGCCGCTTGACGCCGCCGAACTTGGAGAAGCCGGTGCGGATGATCGCATCGGGCACGCCGAGCTCCAGCGCCACGCCGATCGCGGCGAGCGCATTGGAGACGTTGTGGCGGCCGGGCATCGGCAGCTCGATACCCTCGATCGAGCGCGTCGCGCCGTCCCGGCTGCGGACGATCGTCTCGAAGCGGTTGCCGCCGGGGATCGGGGTGACGTTGACACCGCGCACGTCGGCCTGCGCCGAAAAGCCGTAGGTGACGATGCGGCGATCGCGGACGCGCGGCAGGATCGCCTGCACCTCGGGATGATCGAGGCAGAGCAAAGCGGCGCCGTAGAAAGGCACATTCTCGACGAACTCGACGAACGCGTCCTTCACCGCCTCGAACGAGCCGTAGTGGTCGAGATGCTCGGGATCGATGTTGGTGACGATCGCATAGGTGCCGTCGAGCC
>CAXTVK010000004.1:0-85718 GCA_964247655.1 uncultured Sphingomonadaceae bacterium | reverse complement strand
CCTCCATGCCCTATAGGGCTTAGCAAAGGTGTCCACCGAAGCGAGGGACCATTAGCCCACACGGGTGCTTCGCCCGCCGCGCTCTGCGCGCCAGCCGAGTTAGGGCTCGGTGCCGACGTCGAGCCGTTGCCCCTGAGGGCATCCCACGCCGCTGTCCGCCCGTCTGCGGCGGCTGCCCTCAACCCGAACGCTCCAGACATACTCGAGCGTGCGGAATTACCCGCCGCCTGCGCGACACCACCGATCCCAGCACCGATCGAAGTCGAACCGGATGCCTCCTGGCCGAGCGTGTAAGCGGCGGACGCAGCAGCGCCTATGCGGGTGCCGGCCTGGATCGCACCGAGGGCTGCACCTCCCACGGCGCGCGCCGCGCCGGCCCCCACCATGGTGAGACCGACGGCGCCTGCGGTCGTGCCGAGGGCGGCGCCGGCGCCGAGTTGCGGCGCGCCGGCGACCAGGCCGGTCGCGATGCTGGGACCGAAGATCGAAAGCCCGAACAGCGACAGGCTGGCGAGAACCAAGCTCATCGCCTGCCCGATATCGGGATCGTGCCCCTGCAGCGCGGCGGTGAACTGGGCGAAGAAGCCCGAGCCAATACCGACGATCACGGCGAGGACCATTACCTTGATCCCGGACGAGACGACGTTGCCAAGCACGCGCTCGGCCAGGAAGCTGGTCCGGTTCCACAGCGCGAACGGCACCAGCACAAAGCCCGCAAGGCTGGTCAGCTTGAACTCGATGATCGTCACGAACATCTGCACGGCGATCACGAAGAAGGCGATGACGACGATGGCCCAGGCGAACAGCAGCACCGCGATCGTCAGGAAATTGTCGAAGAAGCTCGCGAAGCCCATCATGTTCGAGGCTTGCTGGAGCAGCGGCCACGCCGCCGAAAAGCCGGTGCCGGCGAGGCGGCCGGGCTTCAACAGGTCTTCGGCCGACAGCGTGCCGCCGCCGGCGGTCAGGCCGATGCTGGCGAACGAGTTGAAGATGATCGTCGCGAGCGTCGAGAAGCTGTTCAGGATGAAGGCGAAGGCGCCGACATAGAGGACCTTGCGAATGAAGCGGCCGATGACGTCCTGCTCGCCACCCATTGCCCAGAACAAGCCGGCGAGTGTGATGTCGATGCCGATCAGCGTGGTTGTGAGGAAACGAACGTCGCCGCCCAACAGCCCGAACCCGCTGTCGATATAGCGGATGAAGGCGGTCATGAACTGATCGATGATGTTGAGATCGGACATTATGCGATCTGCTTCCTGGTGATGATGGCCAACACTGAAGAAATGTCGCGGGACGCATCCGGGGGAGCGTCGAACGCGCCCCGCGACGGCAACGGAGGCCGGCGCAAACCTGCCGCTGCCCGAACCGGCTCAAGACCTACTGGCCAAATTACTGAGGCGTGTAGGCCGAGCCGGAACCGAGAAATCGGATGGTGGCGGCCTGCGCATCAATCGAGGCCTGGGCCTTGGTCGCGGCCTCGGTCGCCTCGGCGCGGTACTGCGTCGCCATCATCTGCTGGATCTGGAACTGCTGCTTGGCGGTCAGCGCCAGCAGCTGGTTGGTCGCCTGACCGACCTGCAGTGCGCCCTGGGCGCTCTGGCTGCGTGACGAGAGCGAAGACAACGTGGCCGCATCCGCGCTGACATTGTCGGCAATCTGGCTCTGCGCGGCCATCGTCTCGCGATAAGCGGCGAGCACGCCGTCCACGCGGGCCTTGGCCTCGAGCGCTTGCATCGAGCTGGACGACGCGGCGCCACCTTGCCCCGGAAACAGTCGAGTGAACTGCGCAGACAGGTCGCCGATGTGGAAGCTGATATTCTGGGCCTGGCCCATCAGCGTGTTGATCTGCTGCAACGTCGAGGTCAGCTGCTGCAGTTCCGGGAAATTGAAGGTCGTGAGGTTCTTCGCCTCGTTGGTCAGCATCGTCGCTTCGTTTTGCAGCGAGCGAATCTGATTGTTGACCTGTTGCAACGCGCGCTCGGCGGTGAGCAGATTCTTGGCGTAATTGGTCGGATCGAACACGATAATCGCCGAGGCGGGTGTCGCTGGCCCGATAATGCCGGCGGTCGAGATCGCCAGGATGCCGAGGGCGGCGGTGATGGGGAAACTACGTTTCACAGGACTTCTCCTTCATCAGCGGGGTTCGGAAAATCGGCGAGCAGGGCGGCCGCCCAGTCGAGGTTCGCGCCGCTGAGGAAGCTGGCTGCGAAGTCGGCGGCGCCGTGCTCGGCGAGCAGCGCATCGATGCGAAGTTGGCTTGCGGGATCGGAGGCGCCGCACAGCGCCAGCGCGATCGGTCCAAGCCCGAGCTCGAACAGCCGGTTGCCGCGCGCGGACTGGAGATAATATTGCCGCTTGGGGCTAGCGCGACTGACCAGCTCGATCTGGCGGGCATTGAGCCCGAACCGCTCGTACGCGGCCCTGCCCTGCGGCTCGATGGCGCGATCATTGGGCAGCAAAATGCGCTGCGGGCAGCTCTCGAGGATCGTGGGCGCTATGCTGCTGTCGGCGATATCGGCGAGGCTTTGGGTTGCGAACAGCACCGCGACATTCTTCTTGCGCAGCGTCTTCAGCCATTCGCGAATGCGCGCGGCGAAGAGCGGATGGTCGAGGAAGAGCCAGGCCTCGTCGAGGATCAGCAAGGTCGGACGCCCGTCGAACCGCTCCTCGAGCCGATGGAAGAGATAGGTCAGTACCGGCGCGACGACGCCCGCCTGGCCCATCAGCGCCTCGGTTTCGAAGCATTGCACGTCGGCGAAAACGAGATCGCTCTCGGCCGCGTCGAGCAGTCGACCATAAGGCCCTTCGAGGGTGTAGCTGCCAAGCGCTGAGCGCAGTGCGCTGGATTGGAGGAGTAGGACGAGACCCGTCAGCGTCCGCTCCTCGACCGGTGCTGATGCGAGGCTCGTCAGTGCTGACCAAATCGCTTCCTTGATCTCGGGCGTGACCAAAACACGCTCGTGCGCCAACAGCGCGCCAATCCACTCTGCGGCCCAGCTGCGCTCCGACGCCTTGTCGATCCGGCGCAGCGGCTGGAAGGCAAGACCGTCGCCGCCATCGACGCCCGAAGCGCCACCTATTCCGAGCGCATGATGCGCGCCGCCCATCGCAAGCACTGCGGCGCGTGCCGAGAAACCCTTGTCGAAGATGATTAGCTGCGAGCGTGGATAACGTCGAAACTGAAGCGCGATCAGCGCCAGCAGCACCGACTTGCCGGCGCCGGTCGGCCCGACGACCAGCATGTGACCGACGTCGCCGATATGTGTCGAAAGCCGAAACGGCGTCGATCCCGACGTCTGCGCGACCAGCAACGGAGGACCGTCGAGATGGTTATTACGCGCTGGCCCTGCCCAGACGCTCGACAGCGGCATGAGGTGAGCGAGATTGAGTGTGTGGACGAGCGGCTGGCGGACGTTGGCATAGGCATGGCCGGGCAGTGACGATAGCCAGGCTTCGACTGCGTTGACGCCCTCGCGGATGGTGGTGAAGCCAAGTCCGTTGATGATCCGCTCGACCGCCCGAACCTTGTCCTCGGCGCGGCCGCCATCGGTGTCCGAGACGATGATCGTCGTCGTCAGATGGCCGAAGGCGACATGATCGCCACCGAGAGCCTGCAGGGCGAGGTCGGCGTCGACCACCTTGTTGTCGGCATCGCTGTCGAGCAGCTGCGCCGGCTGGTTGTACATGACCTCGCGCAACATCGCAGTAATCGACTTGCGCTTATTGAACCACTGCGGCGGAGCTTGGTCAGCGCCTTGGTGGCGTCGGTCTTGTCGAGCGCGATGAAACGCGTGACCCACCGATAGGCAAAGTCCTGATGGTTGAGCGCGTCGAGGATTCCGGGGCGGCTGAGGTTCGGAAAACCGATGACGCTCAGTGTCCGTAGGTACAGCTCGCCGAGCCTGGGCTCGAGGCCGCCGGTCAGCGGCGTGTCGGCGAGCAGCCCGTCGAGATAGAGCGGCGTCTCCGGTAGCGCGACATCGTGACGACGGGTCGAGATCGTCGTGTGAAGATACGTCAATGTCTCAGTCGAATTCAGCGCCCGCATTTCGGGCATGAAGGCCGAGAAGAGGTCCAGCGCCCGATCGGTCTCGGCGCGGAATTGCGCGAGCGCGCCACGCCAGTCGCGGCCAGCGTCGGCGTCGGGTCGTTCGATCAGCGAACGCCCCGCGCTGTCGCTGCGATCAGCCGAAGGCAACCAGGTCAGGGTGAGATGGAAACGGCTTTCATAATGCCGACCGGCGGCTTCGAAACTGGCCCGACGTTCCTGGTCGACTAGCCACGAGGCTGCGTCCGGAAACGTGCTTGATGGATAACCCAACGCCTCGCGTCGTTCGGCGTCGAAATGCAGCGCCCAGCCCGAGCCGAAACGCTTCAACACATTATTGGCGCGCGCGCAGGCAGAAACCAGCTCGGCCTCGGTCGCGCTCTCGAGATCGGGGCCGCGAAAGGCAAGGACGCGCATAAAGCTGCCGTCCTTGTTGAGGACGATACCGGGCGCGACCAGTGCCGCCCATGGGAGGTGGTCGGCGAGCCTATCGGCCGACGAGCGATATTCGTGGAGAGCTAGCATGTGAACCAACCCTTCTGGCGGAGGTGGCGCATCAATACGGTCGCGAACTCTGGGTCGCGCCGGGCGGCGAAGACGGCGAGGCTGTGCCCCGCCGCCCAGAGCAGTACGCCGGCCAGCCATTGCTGGAGACCGAGGCCCACGGCGGCCGCGATGGTGCCGTTGACGATCGCGAGACCGCGCGGCGCGCCACCCAGAAGGATGGGCGAGCCGAGCGAACCGTGGATTGGCACTTCGAAGCCGGCGATGTGAGCTTCGCCTCCGTGCTGGCCGGCGAGCGTCATGCGATCAGCGCTCCGCCACCGAAGCTGAAGAAGCTCAGGAAGAAGCTCGACGCGGCGAATGCGATCGAGAGGCCGAACACGATCTGGATCAGCCGTCGGAAGCCACCGGCGGTCTCGCCGAACGCGAGCGTCAGGCCGGTCAGAATGATGACCGCGACCGCCAGGATCTTCGCGACAGGGCCCTGGACTGAATCTAGGATCTGCTGGAGCGGCTGCTCCCACGGCATGCCGGTGCCGGCAGCCTGGGCGGTAGTGGCAGCCCCGAGCGCGAGGCTGGCGGCAGCGAGCCACCGACGGCGCAGGAAAAATTGTGGTTTCGAACGGGCAATCGTCATCATGTCAGTATCCTTGGGTTTGGGTTGGCGGCAGGAGGTCGACGAGGCCGTAACCACCGTCGGGATCGACGCCGGCGAGGCGAACGATGCTGGAAATCCGGCGGGCGAGGCCGCGACCGGAGATGAAGACGATGAGATCGATTGCGTCGGCGATCAGCGCGCGCGGCACCGTGACCGCAGCTTCCTGGATCAGCTGCTCGATCCGATGGAGGGCGGACGCCGCACTGTTGGCGTGAACCGTGGCGATGCCGCCCGGATGGCCGGTGTTCCAGGCCTTGAGCATGTCGAGTGCTTCGGGGCCGCGCACCTCGCCGACAATGATGCGGTCGGGGCGGAGCCGCAGCGTCGAGCGGACGAGGTCGGCCATGCTGACGGATCCGGTCCGCGTGCGCAGCCCCACCGTGTCGGACGCCGGGCATTGCAGTTCGCGAGTGTCCTCGATCAGGATCACGCGCTCATCGAGCGACGCCATTTCGGCGAGCAGGGCATTGGCAAGGGTGGTTTTGCCCGAACTGGTCCCGCCGGCGACGAGGATGTTGAGCCGTTCGACGACCGCCAGCGACAGGATGCGCGCCGCATCCGACGACATCATGCCGTCGTTCACATAGTCGATGAGCTTGTGCAGTCGCTCGGCGGGCTTTCGGATCGAGAAGCAGGGGCCGGTCGAGACCGGCGGCAGCACGCCCTCGAAGCGCTCGCCTGCCCTTCCTTCGGCGTGTGGCGGGAGCTCGGCCGAGACGATCGGGGCATCGCCGTGGACTTCGGTGCGGGCGTGGCTGGCAACGAGGCGGATGATGCGCTCCACCTGGGCGGGCTCGTAGCGCAGTCCGGTATCGACCCGACCTTCGCCGAGGATATCGACGCGCAGGCCGCCATCCGGGTTGACCATGATTTCCACGATCCGTGGATCGGCCAGCGCCGCGGCAATCGACGGTCCGAGAGCGGTCCGGATCATGGTACGGCGACGCTCGGCGGAAAGACCCGCGGTCATCGCGCCGACTCCTCGGTCTTGCCGAGCGTGCGCCGGCCCGCGGCGAGCTGGCGACCGACTTGGCCGACGAAAGCTTCGAACCGCTCGCGGCCCATGGCCTGTCCGGCGGCATCGCTATCGGCGAGCGGCGGGTGGATCGCCAACTCGTAGCGGACGAACAAGGCGAGTGATTCGATCAGGACATGGCCGTCACGCTCGATACGCCCGATCGCGTTCGTCATCCGATCGAGACGGTGACCGAAGCGATCCTCGAGCTCGGACGCGCCGCGACGATGGAGCCAAGCCTGCACGGCGTCGGCGAGGATCGCCGACTTGCTCGCACCGGGCTTGGCGGCGAGCTCGTCCAGCCGCTTGGACAACGTCAGCGGCAGGAAGAGCTGATATCGGACTCGGGGCTCGGGATTTGCCATCTCAGAAGCCCTTGACGAGATCGTGCGAGGGGCCGAGCCCTTGGTCCACGCCATAGAGTGCACGAACCTGGCCTAGCGCCCGGGCGTCGGCGCCGACGTCGCCTTCGTCTTCCGCCATGTCGACGAGATCGGGCTGAGACCGCTCCTGCGGGGTTTTCGAGCGAAGTTTCGATCCAGGATGACGAGCTTTCTCCAACCCGCCGCCGGACGATGCCGCTGAACCATCGTCTGCATCCTGCGCGACGCCGAGCCGTGCATCCTCGCTACGGACCTCTCCCCTCCAGTCGTCCGGGCGCGACGCTGGGCAATCTGCAAATCCGTCGGTCGCTAGCTCCGGTGGTGCGACGACTCGGGCGCGGAAGGTGTCATCCTCGAAATAGCGGAGCTTGCGCGCCCGGATCGGGGATTGTCCGGCGACGAGCACAAGTTCGTCGTTCGCGGGCAGTTGCATGACTTCGCCCGGCGTCAGGAGGGCGCGCGGGGTCTCCTGGCGGCTGACCATGACATGGGCCAGCCAGGGCGCCAGCCGATGGCCGGCATAATTGCGCATCGCCCGCTGCTCGGTTGCGGTGCCCAGCGCATCAGAAAGCCGCTTGGCGGTGCGTTCGTCATTGGTCGCGAAAGCGACCCGGACGTGGCAATTGTCGAGGATGGCGTTGTGCTCGCCATAGGCTTTCTCGATCTGGTTGAGACTCTGGGCGATCAGGACGGCGCGCACGCCGTAGCCGGCGAGGAAGGCGAGGCTCGTCTCGAAGAAATCGAGCCGGCCGAACGCCGGGAACTCGTCGAGCATCATCAGCAGGCGGTGGCGCCGCGTCTCTTGCTCGGCCGGGAGCTGCTCGGTCAGGCGTCGGCCGATCTGATTGAGGATCAGGCGAACGAGCGGCTTTGTGCGGCTGATGTCGGATGGCGGCACGACCAGGTAGAGAGAGATCGGCGCGGTCCCGTCGACGAGATCGGCGATGCGCCAGTCGCACTCGGAGGTGACGGTTGCGACTGTCGGATCCCGATAGAGACCCAGGAACGACATCGCGGTCGACAGCACGCCGGAGCGCTCATTCTCGGATTTGTTGAGGAGTTCGCGTGCGGCGGATGCGATGACCGGATGGACCAGCGGCGCTTCAGCGGTGCCGAGATGATTGGTGGTCATCATCCGCTTGAGCGTGGCTGCGAACGGACGCTGCGGATCGGACAGGAAGGTCGCGACCCGCGCCAGGGTCTTTTCCTCTTCGGCGTAGAGAATGTGGAGGATGGTGCCGACCAGCAGCGCGTGGCTGGTCTTCTCCCAGTGCGAGCGCCGCTCGAGTGCCCCTTCCGGATCGACCAGAATGTCGGCGATGTTCTGGACGTCGCGGACCTCGTCCGGGCCGCGCCGCACCTCGAGCAGCGGATTGTAGCGTGCCGAACGGGCATCGGTCGGATTGAACAGGAGGCAGTGCGAGAAGCGGCTGCGCCAGCCGGCCGTCAGTTGCCAGTTCTCGCCCTTGATATCGTGGACGACGGCAGATCCGGTCCAACCCAGCAGCGTCGGCACGACAAGGCCGACGCCCTTGCCGGACCGTGTCGGCGCGAATGCCATGACATGCTCTGGACCATCATGGCGCAGATAATATTCACCGAACCGACCGAGGAAGACGCCGGCATCGCGGAACAACCCGGCAGCGCGTATCTCGCGCTCGCCGGCCCAACGCGCGGAGCCGTAGGTCGTGACGTTGCGGGCCTGGCGAGCCCGCCAGAGCGAACCCGTTATAGCGGCTCCGCAACCGACAAAGCCGCTCGCACCGGCGATCGCGCCGGCACGGTCGAAGATTTGGCGGGCATAGGCATCGAAATGGAACCACCAAACGAACAGCGCCCAGGGACGATAGATCGGGTGAGCCCGAATGACGAGCCAGGGTGGGCCGAGTTCTGGTTGATAGCCAAGACGGGCCGCCGCCCATTGCGTTGCGAACCAGATGCCGAGCAGCACGATTGCGAACACGATCAGGATCTGGCCAAGAAGCAGCTTTGTCGGAGTCATTCGGGGTCTCCGCCCGCTGCGGACTCACTCCGGCGGGCTCGCCCAGAGACTCCGTGAATCGATGCGCAAGCGGCAGGGCCTGTCTGCCGTCCCGAGATACATGTCTGCCGTCATTCGCTACGACCGACGCAAGATCGCGCGCGACTCCACGTGCATCGACCACATGTTAGTTCGCCATGTCCTCGAAATGGCTGCGGATCGCCCTGATGGATGACGGAAGTGGGCTTATTCGTCGTTCCGGGATCGCTGGCCGAGCAGCCTTGTTTGGAAGAAGCTCGCATGCACCGGCACAGTTTGCCAGAATGGTGCGATGGCAAGTGCTCGCAAAACCGTGGACTTCATCGTGGATCAGATTGCCGGCGCCGGCGCCGTTGCGGCTCGACCGATGTTTGGGGAATATGGTCTCTACTGCGATGGCAAAATGGTCGGGATCGTCGCTGACGATCGCCTGTACATCAAACCGACCGCGGGCGGTCGCGCCCACGCCCCTGATGCCGAGGAAGCGCCGCCCTATCCACAAGCTAAGCCGTACCTCCTGATCGACGAGGACCGGTGGGACGATCAGGATTGGATGGCGAATCTTGTGCACATCACCGCCGCGGAGCTTCCAGCACCGAAGCCCAAACAACCCAAGGCCAACAAGTAAGAAGGGTCCGGCGCGGTTCGCCGCGGGTCACGACGGCGTCTCTGCCGGATTCTATCGGGATCGCGTCGTTTTCTTCCGTCGATCGCGCCCGGAGCCACCAGAGCGATAGGCGCGACTCCCGATCAACGATCCCGTTCAGCGCGCTTGCGCTCGGCTTTCCGGGCACGGCTGATGGCAGCCGCGTGCTCTCGCGCGCGCTTTTCCGACGGCTTTTCATAATGCCTTCGAAGCTTCATCTCCCGGTAGACACCCTCGCGCTGAAGCTTCTTCTTGAGTGCGCGGAGAGCTTGGTCGAGGTTGTTGTCGCGCACGATGATTTGCATTGTTGGATCGGCCTTCAGGGTGTCGTCGAGTTGGACGGCTGCTTCTATCGCCCCATTGCCACCCATGGCAACCAACCCGGTTCGCGCGACCCGGAAGGGCAATCGCGGCTGCTCGCGGGGCGATCGGTTAGGTGAGCGTCCGGTCGAAGACGGCCGATATCTCGCGCCAGCCGTGTTCGGCAGCAACCTCATCGTAGATAAGCAGGCAGCGAAGCTGGGCGACAAACGGCGAAAGTTGGGACTTTCCGGTCGTTCCACCTGATGACGGCCAACGGCAGCTTTCGACAAAAATGGGCATTCGATGGTTCGGGCCTCACTTCGAGCCTGGGTCGGCGAAGACCTGAAGCATCCTCGCTCACGACCATCGAACATGATATTGACTTGCAACAGCGGATACCGATAGCAGCCTCCGTGCAATCGACGCGGGCATGAACGGCAGTACAGGATGAACCATCGATGAGGCGAGTATGGATCGCTCTGTGTGCTGGCGCAGCGACGTGGGTCATGGCCCACCCGGCCATGGCGGCGGATGCCCCGTCGGCGTCCGCCGACGAGATCGTCGTGACCGGTGCGGCAGCGGCGCAGCAAAGTTCCTCTGCCACCGGCCTGCCGCTCACCCTGATCGAGACCCCGCAGGCGGTCACTGTGGTCGGCCAGCAGCAGATCCGGGATTTCGCGCTGACTAACGTCAACGACTTGCTCGACCAGGTGCCCGGCGTAAACGTCGAGCGTGCCGAGACCGACCGCACTCAGTACGACTCGCGCGGCTTTACAATCACCAATTTCCAGGTCGACGGCATAGGCCTTCCGCTGCTGTCCGACGGCATCGAATTCGGCAGCCTCGATACGATCCTGTGGGACCGGGTGGAGACGGTGCGTGGCGCGAACGGCATGATGACCGGCGTTGGCAATCCTTCGGCCACCATCAACTATGTCCGCAAGCGGCCGACGCCAACCTTCCAGGCGTCGCTCACAGGTTATCTCGGCTCTTTCGACGATCGCCGGATCGAAGGCGACGTGTCCGGCCAGCTCAACGCTTCCGGCACGATCCAGGCCCGCCTGATCGGCGCCTACGAGAATAGCGACTCCTATCTCGACTATTACAAGGTGAAGCGGACCGTCATCGGCGGACTCGTCTCCTGGAACATCACGCCTTCGCTGAAAGCGACCGCAGGCTACAGCCGCCAGCAGAATGATGCGAGCGGGAACATATGGGGTGCCCTGCCGCTGGTATATTCGGACGGCACCCAGATCAGCTACCGGCGGTCCGCCTCGACGGCCGCGCCTTGGACCTACTGGAACACCCGCAACCAAAGCGCATTCGCCGAGCTGAAATATGATCTTGGCCATGACTGGTCGGTGAAGGGAGTCTACACGTTCAACCGCATCGCCTACAAAGCCAAGCTGCTCTATGCCGACGGGACGCCGGACCCCGTGACCGGGCTTGGCATCCAGGGCGTGACCGGCCTCTATCCGACCGACTACAAGCAGGATCTCTACGATCTCTATGCGTCCGGCCCGTTCCAGCTGTTCGGGCGCCAGCATGACGTGGCGTTCGGCGCTTCCTACGGCCGATCGAGCGGTCGCGAATATGAGGGCTTCTCGGATACCGTGATCGACTATCCCTCGGTCGACCAGATCGGGTCGGTGACGCTTCCCGAGCCGACGGATTATCCGAACCCCATCCTCCAGACCCGACTGATCGACCGCCTGACGCGCGTCTATGGCGCCGTCCACTGGAACCTCACCGATCGACTGAAGGGGATCACCGGCTTCGCCGCGACCTGGCTGAAGACGACGGGCTACAGCTACGACGTCGATTCCAGGCGCAACAACAGCAAGGTCACGCCCTATGTCGGCGCGCTCTACGACATAACCTCCCATATCAAGCTCTACGCGAGCTACACCGGCATCTTCAATCCGCAGAGCCAGGTGAGCATCGCGAACCGGCGGCTCGCGCCCGCCACCGGCACCAGCATCGAGGGCGGCGTGAAGGGACAGTGGCTCGATGGCCGGCTTTATACGACCGCCGCGCTGTTCCGCGCCAAGCAGAAGAATCTCGCCGAATATGCGGGCGACTTCGAGCCCGGCGATGACGGCCCCATTGGCGTCTCCTATTACACCGGCCAGACCACCATCTCGAAGGGTTTCGAGATCGAGGTGGCGGGCAAGGTGACACCGGACTGGACGCTCAACGGTGGCTACACCGGCTTCTCGCTCAAGGCGCCGGGGGGCGACCGGGTCTTTCCCTACATTCCGAACCGGACGCTCAAGCTTTCCACCACCTACAGTTTCCCGGATTTGCGCGACCTCAAGATCGGTGGCAACGTCCGGTGGCAGGATTCCACTTCCATCGACAGCGGCGTGGCCGGCGCCGACGGCAACGACACGAGCATCCGCCAGCGCCATTATGCCGTGGTCGATCTGATGGCGAGCATCAAGATCGTCGATCACGTCACCGCGGCGCTCAACCTGCGCAACGTCACCAACCAAAAATATCTGAACAGCCTCGCCTGGAACCAAGCCTATTATGCCGAGCCGAGGACTGTGCTAGGCTCGCTAAGCTTCACATATTGAACAATAGCTCGCGTAGCTTGGCCTCGGATACGGACTACGAAAATAAGTTAATTGCGAAACGACACTGGATTGCGCATCGGACCTTGTCTGATCGGTCGGGTTGGAATCAAACAAGCTCGTCGGATGGGACGGCAACCTTTTACCCCCCGCCGAACGATCTGGGTAAATCGCTGAATGGCTGCTGTTAGAAGAACTGGCCGTTCGTCGTAGCGGAACCGAACGACCGGCTTTGGTCGACTGCTGCCGGCGATGATTTCCTTATTCCTCAAGAGATTTCCGGACCCTCCCGGCCACGCCCGATCCGCCAGCCGACACCCGTCTCGCGGACCACGCCGCCGACCTGCTGGCCGAGCTGCCGCTCGAGCGCCGGCCGCCATGGCACGAGCGTGAAGTCGTGTGCCCGTTCCACCAGCGCGAAGCGACCACCGACGAGGTCGATCCGGCGGGCGAGCACCCCATCGATCCGATCGCCTACCTTTGCCTCGGCAAAGTCCAGGCCAAGCTCATCCGAAAGCGTACCCGCGACACGCAGAAGCTCGCGCCGCTGAAGCGTCGCCAGCAGGTCGGGACGAGGCTGCCAGTGATCACCGGCCTGGCTCGCCAGCTCCCGTTCGACCAGCCACTGTCGCCGCGCTGCAAGTGCTGTCTGCATTTCGTGGCCGAAGCCGCGCTCGCGCAAGGGCAGCGACGTGTCGGCGACGAGCTCGCGATCGAGCCAGGTGGCGGCATCGACACCACCCAGTCGATCGAGCGGCGTGGCCGACAGAATTTCGACGATCGCGGGCCGATCGCGCGTCAGCCGCGCCTCATAACGCTCGACCTGCTCGTGATGATCGGTGCCGATCCGCCAGCGTCCGTCCGGTTCACGCTCGACGCCGCCGGTCAACCGCCGGATCACCTCGAGCCTGCGGACATGGGTCTCGGCGAACGCCTGCGTCGCCTGGCGATCGTGGGCGAGATGAAGATCGACGGAGTAATGGCCGTCGCTCGCAGCGGCGACGGCGGCGATGGTCCGATCAGCCTCGCGGATCCCACCGTCCCGCGCGCTGATCCGGACGATTGCCTGGTCCGGGATCGGCTCGACCGCGCTGCCCATGCCGAGGTCGACATAATGGCTGCGCCCATCGACGCCATCGACGATCGCATAATGGCGATCGCGATGCTCGTCGGCGAGACCGCGCCGGACCAGTCGTCCGACCAGCGGCCCGGCGTCGCCGTCACGGCCGTCGAAGACGGCATGCTCGGCCATCGTGCGGCCGCCGCCCAGCGCCGCGAGGTCGCGCTGCATGGTCCGGATGATGTCGCCGCGCTCGCCGAGCGCACGAAGCCGCGCCTCGAGTTGACCGTCGAGCCGCCAGCGCCCTCCGCCCTGGTCCTCGGCGAGGCCGAGGCCGCCCAGCGTCTGCAGGCGCCCGGCGCGGAGTGACTGGCGGAAGAGGTCGCGATCACCGGACGAGACGATGCCGTCGGCGTCCTGGTCGCGGAGCAACGTCCGATCGATCGCGGTCAAGCGGTGCTGGCCGGTATCGGCACGCAGCCGCGCCTCGATCTCGAGGTCGGTCCGCGGCCCCAGGTCGAGGCTGACGATCTCGGCGGCGCGGGCACGCAGCCCGTGCGCGATATATTCGCGGGCGATGATCAGGTTGTCGCCCCGGTCATCGACCCCGCGCAGCATGATATGGGTGTGCGGATGGGCGGTGTTGAAATGGTCGACCGCGACCCAGTCGAGCCTGGTGCCGAGATCCTCCTCCATCTGCGTCATCAGCCGCCGGATCATCGGTTTGAGATCGGCATATTCCTGGCCGTCCTCGGCCGAGACGATGAAGCGGAACTGGTGCCGGTCGCCGTCGGCGCGTTCGATGAATTCGCGGCCATCGACGACATCCCTGGTCGACGTATAAAGCGCGCCCGGTTCGCCCTCGCGGGTGACGCCGTCGCGCTGGATATAGCGCAGGTGCGCGCGGGCGGCTGACAGCCCCTTGCCCTGGAGCCGTACGAGGCGCGTCTTGACGATGGCGCGGCGGCTGCGGAGCCCGGCATAAAGATCGCGGCTCGAGAGCAGTCGGCCGACGCTCGCACCGCGCCCGATCCGGCTGCCGTCGAAGCGGCGCCTGGCCTGCCCGGCGACACCACCGGCGCGGGCTGCAGCGGCGAGTACGCGCCCGAGATAGCGGCGCGCAGGCTTGCCCCCACGCCCGCGCATCCGGCCGAAGCGGGGCTCGAATTTGTCATCCGCCATGACGGAGCCCGCCTGCGTCCGGCGCGAGACAGTGTCGGGCCTCGAAAATCGCGGAAATCGGCGATCCAGAAGCGTGCCATCTCGCCGGGCGAGATCCTTGTCTCGCAAATAAGGATGTGCAGACAATCGGATGGCAGGGTGGCGAGACACTGCCTCTATCTTGCCATCCCTGCCCCCCTCCTTCCGCACCCTCCCCGTCCCGCTCTCCGACGACCGTTCCAACCGCCGAAACCGGGAGCGCCGATGCACGCACCGACGTCCCCGGAGCTGGGCCATGACCCCGCCTCATCGCAGCCTCCGATAGGCTGTGTCGGCCGCCTGATAATCCATGAACACCCGGCTTCCGAGCAGGTCCTGGACCTCGCCTTCGCCATCGACCAGGCAGATGGCCGCGAACCAGCGACCGTCCATCCGCCCGAGGATCGCCACCCGCGCCAGCTCCCCGTCATCCTCGTCGAGGCTCTCGTAGAACCCCAGGAACCGTTCCTCGCGCCGCGCCAGCCAGTGCCGGTCGATGCTCTCGATCTCGCCGAAGATGTGGGCCGCGTGCTCGCCCGTCCGGGCCGCTTCCACGAGGGTCATGATGGTCATGATCGAAGTCCTTCTCTGATCGATCCCGAGCTTGGGAACGACCTTTCCGGGACGGTCGGCGAGGCCCGTGTCAGGGCCGCGCAGGCTTGCCTGCGCGCCGCGAAGCGGACGTGGGGGGAACCGATTTGCGCAGCAAATTGGGGGGCACCCGCGGGCCTTGAGACGGGTCTCGCCGGCCGTCATGCTGGGCCGACACCGAGACGCCCTTTTCCCCGACGCCTGAGGTGGCTCCCGCCTCATTGCCTGTTGTCCGAGGGTTCGGAGAGCGGGACGAATAAGGTCGGCGGTTTCGCCGGTGGCGTGGTCGCCATCGGCTCGGCCTGCGGCGCGATCGCGAACAGGGGGGCATGGCGTTCGATACCGCCGGGTGATGCCGCCACCTCTGCCAGATAGGCCCGCGTCTCGGCCGGCAGCGGCGTGCCTGTGGCGAGGGCGTTCGCATAGCGGGCCGGACCGGCATTATAGGCGGCGAAGAGACCCGGATAGCCGAAGCGATCATACATGAGCCGCAGGTAGAAGGTGCCGGCGATGATATTGTCATGGGGGTCATCCGGATCGGCGCCGAGCCCGAGTGCCGCGCGCGTGTCGGCCCAGGTCCGGGGCATCAACTGCATCAAGCCGATGGCGCCGGCGCGGCTGCGGATCGGCACGCCGGCCAGCGTCGTCCGGCCGCCGCTCTCGGCCTGCATGACCCGCTCGATCCACGCGCGCGGCACGCCGAAGCGGCGCGACGCCTCATCGATCATCGGCTGCCATGGCGCGGTCGTGATCGCCTGCGGCGGCGTCGAGACCAGGGCGAGCGCGCCCGCGAAGGCGATCAATGCGTCCACAGTGGCGTCGCCCGGCCGAGGATGTCGATTCTGTCGGACGGCCCAAAATAGCGGCCGTCGAACGAGGCCGGGACGTCCGTCATGATCAGCAGATAATGGCTAGTGTCGAGCGTGAGGCAGCCGCTCCACCACGGCATCCGGCGCCCGGCCGCATCGGTCGACCGGCGCACGACGAGCGGCGCGCCATCGCGGAACAGGCGGTCGCCGAGCGCGCAGATTTCGTCCCCGGGCACGCCCGCGATCCGCTTCACCAGCGGCACGTTCAGGGGCAGGTACCGCCGTCGTGCGGCGAGCGCGCGGACTGCCCTCGGCGGCCGCGCGACGACGAGTTCGCCTGGCTTCAGCCTATCCGCCGCGCTCATCCAGTAGAGCCCGACCGGGGCGCTGGCGCTCGCATTCCAGATCAGTCTCGGCGACGTCGGAAGGACCATCGGCGCGAGGCACGCTGCCGCTCCAATCATGGTCGCGGCGAGGCGGTGGAGCCGAAGACGCCGGTGCCGGGCCTGCCGGCGGAGCGCGCTGCCGACGAGCCGCAAGGGCCCATCGGACGCCGAACTGCTATGCCGGGTCATGGCGCGGTGCCTGTTCGGAACGCGCCTTCGACCATGCGGCGAGATCGTCGACATGGTAGCGGATGAAGCGGCTGTGCCGGCGGTAGACCGGCCCCTTCCCCGAGCGCCGCAGCCGCTCGAACAGGCGCACCGACAGGCCGAGCCAGGCGGCGGCCTGCGCGGTATTGAGAAAGGGTGTGCCGCGCCGCGCGTCGCGCGCGCGGTCGATCTCGTCATTATCGCTCATGGTGGCTCCTGTCCGCGAGCGAATGCGTTGCCCGCGACGGTGGAGTGACGTTTCGTGACGGCGGATGGCAGGGTCGAAAACGGATGTGCGAAAACGACCCCCCTCGATCGTGAGGGGGGTCGCCAGGCGTCAGTCGTTCGGGTTCCAGATGATCGCATAGGCGTCGTCGTCATCCTGCCCGGCGGCGCGCCCGAGATTGGCGTAGAGCCGGCGCGGACCGAATTCGGGGGCGGCGAGGCTCAGCGAGACATAGTCCTTGCCGGACACCTCGCCCTTGCGGATCCAGCCCGCCCCGACCTCGACACCACCGGCGGACACCCGATAATCGGGCTGCACCTCGCTGGACTTCTGGCGGTTGGGGATGATCTCGATCTCGGCGCGGATCGAGAGCGTCTTGAGCTGGCCCTTGAAGCCGCCGTTGGGCTGCTTGGCGACATAACCGATTGCGGGCATTGCAGGTCTCCTGATGATCTCGCCCGAACCGTTCGGGCGATGGGCGGACCACAGGCGCGGCTACCAGCCGGCGCCCGCACCCGTCAGGGCCGAAGCGGCAAGCGGAGGACCGGCGACGCCCGTCCATTTGCAGCGTCAGCGGCCGCGAGGAGCCCGTGGCACACGGGCGGGGAAATGGATGGGCGTGCGCCGGTTGCGGGTGCCGGCGGCCGCGCCAGGTCATGCGCCCGAGGAGCCGAAACGGTTGGGCCGAGACATCGCGGACAGCGACCGGCGCGGACATGGAACCGGGCAAATCTGCGGTATCCTAGGCCGGAGAAGATGCATCGCGTCCGATGCGACGAACCGTTACCCGGGCCGTTGATGCTGTCGCGCCGCCTCGTTATCGCTTGGCGGCATCGTGTCGCGTGGAGTGCTTACGCCAGATCGAAGAGGCCAGACCGTGACGGGGATTTCGGTGAACTACAGCTTCGATCCGGGCGTGCTGGCGCTCTGTGACATCAGGCGACTCGTCGCCGACATGTGGTCCGACATCGCCTTCGACGAAACGGCATTGGCGCGCCTGAAGCGTGACGGCCTGATGCTCGACGGGGTCCGTCTCACCGGCCCGAGCCCGTTCGAAATTCGAGCCGCCGACAATGGCCAGATCACGGTCTTGATCGCCTCGACGGTGAGCGATCCCGCGCATGTCGAGACCCTGCTCGACCTGTGGCGCGTCCACATGATGAAGGGCCTTCGACCGGGCAGCATCGCCGCCTGAAGCGTGCCGGCAACTATCTAGGGGGCCTGCGCATTCTGGCCAGATGCCGAGCTATCATCTTCATCTGACCAATGCCCATATCGAGGCCGAGGACGAGCATGGCGTCGAGGTCGCGGACCTCGACGCGGCGCGGTCCTGCGCGCTCGAAGGCATCCGCGATTTCCTTGCCGAGGAGGTCAAGCAGGGTCGTATGGACTTGCGCGGCAAGGTCGAGATCGCCGACGCCGCAGGCTGCATCCTGATGACCGTCGCCTTCCACGACGCCGTCCAGATCACCCGCTCCAACTGAGCCCAAAACCCGCGCGTCGCGAGCCGGCACGGCGAGCGGCGCGCAGCCAAAATCCCGCAGGAAAAGGGCGGCGACGGGATCGCCGCCGCCCCGATAATCAGGCCGCCAGCCGGTCGATTGCGGCTTCCGGCTCGCCATCGACGTGCAGCCGAACATCCGGTCCACGCTGCGCCGCTTCGGCCTTCGCGCGGGCCACCAGCTGACTGGCCGCGACGGTGCCGACGCCGCCGCGTGGCGTATAGTCGGACGCCGGGAACGCCATCCAGCGTGGCACCCAGCGCTCGACCTTCGTCCGCCCGTTCTCGCCGCCGAGATGGTCGCCGATCACGCCCTTGATGACCTTGGTCTTCTCCTTGGCATGAGCGTCGGCGATGGTCCTGCCGCCGATCTCGCCGAGCATCGCGACCAGCACCTCACGGTCGCGGATCAGATCAAAGAAAGCGGGGTCCGCCTCCCACCAGTCGGCCATGTCCACACCGAGCGCGATGCCCACCGCATCGACCGCCGGGCTGCCGGCGGCCAGCGTCTCGCCCATGACGATAGTGGCCACACGGAGCACGTCGGCATCGTCCAGCGCCATCATCCGCAGGAACAGGACGAGCAGGGTCTCGGGCGCGTCGCAGGACTGGCGTACGGTGGGGGCGTCGGGGTCCAGTCCGAGCAGGGCGAGCACGACGCGGCGGTGCCGGTCGAACAGCGTCTCGGCCGGTGCGGTCTCGACGCTTTCGCGGATCGCGTCAGCGCGGCACGCCTGCGGCTCGACCCTGACTGTCCAGAGCGGCGAGCCAGCGACGGCATGCGCCACCATCAAGCGGAGAGCGACGCCCGGATGACCGAGCAGCGCAGCGCGCGCGGCGGCATGACGATGCAGGTCGATATAGGTCTGCATCGCCGAGGTCGCCTCGGGCCGTGCCGGGCGCGTCGATCCGCCGTCCGCAGCGCGCGCGGCTTTCGATGCCTCGCGGCGGCTGACATAGCCCTCATGGACGATCACCTCGCCGCTCTGTCGCACGTCGAGATAGACGCGCCCGCCCTTGCGCTTGGCCGTCTTCTCATAGTCCCACGACTGGAAATGCTCGGCCGGCGGCACGACGATCGCGTCCGCCCAACCTGCCTCGATCAGCGCGGCGCACCGCGCTGCGATCGCGGCATCTTGCGCGGTCCAGAAACGATCGGCATCGGCGAAATAGCCGCCCTCGCCGAACAGGTCGGTCACGATCGCGCCGTCGTAGGCGGCGAGGTCGAACAGCGCGTGCTTGGTCGCGATCGACTGCCCGCCGAACAGCCACGCCTTCAATTGATGGCCGCTCGGGCAATAGGCGTCTTCGTCGTCGAGCAGCGCGAGCCAGGCCTTTTGCTGGCTCTTGCTGGCGAGCGTCAGCTGTCGGACGGTGGTCGCGTCGATCTCAACCGCCCGGTAGAGCGAGCGGATGCGCGGCAGCAGGTTGCCGAGCGCCAGCGTCCGCTTCACCGCCAGTTCGGGCAGGCAGAAGATCGTGGCGATCTCGCCGATGCCGCGCCCTTCCCTGACCAGCCGGGTGAAGCTTTCCCAGCGGGTCACCTCGTCGGGATCGAGCCGTGCGAAATTCTCGATCATCGAGGCTTCGAGCGCGGCGGCGTCGTCGCCCGCGTCCATGATCGCGGCGGGGATCGGTTCCGGATCGCCGCCTGCCGCCCGCCGCTCGTCGGCGACGAGGCAGACCGAGGTGTAGCGACGAAGCCCCGCGACCAGTTCGAACGCCGCGCCGCTCGGGTCCGGCCGGACCAGCACGGGCACCAGCACGCCGCGCTGGCGGATCGAGGGCAGCATGTCGGCGACGTCGGGCGCCTTGCGGCCGAAACGCATGTTGAATCTGCTCGGGTTGATCGTGTCGAGCGGCAGGAAATCGAGTTTCATGGCAGGACTCCTTGGAGCGCCGGCCCCGCTGAAAGTGAGCAGGCGCCGCCGGTTCGGATGCGGCGGAACGCGCCGCGCGTCGTCCGCCGTCAGGATCGGGGCGGAAGCTCGGGATCGTCGGGGGCGCCGCGCGATCGAGCGAACAGCGCCGCCTCGGCGGCGATGATCGAACCGGTCAGGCGCGCGGCGTCTGCCCAGACGGAGAGCGGGAACGGGGTCGCGAACGCGCGGTCGCGTTCGATACGCAGCCCGAACGGCAGGCGGAGAGCTTCGATCTCGCCAAGCGAGAAGGACCCGAGCTCGGGGCAGCCGAAGCCGAGGTCGGCAAGACCGAACAGCGTGTCGCCATCGGCATCGAGTTCGGTCGCGAGCCACGTCTGGGGTCCGGCGGGATTGAACAATTTGACCACCGGACATGGGTCGGCGTCGGGGGTTAGGGCGAAGGCGGACAGCGCAGCGCGCTGCTCGGGCGTGATCAGGATCATGACCGGGGCTCCCTGGGGGCGAAGAGGTCGAGCTGGTCGCGGGCGGCGAGGTCGAACAGGCCATGGTCGGCTGGTCGCTGCGGCTTGGGGGAGCGCAGGGGTGCGGCAGCGCGCAGCGCCAGCCGGGCGGACGGCAGGATCGGTGCGACACCCGGCACCAAGGTCTGGCGCCCGATCGGGGTCGGCTCGTCCACCAGCGGCAGCGTCGCGGTCATGCGGCGATCCGCATCACGCAGGCGGCGGCCTCGCCGTCGGTGAACCGCAGCAGAAAGTCGGCCGCCTTGCTGGCAAGAGAGGCGGCGCGGAAGATCGCGCGGTCGTCGGCGCGCAGGACCTCGAGCCAGGACGCGAGATAATCGGCGTGGCGGACGGTCGGCACGATGCCGAGCGCCGCGCACAGGAAGGCGCTGCCCAGTTCTGCGCACAGTTCCTCACGCGCATAGGCGGACGATCCGAAGCCGCCCGACTGGTCGCGGGCGAGCCGCGAGGCATGGCCCGTCCAGTGGGTCAGCTCGTGGAGCGCGGTGCGGTAATAATTGATCTGATCGTGGAATGCCGGTTGCGGCGGCACCTGCACGAAGTCGCCTGCGGGCGAATAGAAAGCGCGGTCGCCGCCGATCCGGATATCCGCCGCCGTGGACGCGATCAGCGCCTCGGCGATCGGCACGGTCTCGCGCTCGAGCAGCGTGGGCGCCACGGCGGTCGCCCGCGCGGGCAATCCGTCGCACTGCGCGACGTTGAACACGGTGAACCGCTTGAGGAAGGGAATGGCCCGCGCCTCTTCGCCGCTCTCCTGCGCCCTCGCCTTTTCCGCCTCGGGCGTGAAGCGATCGGCATAGACGATGGCGACGCCGCGCTCGCCCTTGCGGACCGCGCCCCCTGCCTCGATCGCCTGACGGAAGGTCAGCCAGCCCTGGCCGGGATAGCCGCGCTCGATGACGGCGCCCCACAGCAGCAGGATATTGATGCCCGAATAGGCGCGTCCCGACAGCGCGTTGCGCGGCAGGCCGGCGCTTGCGACGACGCCGCCCCATGGCTGAACCCAAGGGAAGCGCCCGGCCTCCATCTCATCGACGATGCGCGCGGTAACCTGGGCATAGAGGTCATCGCGGGGCGTCGCGGGGGATCGCGCGGGGGCGTCCTTGCGGGCGCGGCGCCGGACGGATGCAGACATGGCTTGCTCCTTCTTCTCCTCACCGCAAACCGACCCCGGAAGCGGGGTGGGCGGCGAGAAGCGAGCGAAGGGCCCGCGTCATGAGGGGTGCGCGCACCCGCAGGGCCGCAATGCAATGGAGGACCCGGCGCCGCCGGGTTGCGCGGACCCCGCGCGGGACCAGGAGGGAGCGCCGCCCATCCCGCGCCCGGGATCGGCCACGAACGGATGCCGCCGCGCGACCGCGCGGCGACCGCATCCTTGCGCCAATGATCGTCACCGGCGGGCCGCGACCGCCGATGGACGGGCGCGGTGGCGAACCGCATGAGCCATAGAGCATGATCGCGCGATCGCGCGCGAGGCGCCGACGTCTCGCCCGCGCATTTATCTAATCGAGCTACGCCTAGTCATCGGCCCAGACGCGTCATCGCCGACTCGGCGGAATTAACGCATCTTCGCCAAGCCGTGATGCACGCGACTTTTCGATTGGCAATCGGCGCGGCTGCTCGCACGATCGACGGCGCGTTTACGAAAGGCCGCGAATGAAGGAACCCGTCGGCATGCTCGAGCGCCTAGGTGCGGACCGACCGACCTTGGTCGATCTGGCATTTGTCGACTATCAACTCGGCATGTCCATCGATCACAGCGAGATTAAGGTGCTTCGCAATCTCAGGGCGCGGATCGTTGCCAGCACGTCGAGAGGCGGACAGCCCTGACGTCACGATCAACGGCGTGGCGGCGACAATAGGCTGGCGACACGCGTCCAGAATGCCGACAGGTCGGCGCGGGCAAGCAGAGCCTCGCTGTCGCTGGCGTGACGCATACCGGGACAACCAAGGATTGACGAGGCAATGGCGGAAGACGGGCGGTGGTGACCCGGACGAACCAATCGCCTTCGATGGGCATCGCGCAAGCGAGGGCCGCGACTGGAACAGCATGTCTTCAGCAGGTGGCGCGAAGTTGACTGTCGGACTTAAACGAACCGAACCCAGCGTAACCCACCGCTTATTCCGCCATCAGCATCATCAGCGTCACCGGATCAGGCTCGGCCCACTGAGTCGGGTGCCAGTTCCCGATCGGCCATGACGCGCCCTCTGTCAGACGAGCCCATCCGCCGCGGTCCCAGCAGCCGAGCATCCAGATGTCACCGTCCCGGAGCAGCACGCCGGCCGCGAGCGCGGCCATGGTCGACTGGAGTTTAAGCGCCGGTTCGACCGGCTTCCAGTCGAGGCTGTCCCTGCTTGCCCGCCACCAGTCCTCGAATGCGAACATGTGGTGGAAGTTCGCCAGCATGTAGGCGCTGACGTTGTCGTTGGCCGATCGTCTGGTAATTTGCGTCAACGTGCCTTTCCTTTCGTTATCTCAATCGACCACGATCAAAGGGTCTGGCATCGACGCGATCAGGTCGTTCGCACTCGCGCCCCATGCGCGCGCGCCAACCCATCGGCCCCGGCTCGCGAGACCGGCCCGCCCTCGGAAAGCGTCTGCAGTCGTCGCTTCGGAATACCGGTCAGCATTTCCACCCGGGCATAGTGGTCGCCTTCTGACCCACCCAGGTTTCGAACCATCTCGTGTCGGACGCGATCGTCTGGGCCAGTGCGTGATCCGGCGTCCAGCGGTCGAGCGGATAGGGCACAGGCTGCTCGCCCTTCCGGTAGGCCATCAGATCAGACGGAGCTGCTCGGCACGATCGCTCAGCACCGGGCGTACCAGCAGCGCTGCGGCGACCGCCTGCCGATAGTGGATGGTCTCGCGACGCTCGGCTTCCTCGAAACCGACCGGTGCCCATTCCTCGCTCGGATAGACCGCATCATAAATCACGCTCGCGGCCGTGCGCAGCCGCAAGTCATGCCGCAGATCGTGCATGCTGGCGCTCCCATTGATATCGAATCGCCTAGCATCGGCGAGCGACGTTTCTAGAACGGAAGGGGAACGTCGAGCAAGGCCGTCATTTGCCTGTCTCCACCACTATCGCGGTCGACGGCCTCTGGAGGTTTGCCGATGTGCGACACGACGCGGCCGATGCCGACGATTTGGCCGGACCCGGCGGGCCGTTGCCTTCGCGCTTGCGCCGCCGTGCACGCGCCCGACCGCCGCCGACGCTCCAGCAGACGCCACGATCCCCACGCGCCGCCACAGTGTCGCTATCCAGACGATTAGCCAGCCCATCTCTCCGCATAGCGCGCGTACCAGCGATCTCGGCTGAACCGGCTCGACAGCCGGCATTAAGCAAGCGCGCGACCCACGGAGGCCTCCCGGCCGATCAAGGACATGAATGAGGAAGACAGCGAAGGATCAAATATGTCGCGATCGAGGCGAACGCCGACTTCCCAAAGACGTTTGCCAAGACATCGGCAGCACACTTGTATGCACAAATACGGGTTCTAGGCCGGGCGGCTCGACGGATCCGCTGTCAGCATGGCTCGCCAGCCACCCCGTACCATCCGGCCGGCGTGTTGAAGCAAGCGACGCACCTGTGAGCGCAGCGAGTCGGACAGCTGATTCCAGTCGCTTTCGACGCGTTCGGCCCCGAACAACAGAATGCCGACGTCGCGCTGGCTGGCACCGTGCGCGTGGGCGTCCCAGGCCATGGCGGCCGAACACCATCGACGTCGACGCTCGCCCATAAGCAGCGGTCTGTGAACGACCGCTCCTGAACGCGCGCTAGCGAGTAAATGTCGGAGCGATGCGATGGCGACCGACGTGTGCCTCAACCTCGGAACGACCAGATCGAGGCACACGGGACCGTCAAGCAAAGTCCCGTCGCGAACCTCGAATGAGAGGCGATCAAGTCCATCCGAAATCAGAAGCCGCTCGAACCTCGACTGCGACAAAACCGTAATGGCGTCTGCGGAAAAGCGCGACAGATCGAAGTCGGCGTCGCCGGCGGACGCGCGCGAGGCCCGCACGACGAGGACGGATGGATCGACCGCCGGATCGAACACGATGCGCGCAAGTCGGGCCGGATACCGACGATCTTCCGCAAAAGTGAAGCCCCCACGTCTTGAGGGCGGCCTCCCCCACCCCGGACGCTAATGGGTAGCCGCTCGCGACGCCGGCCGATGTCGCCGCGTAGTCGGGATCGCGGCGAAGCCACTCCCAGGCCCACCCCGACCGATCTAACTCGCCGAGCCAGCGATACTCACTTACCGTCGATGTGCGTTCCGGGTGCCCCTCCGTGCGGCGGTCGGCGATCATGCGATGATATCCGACCCGCAACGCAAGATGCGCGGCGACAGACGAAATGGTCGGTCGCACTGGTGTTGGATGGCCGTACCATGCCGGTTTCGAGATAGGTTGATCATGTCCAACTCCGGCGAACCGGAGCCTGATCATGCATGTTTCGATCGCTTTGCCTTCCACCGTAGATACAGGGTCGGGGCGACGTTCGCCGTTGTCGAAGAAATACGGCCTCGCCTTCGCGATCGGCTCGGACAAGCGCCGCCGACTATGCGAGACGGCGCTAGGCACGGGTCAAGGCGACGATTTACTGAAGATATGTAGCAGGTCGTCGTCTGCCATCATGATGGGCTTAGTTGCTCCAGCTGGCCGGGTCGCAGCCGCGGAGGCGCCGGAGGTCGTCGCCCTGGGGTTCCGACCATATGCGGGCGGAACCACTGCAATCCGGCCCGAATCCGGCAGGTTGCCGACAGCGCGCGCCGTTCGCATTCCGTCAGGTCACGGCAGACGCAAGACATGCTCGGACGATGCCTTGAGCGGCCGATCATGGTCGACTCTCGTCTCGAATCTAATCGCCCGTAACGGCATCCGGAGGCCCGCACCGCTCACGGTCTACGCGACGCCGGGCCGGATCGATCAGATATAATTAGCGACCGGCCGACGAACAGCCCCTGTGTCTACGGGATACCGGTCACCGAGGCTTCGGGATCACAGTCTGCACCTCATGCAACGGGAGCAGTCAAATGCGGGTGATCGAATGGGCCGGCGGACAAATTGGAGAGATGGACGCCCTGGAAGCGATGTTTGTCGCGCGGAGGGAGGTGTTCGTCGACCTGCTGGGTTGGGACGTCCCCGTGATCGCCGGCGAGTACGAGCTCGACCAGTTCGACGATCCGCATGCGCGCTACCTGATTCTGCTCGACGACGACGGGCGTCACCGCGCCTCGGCGCGACTGTTGCGGACCGACCGGCCGCACATTCTCGATACCCTCTACCCGGACCTGTGCGAGGACGCCGTGCCACATGGTACGGACGTGTTCGAAGTGACACGCTTCTGCCTCGACCGCCGCCAGTCGACGGCCGAGCGGCGACGAGCGCGAGACCAGCTTGTCGTGGGACTCGCCCTCTCAGCACTCGCCAACGGGATCCGCTGCTATACCGGCGTCGCCGATGTGCCTTGGTTCAACCAGGTCAGCGCCTTCGGCTGGCGATGTCGAGCGCTTGGTGCACCTCGCATGCACGGACGGCATAGGCTGACCGCGCTGTGTATCGACATCGACGACCAGACCTTGGCCGGTCTCGCATCGACCGGCATCTACCATAGCGGCGAAGCCCAGGAGGCCCGACGGAGTGCGGCGGCGGCAGCATGACCGCCGCGCCCAACATGGCGATGGATGCCCCATTGACGATACCGCCCACGCTGGAGCGCGATGGTTGGATGCTGCTCGAGGAGGCGATCCCAGCCGCGCATATCGAGGCATTGCGCGCCGATCTCACGCCCGCGTTCGAGCGCACGCTGTTCAGTACCGGGGGCTTCTATGGCGAGCGCACCAAGCGGTTCGGTCGGTTGTTGAGCCGGTCGGTACACGCCGCAGCTCTCGTGCTCCAGCCCGACGTCATCGCCATCGTCGAGGCGGCGTTGCGGCCCTGGTGCGACACGATCCAACTCAACCTGACCCAGGCGGTGGAAATCCACCCCGGCGCGCCCGCGCAACTGCCGCACCGCGATCAGGACATGTGGCAGGGTGCCAAGGGCGAGGTCGAATATCTGGTCAATGTCATGTGGCCACTGACCCCGTTCATGGCGGCGAATGGCGCCACATTGATATACCCGGGTACGCACGGGTCGGCCGCACTTGGCGATCGGGATCCGGGAGCTTCGATCGCGATCGAAGCCAAGCCCGGCTCGGCGATCCTGTTCCTTGGCTCGACGCTGCACGGCGGCGGCGGCAATGTGACCGCGCTGCCGCGCCAAGGCATCATCGTCAGCTACTGCCTCGGCTGGCTCAAGCCCTACGAGAATCAGTGGCTCGCCTATCCGCCTGACATCGCGAAATACTTTCCGCCCGAGCTCGCCGGCTTGATCGGCTACCGCCAGCACCGGCCCAATCTCGGCAATATCGAAGGGCTCTGCCCCTCGGTGCTGCTCGGCAACGGACTGCCCGAGCGGATCGGTGCGATCGACGCGCTGCGACCGGATCAAGAGCGCGCGGTCGCGGACTATGTCGCTCGCCAGGCGGCCGAAAGCGTCGACGTCCAAGGAGAGAATCCATGAATCCGGCTCCGCAGTTCGACCGGACCTATGCCGCCCTGAAGCGCCTCGTCATGACCGGCGCATGGCATCCGGGCGAGCGCATAGATGTCGCCGTCGCCAGCGAGCGGCTCGACGCAAGCGCGTCCCCGATCAGAGAGTCGCTCCATCATCTGGTCGGCGAAGGCCTCTTGGTAGCGGGCGCAAGCGAAGGTTTCGCGATGCCCGTCATCACCGAGCCCGATCTCGTGGATCTCTACCGTTGGCATCACGAACTGATGCAGCTCGCCGTGCGAAGATCGGGCGACGGGATAATCTCATCAAACCCGTCGCAAAACGACGAGGACGCCGCGGATGCGGTCGCGGCGCTTTTTTCGGCGATCGCTGCGCGCAACGGAAATAGCGAGCACGTCATCGCGGTCGCGCGTCTCGGTGCGCGCTTGCACCTCCCGCGCCTGGTCGAGGTCGACGTGCTCAACGATGTCGCCATCGACCTCGCGACGCTGCGGGCGCTTGTCGCAGACCAGCGCATTGCCGACCTGCGGATGGCGCTTGCCCGCTACCACCGCCGACGCTTTCGCATGGCCGGACGGATCGTCCAGCAGATCCATCGTCGACCGCGCCGGCCCTGATCCCGGCGCTCGTGGCAGCCGAAAGAAAGGCGAACGGCTCTTGCGAGCCTCGCTCGACGGTAAAAAAGGCCTCGGGCGGACGCCTGGATTGCGTCGTCGGCTCGTCGATGACATGATTGACATCGCGGTGCCTCAGCGGCGACCGCTTCATGCACACCCGTCCCTTCCGGCCGGGTGGCCAGGACGGATCGACAGGGTGCTCGCACGCGGGCACTCGAACGCTGGCTTGCTGACTATCGCGCCGACGCCGCCCTCGCGGTGGCCCGTCCGGCCGATCCACGAGCGCAGCCTCCGATGGCCGATTCTCAATGCCAAGCCGGGCATGTCCGCGGACATGCGTTTCGCTTGGACGCCACATCATGATCGGGCGCGCGGCGGCGGCGGCAGAGGAAGGCGCGCGCCGCCTCGATGGGGACCGGCTCGATCGCCTGTTCCGCGCCGAGGCACCAAGGATCGTCCGGTTCTTCGAACGACGATCGATCGACGCCGATGAAGCCAGAGATCTCACCCACGAGGTTTTCGTCCGCGTGGCTGGCATCGAGACGGGCACGCGCCTGCGCAATCCCGCCGCCTATATTCAGCGCGTCGCGCGAAATCTGCTTTTCGACCGAAGCCGCCGCAACGCCGTACCGTCGTCTCCTGTCCATGTCGAACTGGCGCACGCAGACGCGGTCCCGACACCACCGCGCCAATCGGAGGCCATCGAATATGAAGAGACCTATGCAGCCTATCTGCGCGCTTTGGCCGGATTATCGGCGAGGACCCGCGAAGTCTTTCTTCTGCAACGGCGAGACGGCTATACGTACCGCGAAATCGGCGTTCGGCTCGGTATCAGCATCGGCACCGTCGAATATCACATGACCCGAGCGCTGCTCCATCTCGCATCTGCACTCGAGATCGAATGAAACAGAAACTCGACCAGGGCGGCATCGACGGGTCGACCGTCGCCGAGCGCGCGGCATATTGGTTCGTGCACATGCGCGGCCCGGATGGCGATCGTGACAGGCCGGCTTTCGATGCGTGGAGACAGACCGACCCGAAGCACCAAAGCGCCTATGAGCGGATAGCCCGGGTCTACGATCTCGGGGCGGTCCTGCAGGCGGCGCCGTCGCCGCGACGGGTCGCACCTCCGCATGGACGCTGGCTGGCAGGCAGCCTGGCGATTGCGGCGCTCGCGGCCTCGCTGATCCTGGCGCTCGACCTGTCGGGTCTTCGCAATCCGGCCGCCTCACCCGACGGGAGGTATAATCGGGACAGCTTCCGCTACGGTCCTATCCTGGCAACGACCAAAGGCGAAGTTCGAGGCTTCCGTTTGCGAGATGGCACCAAAGTCACGCTAGATGCCGGCACCGTGCTTGCGATCGCGATGACCGGCGCGCAGCGCACTCTGATCCTGCGGGCCGGGCGGGCCCGATTCGATGTAAGCCATGATCCGCACCGTCCCTTCGTCGTCGAGGCCGGCGGCGGAAGCGTGACCGCACGCGGCACGCTGTTCGATGTCGGCTTCGCCGCCCGCGGCGACGTCGTCGTGCGGTTATATCGCGGCGCCGTCGATGTCCGTGCCGCCAAAAGCGTTGGCTCCGGCAGCTACGCCCGCCTGCGTCCAGGCGACCGGGTGGATTTTGCCGACGCGGTGATGGCCATGCCGCGGCGCGCGAACGAAGGGGAGGACAGCGACTGGCCGCAGGCGCTCTACCATTATGACCGGGTGTCACTTGGTCAGGTCATTGCGGACGCAAATCGCTACACCCGACAACGCATCGTCGCGGAAGATTCCCGCATTGCTGCGCTTCAGGTCTCTGGTTCGTTCCGGATCAACGATGCTGGCCTGCTCGCGGACGATCTCGCGACCATCTTCGCGCTGAGGGTCGACCGGAGCGATCCGCAGCTGATCCGGCTGAGGCCAGCACTCCCCCAACCCACTCGGTAATTTTTTTTCCCTGCCTCCTGGGGTCCGCGCAGATTTCGCGTCGATCCCGAGGTGCGTGCGGTTCTGCACGACCCTGGGGAGGGAAAATGACAAAATATCGTGGGGTTCTACTCGCAGGATTTGCCGCGTCGCTCGTGGCTCCGACGTCGTTCACGCCGGCAGAGGCCGCCGAGGCGGATGCCGGTATCGCCTATAATCTGCCAGCTCAGGACCTTGCCGGAGCGCTGCGCGCGGTCGCGAGAATTTCGGGCGTTCAGATCATGTTCTCCGCCGCTGCCGTCGTGGGCTTGCGGTCAGCGCCCTTGGCGGGACGGTACGGCACGCGGGCTGCGGTAGACACGCTGCTGGCAGGAACCAATCTCATAGCGACCTCCCGTGGCGGCGTGATCCTCATCGTTCCGGCGGGTCCGGCCAAAATGTCGAGCATAGCGCCGTCGCCAGCCGACGAGCCGACATCGGCAGAGATCGTGGTCACCGGCACGCAGATCAGAGGCGCCGGTCCTGTCGGCAGCAAGCTGCTGACCATCGATCGGGCCGCGATCGAGCGCAGCGGGTTCACGACGACGCAACAAATCCTTCAATCCCTGCCGCAGAATTTCGGCGGCGGACCGAACGAGGGCACTGCAGGCGCGGTGGGCACGAACAGTGCGAACCTGAACACGGCGTTCGGATCCAGCGTCAACCTACGCGGCCTCGGCCCCTCCTCGACCCTGGTCCTGCTCGATGGAAATCGACTGGCGCTCGGCGGAATCGGCGGCGTCTTCGGCGATCTGTCGATGATCCCGGCGAGCGCGATCGAGCGGATCGAGGTGCTGACCGATGGCGCGTCTTCGCTCTATGGGAGTGATGCGGTCGCGGGCGTCGTCAACATCATACCACGCAAGAGCTTCAAGGGATTCGAGACGAGCGTCACGCGCGGAAGTGCCGACGGGACGGCGAATGAATTTCAGGTCAGCCAGCTGGCCGGGACGCGCTGGACCGGCGGCCATGCGATGCTTGCCTTCCAATATGACCGGCGCGGGCGGCTGTCGGCATCGGACAGGCCATTCTACACCGAGGACTTGGCACGCTACGGCGGACCTGATCGCCGGTCGGATTTCGGCAATCCCGGCACGATCATAGGTGCGGACGGGCAGACCTATGCGATTCCCGCTGGGCAGAATGGCACGCATCTCTCGGCCGGCGACCTGATTGGCGGAACCGCAAACCGGTCCGACGATCTCGCGGGCACCGATATCCTTCCGAAACAGCGAAGCGAGTCGGTCTATGCCACGGTCGAGCAGCGCGTCGGCGCCATTACCGTCTATGGCAGCGGGCTCTACACGCACAGGGTCTTCGACAAGCGGGTCTTCCAAGGCTTCGCCCAGTCGCTGCCGGTCGATCCGGGCGCGGCCTATTATGTCGATCCGGACGGCACCGGACAGCCCATTACGGTCGATTACCGGCTGAGCCGCGATTTCGGGCAGGAGCATGATCACGGCACGGCAGAGGCCGCCAGCCTTGTCGGCGGCGCTTCGATCGATGTCGGTCGGTGGCAGTTCGACACGCATGCGAACTGGGGGCGCCAGCTCGAAATATACCGCGACGAGAGTGCGGTCGACTACAGCCTGCTGTTTGCCGCGCTCGACGACCCGGACCCAGCGACCGCCTTCAATCCGTTCGGGGACGGCTCCAACACCGACCCCGCGACGATCGAGCGGCTCAAAGGATATGAATATACGCGGGGTGTCTCGACGATGTGGGCAGTCGCGGGCAAGGCCGACGGGCCGCTGTTCGACCTGCCCGCCGGCCCGGTCAAGGTCGCGATCGGCGGGGAATATCGTCGCGAACGCTTCGCCTCGCGGGGCAGCGACAACATCTTCTCCGACCTGCCAATCCCCGCCACGACCGTCATTGAGGATCGCCGGATCGCGGCGGGTTTCGCCGAGCTAGACGCGCCACTCTTCTCGCCAGACCAGCACATCGCCGGCTTCCGGCGGCTGGACATTACCGGATCGGTCCGGGTCGAGAATTATGATGATTTCGGAACGACGACCAATCCCAAGGCGGGGATTAGCTGGGAACCGGTTCGCGGGATGACGTTCAGGGGAACGATCGGGACGTCGTTTCGCGCGCCGAATTTCACCGACCTTGAGCAACAAGCGATCTTCCAATCCTACTTCACCATCCCCTTGCCGGACCCCAAGTCGCCAACAGGCACGACCAACGCGCTGATCCTCGTCGGTAACAAGCCGGGTATCGGGCCCGAGCGCGCACGCACGATGACAGCCGGGGTCGATCTCGCGCCGCCCTTCGCGCCTGGCTTGACCGCCTCGCTCAACTGGTTTGCCGTCCGGTACCGCGACCGGCTCCAAAGCCCTTCCTCGATCGGCGTGGCGGTGCTGCGCAATCGCGCCACCTACCAGTCCCTGATCGACGACAATCCGACGGCGGTGGACGTTGCGGGCTATTTCGCCAGTCCATCCTTTTCGAACGAGGCGGGGTTCGCGCCGAGCGACGTCCAGGCGATCGTCGATCTCCGCAACCAGAATCTCGCGGTCAGCCGCGAATCCGGGCTCGACTTCCAGCTGGACTATCGTTTTCGGGCCGCGGGCGGGTCGGTCGATGCCGGCGTCGACGGGACTTGGCTGTTCTGGCTGAAACAGTCGATCACCAAGACGGCGACACCGACGAACATCCTCGGCACCATCGGCAATCCGGTCGATCTGCGGCTACGCGGGCACCTAAGCTGGGACCAAGGGCCGTTCGGCGCGAACCTGTTCGTGAACTACACCAACGGCTATCGCAACACGCTGACCGACCCTGTCGAGCATGTCGCGTCCTGGACGACGATCGATGGCCAGCTCAGCTGGAACATCGCAGGCGCAAAATCCTCCGGGCCGGGCATGCGGCTCGCGCTCAATGCGATCAACCTGTTCGATCGGCCGCCGCCTTATGTCGACAACGAACAGGGCATCATCACCTTCGGCTATGACCCTGAGAATGCCAGCGCGCTCGGCCGCGTGGTCAGCGCGCAGCTGACGGTACGCTGGTGAGGGTCGGATCCCCGGCGGCGCTGGCGATCGGCGTCAGCCTCGCAATCGCCGCAGTGAACGGAGCGTCTCCTCTCGTGAATCGCCCCGCCGCCCCAAAACGGACAAAGATGAGCGAGGGCGGACCGCGTCGGCGGGTCGGCGGCGACGATTTGGTCGGACTTCGCGACTTCGGTCCGCTCGCCGGTCCCGCCGACGTGCCGCCCCCTTTCGCCCTGTCGCCTGACGGGCGATCCGTGGCGCTCGAGCTGCGGCAGGCGGACCCGGCCAGCAACCGCTACCGCCTGAGCCTGATGCTGGTCCAGACGGACGGAACCGCGCCGACCTTGTTGGCAAGCGGCGGCGATCTGATCCGCGACAATGCCGCCAACCGCCAGATGGGAGACTTTCCGCGCGGTTCGCCGCGTACGACAGCGCCTGCCTGGTCGCCGGACGGCACGCGTATCGCTTGGCTGCGACGCTTCGGTGGCCGCACCGACATATGGACCGTCGGCCATGACGGGCGCGACGCAAGACAGATCACGCGTGGCGGGGACGATGTGCAATCGCTCGCCTGGTCGAGCGACGGTCGCGCGATCGTCTTTGCGACGCAGCCCGCGATCCGAGAGGCCTGGACGCGCATCGCAGCCGAGGGTCTAGGCGGCTGGTCCTACGATGCGCGCTTCTGGCCGGTCGCGGCAGACCATCCTTGGCCGACCGCGCCCTTCCCGCTTTCGGTCGAGACCGTCGACCTCGCTTCCGACACAGTCCGTGCAGCTACGCCGTCCGAACGGGCTCGTCTCGACCCGGCGCCCGGCCTGCCGCCGGGTGCGATCATCGGCGCGGCAGCACCGGAAGGCAGCGTGGCATGGACCGCCGCGAGCGATGCCGCCTCGCTCGTTGCGGTCGCGCGGCTGCACGTGCGCGCAGCAGGTCGGGACTGGCCGATACCGGCCATGCTCGCCGGACGAACCGTCGGCCTCTGGTGGACAGAGCAAGGCCGGACATTGCTCGCGCTCCGTCAGGACGGCGTCGAGACGGGCGATCGGCTGACGCTGGTACGTTGGACAATCGGTCGGCACCCGCGCGTGATTCTTTCGACGCCGGATCTGCTCCAGGGATGCGCGGTCGTGCGGGACCACGATATGATCTGCGCGCGTGAAGGATCGCTCTTCCCTCGCCGCCTCGACCGGATCGACGGAAAAAACGGTGAGACCGCCACAATCTACGATCCGAACCCGGCGTTTCAGAAATTTTCACTCGGGCCAGCCACGCGACTGATTTGGCGCAACGGCTTCGGACGCTCCAGCTTCGGCGATCTGGTGCTCCCGCCCGGTCGTCGGCCGGGCGAGCGCCATCCCCTGATCGTCGTCCAATATTCGACGCGCGGTTTCCTACGCGGCGGGACAGGCGACGAATATCCGATCCAATTGTTCGCCGCGCACGGCTTCGCGGTGCTCAGCTTCGAACGCCCGCCCGACGTCGCCGAAGACAATCGCCCGCATGACGGAGCGGAATGGGAGCGTATCAACTTCAAGGGTTGGGCGGACCGCCGCAACGTGCAATCGTCGCTCGAAGCGGGAGTCCGTCTCGCGGTCGATAGCGGCGCCGTCGATCCCAACCGCGTCGGGATCACCGGGCTCAGCGAAGGCGCGACGACGGCGGTGTGGGCGCTTATGCATTCGCATCTTTTCAAGGCGGCCAGCCTGAGCGGCTGCTGTGCGTCGCCTGAGGACTTCAGCGACATCGGCCCGGTCTACGCAGACGAAATCGCCTCCTACGGCTATCCCCGCCGCGGATCCGATTCCGGCGGCTTCTGGAAGGCCTACTCGATGGCCGAAGACAGCACGCGCATCCCGCCGTTGCTGCTGCAGCTTGCCAGTACCGAGTTCCGCGAAGCACTCGCCCCGCTCGATGCGCTTCGATCGGCGGGCCACCCTGTCGACATGCTCGTCTTCCCGGACGAAACGCACGTGAAATGGCAGCCGGCGCATCGGCTGGCCATCTATCGCCGCAACGTCTGCTGGTTCGAATATTGGCTGTCCACGCCGAGCGCGGACGTCTGCGACGCGGCCGATCTCAGGCGGTGGGCCGCGCTCCCGCACCCGACAGGCGTGCCCTGACCCAGGCCTCGGCATCGGCGAGCACAGTAATTCGAAACCAAAGCCCGTCGGCACGGGTTCGGTCATCCTTCAAGGCATACTCAACGCTCGGCGCGTCAAGCATCCCGCGCTGGCGAAGCGCGCCGTCGAGCAGCATGCTGCGCAGATCGGGGCGATGCCGATCATAATATGCGAGGCCCAGTCCCTCGGGACCGCCCTTGGTGACGCGCCGGGCGACCTCGGGCGGGAGCATGTCGGCAAAGGCGGCGCGCGCCACGGCCCGATTGCGACCACCGGCGACATTGAACCAGCTCGGCACTGCGAGGCAGGTCTCGACGACGGGCTGCGATGCGAGCGGCGACAACACCGGCAGGCGCCGAGCGAGCGGCGAGCCCTCGAAATGATTGTGCATGCTGACGAGCGACCGGATTTGCGATCGCTTGCCCGGCGCGACGTCGTCCAGCTCGTCGAGCCAGGGATGGTCGGGCGGCGCCAAATCATCCGCATCGCGGATGAAGCGCCGGTCGCAGGGCCAGGCCGGCGCGGGGTGTTGTCGGGCTTGGCGGGCGCGGGCGAGCACCTCCCAGACCGTGACGCCGTGCATCAGCGCGATTTCGTCGGCGATCCGGGCGATGTCGCGCCAGCCGCCCGGGCGTGCGAGCCGGTCGAGCAGCGGCAGGGCGGAGAAGAGATAGCCGAGCACGCCGTCGCCGCCATTGCCGGTGAACACGGCGTCGAACGGCGTCTCTGCATGGAGCCGTGCGAGGAGCGTCTCCTCTGCCCCGAGCAGGCTTCGCGCGCAGGGCCGCGGGAGGTCGGCGGCCCGGCTGGAGGCGAGATCGATCGAGTCGACGGAAGGTTCGGCAGCGTGAAGGCGCAGACCCAGATGCCGCGCGAGCGGCTCGACATAGCGCCGCTCGTCGCCATGCGGCCCCGGATAGAGCGTGGTGAAGCCGATCGTCTGCTGTCGGGCCGCGAGACAGGCCGCGACGATCGACGAGTCGAGACCGCCCGAGACCGTCACGACAGGTCGTGCGACACCGCTCCGCTGCGCGTCGATCGCGAGGCGGATGGCGGTGCCGACACCGTCGACCGCGTCCGCCCATGTCGGATAAGCGGGCCGCGCGCGCAGAAGCTTTGCCGGCGTCCAGAGATGGAGCGTGGTGATGCCAGATGGTGCTGCCAGCGCGACTTCTCCGGGCCGAATCTCCTCGACCCCGGCCAGGCATGTCCGGCGCGACCGCAGGTCGCGATAGACGAGCATGCCGCAGAGCGTGTCGTCGTCGATCCCGGCCGACCGGGTGCCGAGCGCGTCGAGAGCGCTGAGATCGTCCGACAGCAGCAGGTGACCATCGTGACGATAGGCGTAACAGGGGATCGCGCCGGACGGATCACGCGTGATGGCGAGCGCGCTTCGGTCCCGTTCAACGACGACGGCGAGATATTCGCCCCAGACATGATCGAAGAGGACCGACCCGCCCGATCCCAGTACCGCGCGACCGAGATTGGCACCAAGCTCGTCAAGCCCGCCCGGGTTCGCCTGCCCCGTCCGCCTCATGCACCCCAGAATGACGCCGCGCCGATCGGGCAGCGCCTGATAAGCGACATCGGACCGCACTATGACAAGCGTCCCCGGCGAGTCACACACGACCTCGAGACCCGGCAGGCGCCGCGCGCGATCGAACACCGGATCGCTGTCGGCGCCATGCCGAAACACGATCAGGAAACGAGCGGACACAGACTATCCAGTATCGGCGTGAAGCGGCGCACATCCTCAGCCGGCTCGTTCACGACGACGTCGTTCGACACGACCCAGCAATGCGCGGTGAACGGCCTGCCGGTCACGCCTATGACCAGGCGACCCGGCGCGCCGGTCCAGCGCAGGAAGAGAAGCAGCGCCAGGCTGTCGGGCAGGCAATTCTTGCGAAACGGCAGCCAGCGTCGCGCGGCGAGCCAGGACGCATGGCGGACGACGAGGCGTCCTCGCGATGGCGGATCACCACGCCCGCCACCGCCGGCGAGCGCGATGAGCGTGCGAAACGGCAGGGTTCGAACGGCGAGGCGCGCCAACAGGATCGACAGCGCGGCCGGCAGCAGCCAGCGGCGGCGCAGCGTCGCGTCAGGCACGTCGCACGCCAGATCGTCGGTGACGGCAAGTCCGCACGATCCGTTCGTCGCCGGAACAATCGCCTCGACGTCTCCGGGATCATGTCGGTCTTCGAAATACCGGCCGCGTTCGACGTCGAGGCAGATGTAGCGGCCATCGGCCACGCAGCGATGGATCGTCGAGACCATAGGACGGACCTTCGAAACGGCCGGCGCGGCGAACCGCGCCGGCCTGGTATTTCAGTCGTCGGTCATTCCGCCCTCGAGCCGGTGGTCGAAGCCATCGGGGACCGAGCCCTTGGTCTGGCCCCGGGTTTCGACGCGGGCGGCGCCGAGGTCGGCGCGGTCCTCGAGCAGCTGCTGTTCGGTGCGGTTCATCGTTCGTCTCCTTGCTGCCACGGGAATTCATGGCGAGATCAGAGTCGCATGCAGACGCCGCTATTCTCAGTTTATAGCACGCGCATATTGAATGAAGATTCGAGCGAGGCGTCGAAGGCTCTTCGGTGGCGTCCGCCAGCCCGTCCGCACGTCGCCGACAGACATTCGCCCAAAAACGTGCCGCTCGACGAGACTTCTTCGCGACCCAGCGACCGCGAGAACAGATCGGCACAACGGGAGGCAACCAAAGGCGTTGCGGCTGCCGCGATGATGGGCCGGCACGGCAATCCATGCCGGCCCGGAGCGTCATTCGTCGGTCATGCCGGCGATGACGCGCAGGTCGAAGCCATCGGGGATTTTGCCCATGATCTGTCCCCGAGTCTTGACGCTCGCAGCGCCCAGGTCGGCACGGTTATCGTCATGCAGGTCGTCGTTGCGGTCCATCGTAGGTCTCCTTGAGGCCATGGAATCATGGCGACGCCAGAGTGGCAGGCGGACAGCGATATTCTCAATTTATAGCGATCGCATAGCGATCGAAGATCGAAAGCGGACCCGCCACTCCGGCGGACATCGGGTCGCGCGCCAAGGACGACGGCGCGTAATTGGCAGAGGATCGAACACGGACACGCGCTCCCGATCGCTGCCATCGTGTAGCAACCGTCGACACACCCGGCACCGCAGATCTCGTCGCGGTCGATACGCCGGGATCGATCATTCGGGGCTTGGCAGATGCTGCGAAAGCGGCAAAGTGGGGCCATGCGTACCTCGCTTGAACATCTTCCGCCGGGCAAGCAACTCGAGCTCGAGCATGTGGTGGCCGGCCTGTTCGAAGAGTTCGACGAGGCGATCTCGACCGCCAGCGGCGAGTGGAAGAAGCAGGGTCGGATCCTCAAGATCATCCTGTTCGGCTCGTACGCGCGTGGCGGTTGGGTCGACGAGCCGCACACCGCCAAGGGCTATCGCAGCGATTATGATCTGCTGATCATCGTCAACCACAAGAAGCTGACCGACCGCGTCGCCGTATGGGCCAAGGCCAGCGAGCGCTTCTACCGCGAGTTCGCGATCACCCATCAGCTTAGCGCACCGGTCAATTTCATCGTCCACACGCTGCAGGAGGTGAACGACGCGCTGGCCCACGGCCGCTATTTCTTCATGGACATCGCTAAGGACGGGATCGCGCTGTACGAAAGCGACGACACCGAGCTGCACAAACCCAAGCCCAAGACGCCCGAACAAGCACTTGCGCTTGCGAAGGAATATTTCGACGAATGGTTTCCCGCCGCGACTAAGCGCTTTGAAGGCGCGCAATTCTACCGCGACAAGGGATATCTCAAAGACAGCGCCTTCGATTATCACCAAGCTGCAGAACGACTTTACAACTGTGTCTTGCTAGTGCTGACCTCCTACTCTCCGCATGTGCACAATATCGGATTTCTTCGTTCACAGGCCGAGCGCCTGGACAGCCGATTGATCTGGGCATGGCCACGCGAGAGCCATGTGGACCGCGCTCGCTTTGAGAAATTGAAGGAGGCCTATGTCAAGGCTCGTTTCTCAAGCCATTATATGGCGACCGAGGACGAGCTTGGTTGGTATAATGGCTGCATCGAAGAACTGGGTCGGGCCGTTCAAACAATTTGTTCGGAAAGAATAATGGCGCTGGAGAAGAACCTTTCTGATGCGGCCGGGTGATTTCACAGTGATGCTTGCTCGGGCCGCCGCCGCCGGGGCCTGAAGCCGACGTAGGTACACAGCTTGCGGCGTGTTACGGCAGCGGCGCGATAAGGCCAAGGCGTCCGTTGATAAGCCGACCCGGTGATCCGCAAAACATTGCGCCCGTCCATCGTTCCCGGTATGTTCCACACCGCCGACAACCTGCTGGTTGAACGGTTTGCGACATTCGTTCTAGGAGGTGAGCTATGTCAATGAGCGTAACGCCAGAACTCTCCCAGAAGCGCTCGGGCGCCTATTTCACCCCGGACGATGTCGCCGCAACGCTGGTGTCATGGGCCTGTCGGCGCAGCTCCGATCGTCTGCTCGACCCGTCATGCGGCGATGGCCAGTTCATCGCGCTGCATTCCAACAGCGTAGGCATCGAACAAAACCCGGTCTCTGCGCACCAGGCGATTGCGCGCGCGCCTGCCGCCCTGGTGCATGAGGGCGACTTTTTCGCTTGGGCCGGGCAAACTGCGGAGCGCTTCGAAGCCGCCGCCGGTAATCCGCCCTTTATCCGCTATCAGACGTTTAAAGGTGAGACCCGCAAGCGCGCACTCGATCTCTGTGAGCAGCACGGCGCCCATTTTAGCGGTTTGGCGTCATCTTGGGCGCCCTTCCTGGTTGCGACGGCCGGCCTGCTCAAACCCGGTGGCCGCATGGCGTTCGTCGTGCCCGCCGAAATCGGACATGCGCCATATGCCGCGCCACTGCTCGACTATCTCGTCGGGAACTTCGCGACCGTGCAGATCATCGCGGTCCGAAACAAGCTTTTCCCCGAACTGTCTGAGGATTGCTGGCTGCTGTACGCCGACGGTCACGGGGGGCAAGCAAGCGCGATCGATTTTACCGTCCTCGACCAGTTCAAGCCGAGAAAGACGCCGCCCAAGGCCACCGAGCGGATCGATCTGGAGGAGTGGCGCACAGTCTGGAACAGGCGCTTGCGCGCGTATCTCGCGCCGCGCGCCGTCCGCGGTGTCTATGCGGCTGGCCTTGTCGATCGTAACAGTCGACGTCTCGGCGACTTTGCCAGCGTCGGGATCGGCTATGTCAGTGGCGCGAACGATTTCTTCCACTTGCGGCCGTCCGAAGCACGGCGCTGGAAGATTCCGGCCGACCTGCTTCAGCCAAGTCTGCGCAACGGACGCGCCATGCCGCCAAGGCAGATCACGAAAGCAACTGTCGACGAATGGACTCGAAGCGACGACGAGGTCTTGCTGCTGCGATTGACGCGCGGGCAGGACATCCCAACCTCGGTTCGGCAGTATCTCGACAGCAGTGCCGGGCGCGAGGCGCGGCTTGGCTACAAATGCCGCAACCGCACGCCTTGGTACGCGGTACCCGACGTTCAGGTGCCCGATTTCATCATGAGCTATATGTCGGGACGGACGGCAAACCTAGTGCGCAACGCGGCTGGGGTTACCTGCACTAATAGTGTGCATTCCGTCCGCATCCGGGATCATGCGCTCGCCGCCAAGCTGCTGCCACGCTGGTCCAGTGCTTTCGTCCGCTTAAGCTGTGAACTTGAGGGCCACGCGCTTGGCGGCGGCATGCTGAAATTGGAGCCACGCGAAGCAAGCCGGCTTCTTTTTCCTTCGTCCCAAGCGCTCGCGCTGGCGGATAGGGAAGAGTTGGAGGATGCGATCGGCACGCTCCAACGCTGGAGACACTATGCCGACTGATACCGAAGCGAAGACCTGTCAGTGGACCAATCAGGCTGAAGCGCTTGCCGCGTTCGCCGAATTCACCGGCAAGACGCAGAGCGCGAGCCATATCAAGCCGCTGCACTGGTATGTCGCGTGTCGGCTTGTCGTCGAGGGAGGGTTTGACCCGGACGATATTGTACCGCGTCCACCGTTTCGAGCAGAGCGCCGTTCGGGCAAACCTCACCTCCTTCATTATGACCCGACGCTCGGCCGAGGTGGCGAGCGCACCGTACTTGGCGGCCTCAAGACCAAAAACGTTGACGTCGTCGTGACGCGCGAAGGCATAGGTCCGGTGCTAGCAGTGTCATGCAAGGGCGTGACGGGCGCGTTCCGCAACCTCACCAACCGCATGGAGGAAACAATTGGCGAATGCACCAACCTCCACATCACCTACCCCGCGCTGGCGCTAGGCTATCTCGTGCTGCTGCGTGCCAATCGGCTAACAAAGGCCGCGCTAAATGATGCTGCCGAAGTCGTCGATACGTTCGAGACGGCGTCGGAAGGCGCCAAGATCCTCGCCGCCAACGACATCGCGATGACCGAAGGTGGCGCCCCGGTCGCGGGGATCGTTCGTTTCCACAATGCGCTGCGGGAGCTCGTCGGCCGCCGCGGCATTCGCAACGATGTCAGTCGGTATGAGGCGATCGGGTTTGGTCTGGTCGAGATGCATGGCCGAGAACGGAGCGGGTTGCTGGACAGTTTTCCGCAGACGGAAAGTCCGCTTCATCTGTCGGGCTTCTTCGATACGCTGTACGCTCGGTACGACGAGCGTTTCGTAGTGAGTGCACCAGATCTCGCACGCGTCACGCGACGGCTCGAATGGGATAGCGCTTCTACAGGATTGAGTTTGGCGGGATTGGATTATGGGGCCAGAATTGCTGGTTAAGGGCCTACCTTAACCCAATTTGGCCGTTTGAAGGCCGACGGATTCCGAGGCTGCCTGGAATGCCGGCCTCTTACTGATCCGTTCTCGGTTAGGGGCAATGACGCAGGCCGCAGATGTATGACCCATAAAGCGACATTCAGTCCCAGCTCCTTGATCCCCAACTCCGGTCGTCCGTTCATCGACGCCGCAAGCGTCTACCGGGCAAGCAGGTCGGCAAGCGGAAGGTCGTCAAGTGGGGCAGCAGCGGTCGCCCGATCCGTGTTTAGCTTCGGCGCTGCGGTGCGTGCGCGGGTGCTTCGCTCGCGGGCTTTGGCTAGCGTGCTGGTCCGGGTTTCGGACCGGTCGTCATCCGTCTGCGAGTATGAGATCCGCAGCCTTCTCGCCGATCATCGCGGTCGGTGCCTGGGTGTTGCCGCTGACCAGCGTCGGCATGATCGATGCGTCGGCGACGCGCAGGCGACCGACCCCGCGGACGCGTAGCACCGGATCGACCACCGAGCCGGCATCCGCACCCATCCGGCAGGTGCCGACAGGATGGTAGATCGTGTCCGCCGTCGCGCGGATCGAACGAACGATCGAATCCCGGCTGCCATCCGACGGATAGAGTTCGCGCGCCTCCAGCCGCTTCATCGCGGGTGCGGCCAGGATGCCCCGCACCAGTCGTACGCCGCGCACGAGCAGATCGAGATCCTCCGGCGCCGAGAGGAAGGCCGGGTCGATCAGCGGCGCGTCGGCGGGTTGCGCGCTCGCCAGCCGCACCGTGCCCCGACTGGCAGGGCGCAGCACGCAGGCGTGCAGCGATACGCCGCTCGCGAAGTGCATCCTGCGCGAATGATCGTCGACGATGCCGACGCAGAAATGCAGCTGGATGTCGGGCCGGCCGCTCGTCCCGTCGGCACGCAGGAAGCCGCCCGCCTCCGCGATGTTGGTCGTCAACATGCCACGGCCCTCCCGTTTGAAGACGCCGTGCGAGCGGATCGCGTTCGCAAGGAGGGGCACCGTCATGCCGAACGCGCCCGGTGCCTTGAGCTTGAGCGAGGTGACGTGATCGAGATGATCCTGCAGATTGCCGCCGACGTCGCCCCTGTCGGCCGCCACCGCGATGCCATGGTCGCGCAGATGCGCCGCGGGGCCGATCCCCGAGAGCATCAGCAGTTGCGGACTGCCGAACGCACCCGCCGAGACGACAACCTCCCTGCGCGCGCGGATCGTCCGGGTGCGACGCCTATGCGTCACCGCGACACTGCGGACCTCCCCCTGCTCGACGAGCAGACGATCGACCTGCGTCTCCGCGATGACGGTCAGGTTGGGCCGCGACTTGGCCAGATAGGCGGTGCCTGCGTCGATCCGGACGCCGTCACGCTGGAAGACCTGGTAACGGCCGACGCCGTCCTGCGCGGCGCCATTAAAATCGGAGTTGGCCGTATGCCCCGCCTGCACCGCAGCCGCGATGAAGGCGTCGGTGATCCCGGCGAATTCGCGCAGATCCGAGACCGCGAGCGGCCCGTCGGCGCCGTGCCAGACGTCGGCGCCGCGTGCATTGCCTTCGGCACGGCGGAACAGCGGCAGCACGTCGTCCCAGCTCCATCCGTGGCATCCGGCGGCGGCCCAACCGTCATAATCCTCGGGCTGGCCGCGCACGTAGATCATCGCGTTGATCAGGCTGCTGCCGCCGACGCCGCGCCCTCTGGGCTGATAGCCTCGTCGTCCGTCGAGACCAGGCTGCGGCACCGTCTCGTAGGCGTAGTTGTACTTAGATCGGCGCGGTACCAGCACCGCGAGCCCGAGCGGAATGCGGCTCATCATGCCGGGCGTCGCGGGCCCGGTCTCGATCAGCGCGATCGTCCAGGCCGGGCGGGCGTCGGCCAGCCGGGCCGCGATCGCGCAGCCGGCCGGTCCCGCGCCGACGACGATCACATCATACTGTTCGTTCATCGTCCACCTCGGTGTCGTGATCGCATGGGCGCGGACGCGATCCTAGAATTTGGTGCGCACCGTCAGGCCGAAGGTGCGCGGCTCGGCCAGAAACGCGGCGTAGAGGTTCTGCGCCGTCTGCCCCGGCGCGATCTGCGCGGAAGACCCGTTCGCCGGATTGCCCTGCACCGGCGCATTGAACGCCACCTGGTAGTAGTTGACGTTAAACGCGTTCTGCACCCAGCCTTCGATCCGCCAGCGATCGTTGGCGGCGCCGATACCGATACGCGCGTTGACGACCATCACGCCCGGCTGGATCTTCTCCGGAAAATTGTCCGATCCGGAGTTAATCGCCGAGCTGTAGCGGAAGTCCGCGTAGAGCAGACCCCGCAGGTCGCCGATCGGCGGCGTCCATGACCCCGATCCGGTGACGACATATTTGGACGAGTTCGAGACGCGACCGCCCGGGATCAGCGACAGGCTGGGATCGAGCGAGTTGTTGCCGCTCGCATCCGCGGTGCCGACCAGGTTCTTGGCGAACTTCGCGTCCGACAAAGTGAAGCCGGTGACGAAGACGACGTCGCGGGCGGGATAGAGATACGCCTCCAGCTCGAGGCCCCTGGTGGTGACGCCCGGTTTGTAGTCGCTGCACGCCGAATTGCCGCGGATCTGGTCGCGATCCAGCCCGTCCAGGCTGTGCGAGCAGCCGCGGATGTCGCTGACGAAGAAATGCGTTCCGTCGAAGGTATTGAGCTGGAAGCTCTTGAACGCCTCGTAGAACAGCGCCGCGTTGATCGCGAACCGGCGGCCGTGCAGCTTGGCGCCGATCTCGTAGGAGTCGACCCGTTCGGGCTTGAACTGGAGCAGGCTGAGATTGTCGGTCGGCTGATAGGTGCCGGTGCGCAGATCGAGGATGTTGGCGCGATCGAGGTTGAAGCCGCCCGCCTTGTAGCCGCGTGCGTAGCTCGCGTAGCCGAGGAACCGACTATCGAACTTGTACGTCGCGACCGCGGTGCCCGTCGGCACGCGCTCGTGCCGCACCCCCGAATATTGGCCCACGGCTCCGTTGATGAGACAGGCGACCGGCACCAGCGGCAGCAGGATCTGCTGGCCGATCACCGCGGCGGCGCCGGCACCCGGCGAATTGGTCGCGGCAAGCGCGTCGAGCCGTTGGATGTCGCCGAGGAACGCGTTGCATCCGGTCGGACCGGCGATCGTCTCGCTGAGCTGCTTATCGTCCAACGTATAGCGCGCGCCGAGCGTGATCGAGAATTTGGGCGTCACGTGGAAGATGTCGTGCGTGAAGATCGCGTAATTGTCGTCGCGCTGGTGGAAGCGGTCGTTCTCCTGCCCGATGAGCGGCGCGTTCTGGACGACGTTGCCGACCGCCGCCGCGGCCGCGGGGCCGCCGAGCGCACCGGCGATCAACGACGAGAAGCCGTTGAGATTATTGTAGCCGGTGGCGCTGAACAGCGGCCCAAGGATCGGGACCGCTTGCCCCAGCAGCAACGCGGAATAGCCGTTGCCGTACGCGGCGTAATCGGCGCCGTATTGGAAGTTGCTCGTCACGACCAGATCCTCGTGCGAGTAGAATCCGCCGATCAGCCAATCGAGCTTGCCCGAAAAGGCCGATCCCTGGAGCCTGAGTTCCTGCGAGAACGTCTTGAACCGCGTGAAGCGCGCGCCGTCGCTGGGGAAAGCCAGAATGTCGAGATTGTTGTAGTCGGGATCGTAGCTGGACGTGTATTTGTTGTAGCGGTAGGCCGTGATCGACGTGAGCTTGCCCGCAGAGCCGAGATCGTAATCGATCTGCGCCGATCCGCCCCAATCGTTGACCCGAGACAAATAGCTGCGCCCCGGGGTGACCGCGGCGCGGCGCGCGAACGTGTCGTCGATGATCTGGCCCTGCCCGGCGCCCGGCACGGCCGAGGTCAGGCTGCGTTCGAGGGAAGCGATCGCCGACGACTGGAACGTCAGCGAACCGTCCGCATTCTTGGTCGCATCGCGTGCCCGCAAGAAGGTTGCCGCGCAGCATTGTTCGTTTTGATGCGTGTAGTCGGCGATCAGCATCACCGACAGCCGGTCGGATGGTTCGTAGAGCAGCTTGCCGCGGATCAGGTAGCGATTGCGGTTGTTGAAGCGGCGATCGGAGACGACGTCCTTGATGAACCCGTCACGCTTTTGATAGACGGCGTCCAGCCGGAACGACAGGCCGCTGTCGCCGATCGGGCCGGTCAGCCCTCCTGCGATCCGATAGAAGTCGTAATTGCCATGGGTGCCGTCGAGATATCCGCCGAACTTGCGCGTGTCGGGCCGCGCGGTGGTTATGTTGATCAGGCCTGCCGACGCGTTGCGGCCGAACAACGTGCCCTGCGGCCCGCGAAGCACCTCGATCTGATCGACCGCGCCCAACTCGGTCAACGCCGTGCCGGGGCGGCTGCGATAGACGCCGTCGATGAAGACCGCGACCGAGCTTTCCAGACCCGGATTGTCCCCGACCGTGCCGATACCGCGGATGCGCGCGCCCGCGGCGCCGGCTTCGGAAGAACTCGACGAGACCAGCAGCGACGGCGCAAGCTGAGTAAGTTGCCGAATGTCGGTCGCGCCCGAATTGCGTAATTGCACTGGTGTCACCGCCGTGATCGCGATCGGGACATCGGACAGGCGGCTGGATCGTCGGGTGGCGGTAACGACGATCTCGCCAGGCTGGGCGATGGTCGCCGCTGTTGCTGCTCGCGGCGGCGGCGCATACGTGCCTGTCGGTGTCCTGGGCACGGCAACCGCATCGACGCGTGGCGCAGTCGGCCCCGACTGATCGGTCGACGCCGGGATCTGCAGATCGCCGATCGCGGCGGCTTCGGCCGACGTCCATGTCGGCGCGACCGCCGCCAATATGGTCGCCGCGCTATATAGGCAGATCCTCATCATCCCTCTCCCGTTCGACTTCGGCTCGTTTTCGAGCTCCTTGACGTCGGCTGAGCCGATCTTCCTTTTTGGGTATTCCAGCCGCGCCGATCGCGCTCCGCTGCGATCAGCGCAGAGTGCCGACGACTGGCCGAACTTGGCCCTGCCCGGCGCGCTTCACCTCTGCTATGAACCTCTGCGTTGCAAAGGAGGCTGTCATTGACAATGGTTGTTGTCAATGGGTCGTGACATGACGGACGGCGGCATTTGGCGTGGCACCAGCGCCTTCGAACGTCGTGTCGAACGGCGCGGCAGGCTGCTCGATGCGGCCCTCGCCATGTATGCGGAAATGGGGTTTCGCGAGACCGGGGTGCGCGCGATCTGTCGTGCCGCCGGGCTGACCGAACGCTATTTCTACGAGAGCTTCGCCAACAGCGAGGCGCTTCTCGCAGCCGCATTCGATCGCGACGTTGCGCTGCTGATCGAAGCCGTGCGCGCGGCTGATCCCGGGAGCGCGTTCGACGCACGCAGACGCGCGACCGCCCAGTTGCAGGTCTATTACGGGGCGATACGCGAAAGACCGGCGTCGTCCCGGCTGTTCATCGTCGAAATGCCGGCGACCAGTCCGGCCATGAACAGGTTGTTCGAGCAGTCGCTGTGGCGACTATCCGATCTCATCTTCGAGACGCACGATCCGCGCCGCACCGGGCCGCTGGCCGCCAATCCCTTGCTCCAGCGCGGCGTGGCGGGGGGGCTGCTCCACATCGCGATCGGATGGCTCGATGGCGGTTTTTCCCAGTCGCTGGCAGAGGTCGTCGATGCCGCGCTCCCGCTCGTGTTGCTGGCGCGGAGGCAGGACGCCGGGTGAATTGCGTGTCGGCCGGCGGCCATGTCAGGATCGCTTCGACGACCGGGCGGTTGATGCCGGTATCCTATCGGTTTCTGATTTGGGCGAGGAATGTGGGCATGTTGGGAGCAGGATCGATCATGTTCGGCGGTGTCGCGGCGATCGCCGGCGGCCTGGCGGCGTTCGCCGGCATCAACGCGCGCATCGCCGAACGCCGCGCACCCCGTGACGGACGCATGATCGACCTGGATGGGGCGCGCCTCCATTATGTCGACATCGGTTCGGGACCGACCATCGTGATGGTCCACGGTCTGGGCGGCCAGATACGCAATTTCACGCATTCGCTGACCGAACGACTGGCTGGAGATTTCCGCATCATCCTGCTCGATCGGCCGGGCTCGGGATACTCGGTCGCCGCCCAAGATGGACAGCAGGGGCTTCGCGCGCAGGCAGCATTGATCGCGCAATTCCTTCGAAAGTTGAACGTCGACCGCTCCCTGCTGGTCGGCCATTCACTTGGCGGTGCGCTGTCGCTCGCGCTTGCCGTCGAGCAGCCGGAGACGATCGCCGGCCTCGCGCTGATCTCCCCGCTCAGCCAGCCGCTTGGTGCGACACCCAAGGCATTCTCGGCGCTCGAGATCGACAAACCATGGCTCCGCCATGCGATCGCCTGGTCGCTCGCAGCGCCGATGGCCAAGCTGACCCGCACGCGTATGCGCGAACTGCTGTTCGGCCCCGATCCCATTCCCGACGATTTCGACAGCCGCGGCGGCGGCGGACTGACGCTTCGTCCGTCGGCTTTTTCTGCCGCGTCGGCGGAAGTGTGCTGGGGCACCGATGAACTGATAGAATTGTCCGCGCGCTATGCCGAACTCGAGATGCCCGTTGGCATCGTCTTCGGTCGAGGCGATCGCATCCTCGCAGCCGAAGAGCACGGCGAGCGCACCGCCGCCGCGATCGACGAAGCGGAACTCTTGCTGATCGACGGCGGCCACATGATCCCGATCACCAAACCGGATGCCATCGCCGACTGGTTGCGAGGGCAAGCGGCGCGTGCGGGCATTGTCGAAGAAGCTCCGACCGACAAGCGACCGCTTCTTGGAACGGTATCAAGCGCTTGAGCCCCGTTGAAACGGGGTCCCGTTTCTATGCCGATCCATCACTTCGCCCTCCAGTGCATGCAGGCCATTCAGATGGGCAGGCGATCCACGCACTTCTTCTCGACGGCGCCATCTTGATGTTCGCTACGAGAGTGCCGGAAGCAAGCCTGGATGATACCTCTTGGACGAATGCGCGGCGACAAGGACCCAGAAGCCGACATCCGGCCCCCTCCCGACGGCCCCAACTTCAGTCGCTCGTACAGCTTCTGGCTTTGACTAGATCTGGCCGGTAGGAGACAGGCTTGTTTCGGGAGAGAGCGCAGCGGTTCGGACATCCAGCCTCAGTCGTGTCCTAGGTTTGTTCTTTCCTACAGCGTGCCAAATAGGTTATCGGATGATTCGAAGGAGTCGCTCGATGCATATCGATCCAACCCTACTGACGGCTGTCGCCGCGCTAATAACAAGCCTATCCGGCCTTATCTGGTCGATCCGCCGACGAGCATGACCGATGCTGGCCGTTTGTGCTCTGGCTGGTTCTCGGCCGACACGCGTAGAGAGCGGACCTTCGTTTAGGCGGCGGCAGAAGCTGCCAAGACACAGATGCGGTCGTTTGGAGATGCTAGGGCAGTTCTCAACAGCAGACATTCTTTCACAAAGCCGTTGGCTGCGGTGTATCATCGCGTTGGCAAGGAGTAACGCGATGGCCCCTACAATCACGGCATTCGAGAAGTCTCCGGACGGCGGTAAGGGCCTCGCGCGTGATACGCGCGTGCGTTGGGCGTTCAAGGAGGTAGAGGAGCCTTACGATGTGCGGCTCGTGTCGCTCGCGGCGCTGAAGCAACCCGATCACCTCACGCGCAGCCCATTCGGCCAAATACCCACCTTCGAAGCTGGCGGTCTTTCCTTGTTTGAGACGGGAGCGATCGTCCTCCATATAGCGCAGAGTCACGAGGGCCTGCTGCCAAAGGACGCGGACGCCCGCGCAAGGGCAATTACCTGGATGTTTGCAGCGCTCAGCACGATGGAGCCCCCAATCCTCGATCTGACGATCGCCAGGATCTTCGAGAGGGACCAGCCCTGGGCAGGTGAGCGGCTGCCGCTGGTCGAAGATCGAGCACGGGTGCGGCTGGGACAGCTAGCTGCCTCTCTTGGCGACGCCGAATGGCTCGACGGTCATTTCAGCGCCGGCGACCTGATGATGGCTTCGGTGCTGCTGCGCTACCGAATGCCTGGTATTCTTGACGAGTATCCAGCGCTCGCAGCTTACGTCGCACGCGCCGAAGCGCGACCTGCCTACCAGCGAGCCTTCGCAGCGCAGCTGGCGATCAACGCCCCGCAGAACTAACGCCCGATAGCAGCCGGGTCGCCAGAGAACCGGGCGTGTGAGCCGTACGTCTTGCGTTGGTCTGTTCGGCAAGTACGGCCTGTCACTCGACCGGTTAGTTCTGCCGCCTTGCGCGAGCTACTGGAGTGATGGAAGACCCAATCTCTGACACTCAGCCTTTCTTTCGGGCTCACCAACTTCGGCCGCCCGTTCATGTTGCTGTAGCCACGGTCGGAGCGACAAGGTTTGGGACGAAGCGGTCGTGATCGAATGTTCTGGCGAGGGTCAGCTTTTAATCCAAATCGGACATAAGCCCATTTATGCCGGTTATAGCTCAAGCGCGCTTGGCCAACTGCAGACATGCTGAGTGGTTTGCCGAACGCGCTGGCCGACCAAATGAAACGCGACGGGGTATGTCAGGCTCCCGCGAGCACCATCTGCACGATCGCTTCGGCCTTCTCATAGGGCGCGAAAAAGGCATCGATCATGTCTCCGGTGCCGCGTACGACTACGCCGCGCTGGTTGGAGAATTCCCGGAATCCTTCGATGCCGTGATGGCGGCCCATGCCGCTCGTGCCGCTGCCGCCGAAACCCAATGACGGCAGCGCGCCCTGCAAGGCGCAGGCGTTGACGGACGCGCCGCCCGACGTCGTCGTCGCCAGCACATGCTCGATCGTCGCGGCGTCTTCGCCGAACACGTACAGGCCGAGCGGCCGGTCTCCGGCGTTGATCGTCGCGATCGCGCCGTCGAGATCGTCATAGGGAAGTAGCGGCAGAATCGGCCCGAAAATCTCCTGCTTCATCAGCGCGATGTCGGCGGATGGATCGACGACCAGCGATATCGGCATGCGCCGCGTCGCGCGATCGACAACGCCATCGTCTTCCAGCGGCACGATCCGCGTCTGGCGCTGCCGCGCCTCGTCGAGCATGTGCTCGAGCCGGTCGAGGTGACGCAGCGAGACAACACCCGTGCAATCCGGGCTGCGCGAATAGGTGGGCGCGGTCGATGCCATGTGCGCGCGAGCAAGGTCGACGAAGGTCTCGAGATCGGCGCGGGGCACGACACAATAATCGACCGAGACGCACATTTGGCCGTTCTTGATCGTCTTGGTACCGACGATCGATCCGACGTTCGCGGCGGTGACCGAGCCTGGCGTCAGAATCGCGGGGCACTTGCCGCCGAGTTCGAGCGTCACCGGGGTCAGATTGGCGGCGGCGGCGGTCATCACCTCGCGGCCGACGCCGGGGCTGCCGGTGTAGAGCAGATGGTCCCACGGCAGCGCCGCGAACGCGCGCGCGAGATCGACGCCGCCGTTGGCGACATGGACGATCGCGGGATCGAACGCGGCGACGATGATCTCGGCGAGCAGCGTGCCGCAGGCGGGCGTATAGTCGGAGGGCTTGAGGATGACGCGGTTGCCCGCGGCTAGCATCTCGATCACCGGGCCGACGCCGATGTCGAACGGGAAGTTCCAGGGCACGATGTTGCCGATCACGCCCTTGGGCTGATAGCGCACCGACGCGGTCGCGGTGCCGAGCAGCGCCGGATCGGTCTCGCGCACCGACGGCGCCATCCACTCCTCGAGATGCGCGAGCACATATGTCGCGCGCCCGAGCACGCCGAGCACCTCGATCAGTTCGGCAGCACCGACCGGATGCGACCCGAAATCGGCGGCAAGCGCCGCGCTGATCCGCTCGCGGTTGGCCGCCATCATCCCCATCAGCGCCTCGATGCGCGCGCGGCGTTCGGCCAGCGACGGATTCCGATCGGTCGCGAATGCGGCCCGCTGGCGGTCGAAAGCCGTCTGGAGGTCTGCGATCGCCTGCGCGTCGTCTCCGGCCGTCGCCACGATGCTGTTCTCGATGATCGACATGACCTAACTGGCTCCGTTGGTGAGGGCGGCGAGCAGCGCGGTGCGTTCCTCGCGAACGACCTCGGGCTCGCGCACGACCTGCATGTGGAAATCGCGCAGTTCGGCGGGCACGTACCAGTGGAGCTGGTCGGCGCGGTAGGCGGCGAGCACCGTCTCGGCAACCTCACGCGGCTTGACCAGCCGCCACATCCCTTCTGCAGGCGCCATCGCGCGCATCGCGTCGCCGAGCAGCGGCGTATCGATCAGGCCGGGCAGCAGCGCCGAGGCGCGCACGCCGTAGCGCTTGAACTCGATCGACAGCGCCTCGGTCAGCCCGCGGACCGCGTGCTTGGTGGCGGAGTACATCGCGATCCCGGCGGTGCCGAAGATCGCCGACGACGACGAGGTGTTGAGGCACAAGGAGCCCGGCGTCGCCCTGAGCAGCGGCAGCGCCGCGCGGGTGCCGATCACGACGCCCATCAGGTTGATCTCGACGATCCGCGCGATATCCTCCCACGGCTGTTCGTCGAGCATGCCGCCGACCGCGATGCCGGCATTGTTGAACAGCAGGTCGAGCGTCCCGCCCGTCGCCTCGCCGAACGTCGCGACCGCCGCGGCGAAGCCGTCGCGATCGGTGACGTCTAGCACCGCGAACACGCCGTTCCCCGCGCCGATCTCGTTCTCGAGCGTCGCCAGGGCCGCGGGATTGAGATCGTAGGCGCCGACGAACCAGCCCTCCTGCGCGAACAGCAGCGCGGTCTCGCGCCCCATTCCCGAGGCGGCGCCGGTGATGAAGATCGATTTGCGTCCGGCGCTCGGCGTCATGATCCGGCCTTTTCGGTCTGGCGGGCGTGCGCCCCGTTGCGTTCGAGGCCCGCGAGCCCACCGTCGTCGCGCCACGCGCGCAGCAGATCGATGAACGCGGTCGGCCCCGCCGGGTAGGCGGCGCTGCGCGCGGCGGCGTCGGAGGGTTGTCCCTCGTTGTTGTAATAGCCCGGCGTACACGCTTCGAGGAATTTGCGGCGCCGTTCGCCGTGCATGACGATGCCGTCTGTCCACGCCCGTTCGGCCGCCTCGGTGGGCTCGATCGTCGCGACCGCATCGTCGCGGCAGTGGCCGACGAGATAGGCGATGTGGTGCGCCTGTTCGTCGATCATGTGCGGGAAATTGGCGGACATGCCCGCCTGCGCGTGGCCGACCACGAAGCAATTGGGGAAGCCGCGGCTGTGCATGCCGTGCAGCGTCGACATGCCGTCCGCCCATTTCTCGGTGAGCGTCTCGCCGCCGACGCCGCGGATGGCGAAGCCCGAGCGCTTCGAATAATCGGTCGCGGTCTCGAAGCCGGTCGCGAAGATCAGGCAATCGAGCGGATACTCGACGCCGCCGACGACGACGCCGGTCGGCGTCACCGCCTCGACTCCGCGTCCCTGCGTATCTACCAGCGTGACGTTCGGGCGGTTGAAGACGGCGAGATAGTCGTCGTGGAAACAGGGCCGCTTGCAGAACAGGCTGAACCAGGGTTTCAGCGCCTCGGCGGTCGCCGGGTCTTCGACGATCGCATCGATACGCTCGCGGATCTGCGCCATCTTCTCGAAGTCCGCCTGTTCGAGCAGGGTGGCGGCATCGCCGATCGAGGCACCGGCGACGAGCTTCTCGCGCACCGCGCGCGCCAGCACCGTCCAGCCATCGGCGACGAGATCGGGCTCAGCGAGATTGCCCGCCAGCTGGTGCGTGAAGCTCTCGATCCGACGCTTTTGCCAGCCCGGCTCCAGGCTTTCGGCCCAGGCGGGATCGGTCGGCGCGTTGTTCCGCGCATCGACCGAAGACGGCGTGCGTTGGAACACGAACAGCTGCCCGGCCGAGGCGGCGAGCGGCGGGATGCACTGGATGGCGGTCGCGCCGGTGCCGATGATGCCGACGCGCTTGTCCGCAAGCCCGTCGAGCGGCGTCGTGGCGCTGCCGCCGGTGAAGGCGTAGTTCCAGCGGCTGGTGTGGAAATGATGTCCGGCGAAGCTCTCGATGCCTGGAACGTCGGGCAGTTTCGGACGATTGAGCGGGCCTGTGGTCAGCGCGACGAAGCGTGCGTGCATCCGGTCCCCGCGGTCGGTCTCGATCATCCAGAGCGCCGCGTCGGCATCCCAAGTGAGCGCGGTCACCTGGGTCGAGAGGCAGGCGCGGTCGTAGAGTTCGTATTTTTCGGCGATGCGCTGGCAATGCGCGCGTATTTCCGCGGCCTTGGAATAGCGCTCGACCGGCATGTAGCCGGTTTCCTCGAGCAGCGGCATGTAGATGTAGGATTCGACGTCGCACGCCGCGCCTGGATAGCGGTTCCAGTACCAGGCGCCGCCGACGTCGCTGCCCGCCTCGATGATGCGGATGTCGTCGATGCCGGCCTCGCGCAGCTGCGCCGCGGTCAGCAGCCCGCCGAATCCGCCGCCGACGATCGCGACCTCGACGGTATCGGTCAGCGGCGGCCGGTCGACGAAGCTGCCATAGGGATCGGCGAGCAAATGGCCGAACCCGTCGGCGACGTCCCGATAGGCGCGTGCGGTCTCGGTCGGGCTGCGGCGCTCGCGCTCGATGCGGTAGCGTTCACGAAGCGCGGCGAGGTCTTGCGCCGGATCGCCGGCGGGATGGCTGGGCATGGTGTTTCCTCGGTCCCGAACGGTGATCAGAAGGATTTGCGGATCGTCACGCCGTAGGTGCGCGGTTCGATCGGGATTCCGCTGTAGCTGCCGGTCTGCACCACCGACGGGAAGGTGGTGGTCAGCGAATAATAGTTGGTGAGGTTACGGCCCCACAGCATGATCTCGGCCTTGTAGCGGAGGCTGGCGATCGAGATGCTCGCGTTGAGCTGCTTGTTGCCATAGCGCGAGATGTCGGGCGGCGTCGTCTCGGCGAGCTGCGCCTTGCTCGTATAGTCGAACTCGCCGCGCAGCGTGCCGGTCAGATCCTCGCTCAACCGGTGCGTCGCGGTGGCGGAGGCGGAGGCCGTCCAGGTCGCGATCGTCGCCGGGCGGGTGCCGGACAGGTCGCGGAAGTTGGGCGTCAGGCCGGTCGCGGGATTGGTGGGGCAGCGGACGGTGTCGTAGCTGACGCACGGCGCCATCGTGTAGGAATTATACTTCGGGTGGAGATAGGTGACCGCGCCGTCCAGCGACAGCCAGTTGATCGGGCGGTAGTTGGTCTCGACCTCGAAGCCGGTGACCGATTCCTTGCCGGCGTTGACCAGCGCGAAGCCGGTGCCGGTATAGGCATTGTCCTGAAAGCCCTTCACCGACTGGTGGAAGACCGCGAGGTTGAGATAGCCGCCATGGAAGCGGCTCTTGATCCCCGCCTCGTAGAGCGTGACGTTCTCGGGCGAGACGCTGCGGCCGACGCCGTTGGCATCGGGCGGACGGCTGTCCGACGACAGGTTGAACGCGCCCGCCTTCCAGCCGGTCGAATAGGTCAGATAGGCGTGCGCGATGCCGAAGTCGTAATCGGCGTGCGCGGTGTAGGTGACCTTGTCGCCCTTGAGCTTCCCGGATTCGTTGGCGTTGGGATAGTTGACCGGCGCGTGGTTCGGATCGTTGCCGTAGAAGAATTGCAGCGCGCCAAGCGGGCCGAAGGAGTCGGCGCGAACGGGTATGCCGAGCAGCGCGAGCGTCGCCAATTGCGGAACGTTCTGCAGATTGAGCGACGAGAAGGGATCGTTCAGGACGACGTTCGACGCCACTTTCTTGTGATCGCTGAGATAGGCGAGCCCGCCGGTCACCGTCAGGCGATCGGTGATCTTGTAGTCCGCCTGGCCGAATACCGAATAGCTGTCCTGATGCTGGCTGTAGAAGTCGTGGATGCCTTGGCCCGCCTGGAAATAGGTCTTGCCCGGCACGATCGACGGCGTGAGGATACCCTGCAGGAATTCGAGCAGATTGAGGTTGGACCGGCCCGGAACCGACGACGCGCCGCTCAGGCCGTCGACATAGGAGCGGATGCCGCTGCCGTAGGTCGTGTCGACGCCCGAATGCAGCGTCTCGTGATCGTAGAAGGCGCCGATCAGGTAGTTGAAGCGGCCGGTGCCGTCGGACGCGAGGCGGATTTCCTGCGTGAAGGTGTTGTAGCGGTTGCGCCGGTCGCTGTTGGCGAGGTCGGCGCCGGTAAAATCGACGTCGGTATAGGATTGATCGGCGGAGTGGCGGTACGCGGTGATCGAGGTCAGCTTGGCGGGGCCCAGGTCCCAGTCGATCTGGCCGGACACCCCTTCGTCGTTGAGGCGATTGACCGGATCGGTGTTGAGCTCGACGTCGCGGTTGTGGTGCTGCGGCACGCTGATCGGCTGGCCGAGGCCGAAGGGTGCCACGGCACCGATGAACTGCGTCGCGGGGCCGTTCTGCACCGATACCACCGCGCAGCAGACTTCGTGGATCTTGTTATAGTCGCCGAGGATGCGGACCGAGACGGTGTCGGTGGGCTTCCACAGCACGTCGGCGCGCAGAGAATAGCGGTCGCGGTCGTTGAGCTTGGTGCCCGTCGTGCCGTTGCGGTAGGTGCCGTCGCGATTGTCGGTGCTTTCGGAAAGCCGCACCGCGAGCGTGCTGTCGAGCGGGATGTTGACCGTCGAGCGCGACTCGACGAGGCCGTAATTGCCGAAGCTCATCTCGGCCTTGCTGCCGAAATCGAATTCGGGGCGCGCGGTGACGATGCTGATCGCGCCCGCCGAGACGTTTTTGCCGAACAGCGTCGATTGCGGGCCGCGCAGCACCTCGATCCGGTCGATCTCGGGCAGATCGTTGAGCGCGGTCGCGGCGCGCGAGCGGTAGACGCCGTCGATGAACACACCGACCGAGGTCTCGATCCCGTCATTGCCCGCGCCGTTGCCGAAACCGCGGATCGTGAAGTTGGTCTGCCCGACCGCGCTGAACTGCTGGACCTTGAGCGAGGGCACGACCGACTGAAGATCGATCAGATCGGTGATGTGCGCCTCGTGGATCGTCTTGGCGCTCGTCACCGACACCGAGATCGGCACGGACTCGAGCGTCTGAGTCCGCTTGGTCGCGGTCACCACTATCTCGTCGGAGGCGGCGGTCTGCGTCGCCGGCCGCGTGTCTGGCACCGGGGTCGCGGTGGAGGGCGCCGCAGTGACCTGCGCCGTCGCCGCATGGCCTGCGGCAAGCGCGATGATGGATGCGCCCAGTAGACCAGAATATCGCATTGCGTTCCTCCCCCGCCGTCGCTCCGTCTGTCCGAAGCTGATCGATTGCGTAGAACTCTAGGTGATACTCACTTTTCTAGGATACGCTAGAACAATTATCGTGGCGGCGACGCTTGCTCTTCCCCCGACCCTCGGTGCATCGACGCGAGAGCGATTGGAGACGGGATTGAAACAAGCGAAGGCCTTGGTCGCGGTGACGATGCGCGAGGGCGTGCCGCGCTCCAAAAGCCGCAAGTCCGCGGGCAAACGCGATACGATCATCCAGGCAGCGATCGAGATCATCAACGCGAAGAGCTTCGCGCTGGCGACGATGACCGAGATCGCCGGCAGCCTCGATCTGAGCGACGCCGCGCTCTATTATTACTTCCCGACGAAGCAGGCGCTCGCCTACGCCGCGCATGTCCGTTCGCTCGAGCGTTTCGAGCTTCTCTTGAAGGAAGCCGACGCGGCCGGGGGAACGGGCGCGGAAAAACTCGCTCGCTTCACGCGCAACATGCTCGACGATTCGTCCGACAATGGATCGCAACTCTATTTCGGCGAGCATTCCTATCTCGACGCCGCGCAGCGCGATGCGATCGATGGCTGGGCCGATCGATTGAAGACGATATTGGAGCGCTTCCTTAGCGAAGGGATGGCCGACGGGTCGGTCGTGCCCTGCGAGCCCGAACTCGTCGTCCAGCTCTATCTGGGCATGCTGATCTGGCTGGCGAAGTGGGTGCCCGGCACGAAGGATTTGACGGTCGATCGGTTGATGCGCGCGATCGGCGCCTTCTGCCTGCACGGTATCGAGAGCCGCGGTCCCGATAGCCAATGAGTTTTTTCTAGGGTCGCCTAGAAAACGATGGCCACGCCGTCGCGATTTGATATGTTTCGCTCGCAAGACGGCGAAGCGGTCGGCGATCGGGAGAGCGTGACGATGATGACGGCAGACGCGAGGCGACGGTGTGCGTCGCGAAATTGGTCCGCCCGGCTGGCCGTGCGCTGCGCACCATGAGCCTGTCGTCGCCTCCACAGCCACTCTGCACGATGGCGGAAGCACATGCGCTCCTGGCGTCGGACCCGCGGTTCGCGGTCGAGGATGCGATCGTCGATGGCGCCCCGGTCCGGCACTGGGTCGCCGGCCCCAAGACGATCGACGATGTGGTCGCGCTCTACCGCGCGCATGGCGACCGCGCCTTCCTGGTCTACGAGGACGATCGCTGCACCTACGACGGCGCCGCGCGGGCGGCCGACATGGTGGCGAATGCGCTGCTGGCGGCGGGGCTGCAGCCGGGTGATCGAGTCGCGCTGCTGATGCGCAATCGCACCGAATGGCCTGTCTGCTTCCTGGGTGCGATGCGCGCGGGCGGCATCGTCGTACCCGTCAACGGCTGGGCCCGTCCCTCCGAGATCGGCGCGATGCTCGCCGACTGCGGCGCGCGCTACCTGCTCTGCGATCGCGCCGATATCGCGGTGCCTGCCACGGTCGAGCTCGTGCTGCGGATCGACGAGACGGGCGGGGGAGCTCTCCGCGACCTGCTGGGCGCGCCATCGACATGGAGCGCGCTGCCGGATCGGGCGCCCGACCTTCCGCCCGCGTTGCCCGACGCGATCGCGGCGATCTTCTTCACCTCCGGCACGACATCGCGTCCGAAGGGCGCCACGATCACGCACCGGGCGCTCACCGCGACGATCAAGAATTCGGAATTCAATGGCGAGCGCGTCAGGATCCGCTTCGGCGGATCGCCGGCATCGCCGCCGGCCGCGCCGGTCGCGCTGTTCCCCATTCCGCTGTTCCACGTCACCGGTGCCATCCCCGGGCTGATCGCGACCTCGGCCGTCGGCGCGACGCTCGTGCTGATGCGCAAGTGGGATGTGCTCGACGCGCTCCGCCTGATCGAGCGCGAACGCGTGACCGTCCTCGGCGGGGTGCCGACGATGCCGCTCCAGATCATCGCCGATCCCCGGCATGCGGACTACGACCTCTCCTCGCTCGGCAGCGTGATCTACGGCGGCGCGCCGCCGCCGACCGGCCTGCCCGATGCGATCGGCCGCAGCCTGGGCGCCGAGGCCTCGACCGGCTGGGGCATGACCGAGACCGCCTCGACGCTGCTGCACAATGGCGGCCCGCAATATCGGCTGCGGCCGGACAGTTGCGGTGTCGCGAACCTCGTCAACGACGTCCGCATCGCCGACGCGGACGATGTGGCCCTGCCGATCGGCGCGATCGGCGAATTGCAGGTCCGCGGTCTCAACGTGACGCAGGGCTATTGGGACCGGCCGGAAGAGACCGAGCGCGCCTTCACCGCCGACGGGTGGTTCCGCACCGGCGACGTCGCTCGGATTGATGCCGAAGGGTTCGTGACGATCGTCGATCGCCAGAAGGACATGATCATCCGCGGCGGCGAGAACATCGCCTGCATCGAGATCGAGGACGTGCTGTGCGGCCATCCGGCGGTGGTGGAGGCCGCTGTCGTCGCGCTGCCGCATCCGACGCTGGGCGAGGAGCCCGCCGCCTTCGTGACGCTCGCGCCTGGCCAAGCGGTGTCCGAGCGCGACCTGCGCGATCACGTCGCGGCGCATCTCGCGCGGTACAAGGTGCCGGTCTCGATCGTCGCGATCGCCGACGCGCTGCCGCGCAACGCCGCGGGCAAGGTCGTCAAACAGGAACTGCGCGAGCGGCTCGCGACGATCACGGAGATATCGATCGATGCCTGACACCGTCGTGCAACCCGCACCCGAGAGCCGCGGCGGTCTGGCGGCGATCGTCGTCGTGGCGGTCGTGGGGTTCATCCTCCTCGCACACGCGCTTCACCTCGATCCCGCATATGCCGGGCTGCTCTATTTCTGGTACTGGGCGGTCGTGAGCGAGGCGAAGCTGCGTGCGATGCCGTCTTCGCTGCTCGGCGCGCTGCTCGGCGTCGGCTTGGCGGCACTGCTGCAGGGGGCGGTGCAATCGCATCAGCCGATCGCGATCGTCGGCGTGCTGCTGCTGATCGTCGCGGCGGTCGTCGTCGATGTGATGCGGCTGCTGCCGTTCGCGATCAACGGCTGCTGCATGCTGTTCCTGACGATCGCTTCCGCGCCGCTGATCCAGGGACATGAGGACTTCGTCGTCGTCGTCGAGGCGATCCTCCTGGCCGCAGCCTATTTCGGCTTGATCGTGGCGGCATTGGGCTGGCTGCAGGCGCGGGGACAACGTCGGAAGGAAGATCAGGAATGAAACGCGCGGCCGGCGGGCTCGCGTCATGACATCCGCCATGAACACGATCGATCTGGTCGATCCCGAGCTCCGGCCATTACTGGCCTTGTTTCCGACCCGGCAGCTCACGCGCGCCAATCTTGCCGAAGCACGGCAACGAACGCTGCCGATCCCGCAGCAGGATAGTGCCGATGTCGCGGTCCGCGAGACTCTGGTGGCTGGCAAAGGCGACGCACCCGACGTTCCGATCCGGATCTACAAGCCGGCGACCGACGGACCGCTGCCCTGCATCTTCCACATGCACGGCGGCGGGTTCGTGATGGGATCCGCGCGGGAGATGGCGGCGGTCCACACCGCCACTGCGAGCGCGCTGCGTTGCGCGATCGTATCGATCGACTATCGGCTGGCGCCCGAGACCGCGTTTCCCGGCAATATCGAGGATTGCTATGTGGCCTTGGCCTGGACCTTCGCCAATGCCTCGACCGAAGGATTCGATGTCGGCCGCATCGGCGTGATGGGCGAAAGCGCCGGTGGCGGCCTCGCGGCCTCTCTCGCGCTCATGGCGCGGGACCGCGGCGAATATTCGCTCGCCTTCCAGCATCTGATCTATCCGATGCTCGACGATCGCACCTGCACGCTTGCCGACCCTCATCCCACCGCCGGCGAATTTATCTGGCACACTCACAACAACCGCTTCGGCTGGGAGGCGCTGCTGGGGCATCCACCCGGGCTTCCGGACGTCTCGGCCTATGCGGCCGCCGCGCGCGCGGAGATCCTGTCGGGGCTGCCGCCCAGTTTCATCAGCACCGGTGCACTCGATCTTTTTGTGGACGAGGATATCGATTATGCTCGTCGACTGAACCACGCCGGCGTCAGCGTGGAACTCCATGTGTATCCCGGCGCATTCCACGGGTTCACCTTGATGCCTGATGCGGCCGTCGCGAACGCAGCGCGTCGCGACAGCTTAGATGCTTTGCATCGTTTCTTGAACCCATTCCGTCTCTAACCAGCACCGCAGGCAAACGGCTGCGTTCGCCCGAAGCTGACATTCATACTCGGATCACGGAACGGCTCAAAGTGGTCGACAACCGCCACCTAATCCGCGTCGGCCAAGACCCAGAAGTGGACGTTCAGCGCTGCCGGAGCACGCCTCGGAAGCAGCCCTCCGTTCATCTCTGCCGCGTTCTAGCTTCCGCGCTTTGGCGGATCGGCGGAGAACGCGATGCAGAAATCGGATATTGACCGGCCGCCGCTTCCGGGATGGTCAGGTACCCGGGGCCGACAGTGTGCCGGCCCCACGCGGGGACGCCCGGTCAGCCGATCTTCATCGAGAGTTCGACGTCGTCACCGAATGGGATGGAGATGTATCCGCCGCCGGCTGCGCGGACCCGCTCTAGGTACGCCGGGCACATGTCGGCATTGTCGCCCAAGAGGAGGGCACCGGGACGGAGCCGGCTCCCGAGCAGGTCGAGAATGTCGTTGTAGAGGCCTTTGGCCCCATCAAGCAGGACGAGGTCGATCACGTCGGGCAGGTTCCGTCCGAGGGTCTCGAGCGCGTCGCCTTCGCGAATCTCGACGAGGTCGAGCAGGCCGCCCGCTCTGAGGTTCTCGCGAGCCCTCGCGATCTTCGATTGCTCGAACTCAGTCGTGATGACCCGGCCGCCGCCATTGTCCCGGATCGCCGCCGCCAGGAGCAGTGTGGAGATGCCGAACGACGTGCCGAACTCGACCACCATGCGGGCGTTGCCGAAGCGCGCGAGCATGTAGAGCAGCGAGCCGGCCTCGCGGGAGACCGGCAACGGCAGGTCCTTCATGCGAGTATAGAGATCAAGATAGTCGGTCCTGCTGCCGAGCATGGCGTGGGCCTGGTCATCGGTCATGCCGGCGAACGCTCCGGGGATGTCGACGCGGCTGGCGTCGGCCTCGGTGAAGAGCCGATCGAGCAATGACGCGACCGGCTCGGATTTCAGGGATGTCATCGGTGTCTCCGTGGACTGATCGAGCGCTCTTGCGCCCGGCGTCAAAATACGATCAATCCGTCGCATCCGGTATTCGCGTTCGGAGGGCTGGCTGTGACGGAGCGGAAAAAGTCAGGGCTTTCCGCGCGAAAGGCGCCGCGGCAGGCCCGCTCCAGCCAGCTTGTGGAAGATATCCTCACGGCAGCCGCTCGCGTTTTGGCAGAGCACGGTGCGCACCGCTTCACGACCGCGCGAGTCGCGGAACGGGCGGGGGTGAGCGTCGGCTCGCTCTACCAGTACTTCCCCAACAAGGCGTCGATCCTCTTCCGGCTGCAGACCGAGGAATGGCGCCAAAACGTCGACCTGCTGTGCAGCATCCTGGAAGATCGGTCGACGCCGCCCCTCGAGCGGCTGCGTCGGCTCGTCCACGCATTCGTCCGGTCAGAAAGGGAGGAGGCGGAAATGCGCGTCGCGCTTGCGGACGCCGCGCCCTTCTATCGCGATGTGGAGCTCGAGCATGATCCGCGCGACCGTGCCACAGCTCTACTCCGTGACTTCATGGCCGAGGCGGCTCCCGACGTCGGTGATGACCAGCGGGAGGTCGCGATGGAGACGATCAAGATGACGATGTCGGAACTGGGGAGGCGGATCTCGGAGGAGCGCGAGCTCTCGGCACGAAGCGAGGTCTATGCCGACGCAGTAGCCGACATGTTCTGCGCCTATATCGGGAGTCTTGCGGGCGAGGCGTAACATGAGCGGTGGCGCTCCTCCCCGTTCGGGAAGCCGGCCGGGTGGCATACAGTTGTATGCCAACGCTACCTTTGAGTTGACGTACGGGCCCCTCATCCGTCAGGACGCACGTAGAGCTGATGGGATCGGCTTGACCCATAAGTCGCCATTCAGGCGGCCATGGCTGCTTCCCAAAACCCGCCGTTCATTCACGATCTGGCTTCGGCTTGGATTGGCCGAATGCTGCCGTCGCCTCGTCGGACAAAGGCGTAGTCCCGACACGGTCTGCTGCACGACAGCTACCGTCAGATCCGGCCGCTCGGGGGGCGATGTTCCGTCCTGGCACCTACGGCGCAAATCTGGCGGAGTATGTTGGGCAGGTTTCAGGAAGGAGATGGCGAGCGCGGCCGTCCCGAAAGGATCGACCAGCGAATATAACCATCAGCCATAGCCGGGGCGGACGCCGCGCGATCGTCGTCGAGCTTGCCAGCGCGGCCCGCATTCGGTTAGCGCTCCAGCCGCTGTCCCAACGACAGACAGCGATCGCCGGGGGGCTTTGGATCATGCGAGGATCGCGCCGCGTCACATGCGCAATCTTGGCAGGGGCGGCGTCGTGCGCGGCGCCGGCGAGCGCGCAGCGCTTCGACAGGATCGTCGCGTTCGGCGACAGCTATGCCGACATCGGCAACGTCCGCTCGATCCTCGACGATGCCGGCTTTGGCGCGCTCTACCCCGAGGACGAATATCCGACCGGGCGATTTTCGGGCGGCACCAACTTCGTCGATGCGATCGCGCAGGCCTACGGCATCGCGCAGGATAACTATGCGATCGGCGGCGCGCAGGCGGGCACCGGCAATGTCGCGGCACAGGGACTGCTCCCGGGCTTCCAACAGCAGTGGGTGGCGTTCACGCAGAGCGGATCGACCTATACCGACGTCGGGCTGACCGTGCCGATCTACGTCTCGGGCGTGCGGACCGTCATCCCCTCGGGCGGCCTGAAGTTCGCGCCAGACGATCTCGGCGTCTTTTCGGTCGGTGGCAACGATGCGCGGCCCTATCGCCGCACCGGAACGCTGGAGGGTGCTCCCGCCGCCGCCGATGCCGCCGCCGTCCAGGCCACCGCGGGGCTCGATGCGCTGGTCGCGCGCGGGCTCCGCCACATGGTGTTCACCGTCGGCGACGTCGGCCAGCTCGCGGAAGCGGTGGGCCAGGCCAACGCACCGGTCGGGACCGCGTTCAGCACCGAATATAACGCGCGGATGCAGCAGACGCTGGCGGGGTACGCACGCGGCGGCGTGCAGGTCGCCTATATCGACATCACGCAGGTCGTGCTCATCGCGCGTGCTAATCCGGCGCGCTTCGGCTTCGTCGATACGGTCAACGCCTGCCCGCAGGCGTGCGTCGGCGATCCAGCGCTGCAGAGCAAATACGTCTTCTACGTCGACGGCGTCCACCTCACCTCGGCGGCTTTCACGCTGGTCGGGCGCTACGCGGTCAATCAGCTCGATGCGCCGTACAGTCTGCGCGCGAACGGCGACCTGCCACGGCTCGCGGCCGATGGGTTCGCGCAGGCCTTGGCCGCGCGGCTCGATCTCGCGCGGGGCGTAAGGTCGCGGGACGGGCTGTCGGTGTTCGGATCGTTCACCGACGACCACGACCGGCACCGCACCGACGCGACAAGCGACGGCTACGCCTTCGACGCGCAGGGCGGGATCGGCGGCGTGCAATATGCCTCGGGTGTCGCGACGCTCGGCGTGGCCGCGTCCTACACCGCAGGGCACGCCGATGGGCGGGCCGAGGATCGCGCACGCGCGCGGAGCTATCAGATCGGCGTCTATCTGGGTGTCGACGAAGGCAGTGGCTTCGCGCAGCTCTATGGCGGCTATGGCTGGCACGACCTCCACATCCGCCGCACCGGCGTTGCCGATCCGCTTCTGGCGGCGCCGCATGCGCGCAGCTGGGTCGCCGGTGGCCGGCTTGGCTGGCTGCCGCCGATCGGCGCGCTGCGCATCGGCCCGAGCGCGGCGATCGACTATGCGCATGCGCGGCTCGCCGGCTATGTCGAGGCGAGCGATCCCGCCGCCGCGCTGGTGGTGGATGCGCAGCACAGCGAGACGCTGCTCGGCTCGGCGGGCATCGAGGCGCGGCTGGCCGGCCCCAAGCGGATCGCGCCCTGGCTCCGGATCGCGGCCGAGAAGGATTCCGTCGGCGACGGTCGCACCGTGGACTATGCGCCCCGCATCGCGCCGACGATCGTCGACAGCTTCACGATCGGGGATACGCCGCGCACCGTCTTCGGCTCGATCAGCGGCGGCGTGACCGCGGCGGTGCTCGGCCCGATCTCGCTCGATATTCGCGGGCAGGCGACCTTCTCGCGTCGCGGCGGCAACCGGGCGGCGGGCGTCGCCGGCCTGACGATGGCACTGTAGGCAGGCGCGCGCGATGCGGAGATCAGGCGGATATCCCGGCGCATCCTCGCCGCGCATCGTGCTGCGGACCCTCGCCGCCGCGCTGTCGCTGTCGGCGAGCGCCGGTCTCGCGCAAACGACGGGCAAGGCTGCCGCCGATCCGATCGTGTCGCCGCCGCAGACGCGCGTCGGCGACATCGTGGTGACCGCGCAGAAGCGCGAGGAGCGGCTGCAGGACGTGCCGATCGTCGTCACTGTCGCGCGTCGGCAATTGCTGCAGGATGCCGACATCCGGACGATCGGCGACCTCGCCAAGCTGGTGCCCGGGATGATCGTCACGACCACCGATTCCGAGGTCGATACCGCGATCCGCCTGCGCGGCATCGGTACGGTCGGCTTCAATCCCGGCCTCGAACCCGACGTCGGAATCTTCATCGACGGCGTTTATCGGCCGCGCACCGGGGTGGGTTTCGGCGACCTCGGCGATCTCGACCGGATCGAGGTGCTCGAAGGGCCGCAGGGCACGCTGTTCGGCAAGAGCACGACGGCGGGGGTCGTCAACGTCACGACCCGGTTGCCGTCGTTCACGCCGCGCGCCGAGGCCGAGATCGGGGGCGGCGATTACGGCGCGATCGGCGGATCGGGCGAGGTCAGCGGTCCGCTGGCCGGCGATACGCTGGCGGGCAGCCTCTACCTTGCCGATCGCGCGCGCGACGGCTTCTATTCGGTCCGCACCGGGATGGGGCCGCGCACCCGCCGCGACGACGATAACGAGAATCTGCGCACGCTCCGCGGTCAGCTGCTCTACCAGCCGAACGCCGGCACCCGCCTGCGCCTGATCGGCGACTATAGCCGCCACCGCGAGAGCTGCTGCGTCGCCACGCTCTATGCCGCGGGTGCTGCGCTCGACGCGCAGGGCGATACCGCGCAGAGCATCGTCACCGCGCTGGGCGGCACAGGCGGCGGCGAGCCGTCGGTGGCGCACCCGTTCGATCGCATCGCCTACGCCAACCGCGCCTCGCCGCAGCGGATCACCGATGGCGGCGTGTCGCTGCAGCTCGACCAGGACCTCAGCGCGATCGGCGCCAAGCTGACCTCGATCTCCGCGTGGCGCTATTGGCGGATCGTTTCCGGCAACGACCTCGACTTCTCGAACGCAGACCTGATCGTCGCGCCCGGCGGCGGCGCGAACGGCCAACGCTACCGGACCTTCAACCAGGAGGTCCGGATCTCGGGCACGGCCGGGCGGCTCGACTATACGCTGGGCGGCTTCTACGAGCGCGAGCGGATCGGCTACGCCAACGCGCTGCGCTACGGCGGCCAGTACGACGCCTATCTCGACGCGGCGGTCGGCAGCATCGGCTTCGGTGCCCCCGTCCCCGGGCTGCTGACCACGCTGTTCGGCCCGACCGCGGTCCATCCCGCGGGCGACGGCACCGCCGACCGCTACAGCGAGCATGACGACAGCTACGCACTGTTCACCAACGAGACTTTGCACCTGACCGACAGATGGCAGCTGACCGGCGGGCTGCGCTTCACGATCGACGACAAGTCGCTCGCCAGCCATTACGCCAATCTCGGCGGCGGCGCGGCCTGCGCGGCGGTGGTCGCGAGCCCGCTCACCCAGGCGGGAATCGTTCCCACATCGCTGATCTCGACCTTGTGCCTGCCGAGCGAAAGCCCCGCCTTCAACGCGCTCGACGATTATCAGGCCGAGACCGAGCACGCGCTGACCGGCACGATCAAGTCGGCCTATCGCTTCTCGCCCGCGCTGCTCGCCTACGCCTCTTACGCACGCGGCTACAAGGCGGGGGGCTTCAATCTCGATCGGCTGGGATGCCCGACGCAGCCCGGTTGCCCCGCCGACACGGTGACCGCCGATCTCAATACCCGCTTCAGGCGGACGGCCGCCGACTCCTTCGAGCTCGGGTTAAAATCGACGCTGCTCGACCGGTCGCTGACGCTCAACCTCACCGGCTTCTACGAGACGATCCGAAACCTGCAGCTCAACACCTTCACCGGGGTGGTGTTCGTGGTCGATACCGTGCCGACCGTTCACAGCCGCGGCATCGAGGCCAATTTCGCCTGGCAGCCGACGCGCGCGCTGGCGCTCCAGGGCGGCGTGACGATCGCGGACACCCGCTTCGTCCACCGCGACCTGCCCGTCCTGCTGGACGACGGCTATCTGGGAAAGCCCGGCGCGCGCGTGCAGCTTGCGCCGCTTGCCTCGACCTCGCTGTCGGCGACCTATACGGTGGGATTACCCGGTGGATCGACGCTCCGCCTCTATGCCGGCACCAAGTTCAACTCGCGCTACAGCACCGACACCGACGAAGACCCGCGCAAGGAGCAGAAGGCCTATGCGCTCACCGACGCGCGCGTGGCGTTCGCGACGCCCGGCGGCCGTTACGGGATCGATCTGTGGGTCGAGAACGCGTTCGACACGCACTATGTGCAGGAGACGTTCGACTCGCCGATCCAGAACCTGCCCGACAATGCGACCGGCGTCGTCGACGCCTTCCTCGGCGCACCGCGCACCATCGGCGTGACGTTCCGCGCGCGCTATTGAGCATTGGGCGGCACTGCCGAGACGACGCTGGCGTTCTAACCGTCTATCAGCGCGTGGTGACGGCACGATCAGCGGATCAGTATCGGCGCTGCGCTTTCTGTTCGGCGTGACGCGCGATCGAGCCGATCTGTCGCGGCAACTGGTGCTTGCGCATCGTCTCCGCAAGCTGCCCAACGTGCTGAGAGTCGATGAGGTGGCGAAGCTGCTCGAGGCGGCGCCGGGCATCAAGCACCGGGCCGCGCTCGGCGTGGCGTACGGCGCTGGGCTGCGGGTGTCGGAAGTCGCGCACCTCAACACCGATGACATCGACAGCAAGCGGATGGTGATCCGCATCGAGGAGGGCGTATTGTGGCGGCAACCGTTCTATGAAAAAACGGCAGGTTCTGTCGCGGGCGGATGTTCGTGCCGCAACCACGGAACGATGTCTATTGGTCGACACCTGCCGCGGCAGCGACGACCCACTTCCGGCCGCTCAGAGATTGAGCGGCGCCGCCCGAAACCGGCCGATCGTTCAGCATCAATAACGGCCGATCAACCAAATTTCCGAACCGCTGGTTTACCGCGTCTGCGTAAACTCGATTGGCCGATTTGGCCCGATGGAGATGATCGATGGGTCACTCGTCGATAGACCCCGCCTTTCACGAAGTTCGGCCTTGGAACGAAGGCCGGCTTATACGGCGCGAAGCGGGCGCTGAAACAGCAACAGGTCTGGGCCATTCGCTTCTGGCTCGACCAGCATAGACGACTGCGCGACCGAGCGCTGTTCGACTTCGCCATCGACAGCAAACTGCGCGGCTGTGACGTGGTCAGCGTACGGATTGGCGACGTAGTTTCCGGCGGGCGCGTCCGTGACCGCGCGGTCGTGGTTCAGCAGAAGACCAAACGACCGGTTCAATTCGAGTTGATGGACACGGCACGAAAGACGATGCGAGCATGGTTGGAGCGACGCCGCGGGACATTGAACGACTTCGTCTTCCCGAGCCGAAACGACTACATGGCCCACATGAGCACGCGGCAATATGCCCGCCTCGTACACGAATGGGTGGTCGGCATCGGCCTTCCGGCTCAGGATTACGGGACGCACTCGCTTCGGCGCACGAAAGCATCAATCATCTACAAGGCGACTGGCAATCTCCGCGCCGTTCAGATCCTTCTCGGCCATGCTAAGATCGACAGCACGGTGCGCTACTTGGGCGTTGACGTGGAGGACGCTTTGGAACTGGCCGAACGCACTGAAGTCTGAGCAGACCCACAATCGGTCACTCGGCATCGGCTTGCCTAGACCCAGTACCGGTCATTCGTTCATCCGAGCTAGACGACCGCTTCTTCTGGCTCGCGGCTGCTCGAAGCCCGTACGTAAATAGACATCCTCTCTCATCTGGTCGCCTCCCGCCAAACGCGGAGCGGCAGCTACCCGGAGCGCTCGCCGATGCGATCAGACGGGTTAGCCAGCTTGCAGCGCGTCGAGCGTCTTTGTCACTCGGCGACGCAAATCCGAGTCGCGCGTGATCTCCAGTATTGCTCCGAGACTGCCACGCGCCGCCGCGATTTTATGAGCAACAAGCTCGAGCCGAGCGCGCTCCCACCACGCGTGCGGATAAGCCGGTGCCATTGTCGTCATGCGAACGTAGAGTTCGAGCGCACGCCCCGCCTTTTCCGCATGCTCGGCGCGCAACGCCTGGTTCTGCAGAAGGCGGACAAGCACGGCGCGGTTCGGCATCGCCGCGACGTGCGTCACCGCGCGACCGGAGCCAGCGACCGCCTCGACCAGCGCGGCGAGCCGCTCGGCCCCCACGCGCGCGCCCTTCGCGAACGGATCGACGATCACAGGCGTCGCCTCCGCACCGATGAGCACGAGCACGTGGCCCGGAAGGTCGAGCACGTCCGCGCTCCACCTCAGCCGACGCGCCATCGCGACCCAGAGTATCGCCAAGCTCACCGGCAACCCGCGGCGACGATCGAGGACGCTGATGAGGTCGGCATTGGCGGGATCGTCATAGGTGTCGGCGTCACCTGCGAAGCCGAACTCGCCGGCAAGCACTGCAGCCAGGGCGTCGGCTCGCTCGGCGGCTGACTCTGCGTCACCGCCGACCCGATCCAGCCGCGTCTCCATCGCGTCGAGCAGGTCGTAGTAGGTCGCGAGATCGGTGCCGGGATGGTCGAGCAGCGCAAGCGTCAAGGCAGCGTCGTCCAGGGCGATCTCCTCCTCGTCAAGCAGGCCGAGACGGATGAGGTCTTCATTCATTCCTTCCAGATGGGGATGCTAGGCGATTATGGGAACGAGCAATAGCTGCGACGCCTGCTTTTTCATCGCCATTCGGCGACGCGCCGCGTTTACAGACGATATCGCTTGCGGGATCTGGAGTCGGTATCATTTTCAACCTCGTCTTCGCTGTGCCGACGTTATTCGTCCTGGCCCGCTGGCTGTGGCCGCTACCGCTACCGCTCTCGGCCAAGATACCAGTCGCTTTCCTGATGCTGGCCGCGTCGCAGTTTCATCTGTGGAGCCGAATCTCCTCGGGTTCGGTGTTCACTCCCGAGTTCCCGCGCCCAATCGTCAATCTGTTCAACTGGGCATTCGGCGCGCTGCTCCTGCTCGCCGTTTTCCAACTGGTCCTCGACTTGGGCACGCTCCTGACGGTGCTTGGTCGTCAGGAAATAGTCCGCGAGCCCGCTGGTCTCCGCTACGCCGCCGCGGCGCTGGCAGCGCTGGTTGCCGCAACCGGTGTCGCCAATGCGCTCCGCGTGCCGCCTGTCAGAGACGTGACGGTTTCGATTCACGACCTACCGGCATCCTTCGACGGCTACCGCATCGTTCAGCTCACTGACCTTCACATCAGCCGGCTCTTTACCGGCACATGGGCAAGGGCGGTCGTCGATCGGGCTAACGCGGCTGGTGCCGACCTGATCGTGGTGACGGGCGACTTCATCGATGGCTCGGTGGAAATGCGCCGCGCCGATGTCGAGCCACTCCGCCACCTGCGCGCGAAGGACGGCATCTACGCGATCCCGGGCAATCACGAGTATTTTTTCGACTACCGTGCATGGATGCGGCACCTCACAGACATGGGCTTTCGCATGCTGCCGAACGCACACGCTGTCCTACATCGCGACGGTGCGCGACTCGTGGTCGCCGGCGTCACCGACCTATCGGCGCCGAGCGTCGGTGAGGCCGGACCCGACCTCGGCCTCGCCCTAAAAGGCGCTCCCGCCGAGGCACCGGTCGTCCTTCTTGACCATCAGCCGCGTCAAGCGCGGGCCGCCGCGGCGCGCGGCGTCGCGCTCCAGCTGTCGGGTCACACACATGGTGGCATGATCGTCGGGCTCGATCGGCTCGTCGCGCGCGGCAACGCGGGGTTCGTATCGGGAAGCTACAAAGTCGGCGACATGACGCTCTACGTCAGCAACGGCACCGGGCTTTGGCCGGGCTTCGCGCTGCGGCTCGGCGTACCATCCGAGATCACGCGAATCACGCTGCGACGGACGGTGTAGGGCAGCTGCTCCCGCGACGTTCCGAGATCAAGACCGAATAGAACATACAACTGCCCCACGACCCAGACTCGGCCGTTCGACGTCGCCGATGCGCTCCCCAATACCGGACGCTTGTTTAGGTGTGGTTCGCCGCAGCTCAACAGCCGGAACGCGCAAGCCGATTGCCGCTGCTAGACTGCCGCCCCGGCGATTACGTCGCGCATCGAACGGCCTTCGATTAAGCGTCAATGATTTCTGCCGCAAATGCTATGACGGCTCATCGGCTGCCTCGTGTCGATGCCGGCTACGCCCGCACAACGCCACTGACATTGCCGCCCCTACCGCCTATCTGAGCTGTCACAGTGCTTCCCTTCGCGTTGTCCTCTTGGTCTATCGAGAATTCTTATGCCGCCCATCCTCTCGATCGCCGCGCTCGGCAAGCAGTACAAGTCCGGCCTGAAAGCGCTCGACGGTGTCAACCTGGAGATCAGGCGCGGCGAGATCTTTGCGCTGCTGGGGCCGAACGGCGCCGGCAAGACGACGCTGATCAGCATCGTCTGCGGAACGGTGACGCCGACATCGGGCACGATCGCCGTCGACGGACAGGACATCACCACCCATTTCCGCGCGGCGCGGCGGCGGATCGGGCTGGTACCTCAGGAGGTCGCCGTCGATATCTTCGCGACCGTGTGGGACACCGTGACGTTCAGCCGCGGCCTGTTCGGGCGGGCGCCCGATGCGGCCTATATCGAGCAGCTGCTGCGCGACCTGTCACTGTGGGAGAAGCGCAAGAGCAAGATCATCGAGCTTTCGGGCGGGATGAAGCGCCGCGTGATGATCGCCAAGGCGCTCGCCCACGAGCCCGATCTGCTGTTCCTCGACGAGCCGACCGCTGGCGTCGACGTCAATCTGCGCCGCGACATGTGGACGCTGGTGCGCAAGTTGCGCGACAAGGGTGTCACCATCATCCTGACCACCCATTATATCGAGGAGGCCGAGGAGATGGCCGATCGCGTCGGCGTGATCGACGGCGGCAGGCTGCTGCTGGTCGAGGACAAGGCGGCGCTGATGCGCAAGCTCGGCAAGCGGCGGCTGACGTTGGCGCTCCAGGAGCCGATGGCGGTGCTGCCCGACGCGCTGGCCGACTGGTCGCTCGCGCTCGAGGACGGCGGCTGCCGCCTGATCTACAGCTTCGACGCCGAGCATGACGATACCGGGATGCCGAGCCTGCTGCGCCGGCTGGACGAGCTCGGCATCGCGTTCAAGGATCTCGACACCAGCCGCAGCTCGCTCGAGGACATCTTCGTGGGTCTGGTGGAGAAGGCGGCGTGAGCGGCGGCATCAACCTCCACGGCATCTGGGCGATCTATCGCACCGAGATGGCGCGCACTGTACGGACGGTTTGGCAGAGCGTCGCGACGCCGGTCATCACCACCGCGCTCTACTTCATCGTCTTCGGCGGCGCGATCGGATCGCGGATGAGCCAGGTCGGCGGGGTAGGCTACGGCGCGTTCATCGTGCCCGGCCTCATCATGTTGACGCTGCTGACGCAGAGCATCTCCAATGCATCGGTCGGCATCTACTTCCCCAAATTCACCGGCACGGTATTCGAGATCCTCTCGGCGCCGCTCTCGGCGATCGAGGCGGTGACCGCCTATGTTGGTGCTGCGGCGACCAAATCGGTGGCGATCGGGCTCATCATCCTCGTCACAGCGACCTTCTTCACCGATGTCGAGATCCTCCACCCTTTCTGGATGGTCGCGTTCCTGCTGCTGACCTCGATCGCGTTCAGCCTGTTCGGCTTTATCATCGGCATCTGGGCGAACAATTTCGAGCAGCTGGCGATCATCCCGGCGCTGATCGTGACCCCGCTGACCTTCCTCGGCGGCGCCTTCTACTCGATCGACATGCTGCCCCAGCCGTGGCGGACGGTCAGCCTGTTCAACCCGGTGGTTTATCTTGTGAGCGGCTTCCGCTGGAGTTTCTACGGGATCGGCGATGTCGGCGTCGCTGCGAGCCTGGCCTTCACCGCAGGCTTCATGGCGGTCTGCCTGATCGCTTTGTGGTGGATTTTCCGGACCGGGTGGCGGCTCAAGCCGTGATGGAACGAGAGGACTCTGAGAAGATGGTCGAAGTCGGGGCGCGGATAGTGACCGATATAGGCGGTATTCCGACTTGAGCGAGCTGAGGTGGGCGCGCAGATGCCCAGAAGCCTGTCCGCGATAAGGTTTGCATTGGGTCGGCTTCCTCGACCCAGAAGCCGACATTCACCGCTTCTGAGAGGCTTTCCAGAACCGGACTCTGGTTCAGCATGTAGCGCGGGACGCCGGCAATTTCGGACGGGCCCTGCCCAATCTAGGTGGCAAAGCGTTGAACCGATTGCGCGCCTGACTGCGGCCGCCGCGAAAGGAATGTCATGACTGTCGCTGAACGCGCCGTAGAGTTCATCGAAGGCGCGGTCCGCGGCGTGTCTTCGCCGGTGATCTCGGGCATCGCCACGTTCAACCGCTGGCGACTCCCGCCCCGCGACGCGCCGCATCCGTTGCTTACCGGCATCCATCTTCGGATGACGGACGAATTGACGCTCACCGATCTCGAAGTTGACGGGCTCATTCCGCCGGATCTCGACGGCCGCTACGTACGCATCGGGCCCAACCCGGTCGAGCCAGATCCGCGTAGCTATCACTTCTTCACAGGCGACGGGATGATGCACGGCATCCGCATCGAAGGTGGCCCCGCGCATTGGTACCGCAATCGTTGGATCCGGTCGAAGACGGTGGCCAAGGCGCGTGGCGTCGCGGCGGCCCCTGGTCCGCGGCATATCTTCGACACGGTCAACACGAGCATCTTGGGGCACGCCGACTGCGCCTATGCGCTGGTCGAGGCGGGCAGCACGCCCGTGCGTTTCGGTGAGATGCTGGATGAACAGCGCTTCGACGATTTTGGCGGAACGCTGCCAGGCTCGTTCACCGCGCATCCGCGCCGCGATCCCACCACCGGCGAGCTGCATGCGATCTGCTACGAGGCGACCGATCCCAATCGCGTCAGATACAACGTCGTCGATACCGCCGGCCGCGTCCGGCGTACGGTTGTCATCCCGGTGTCTCACGGTCCGCTCATTCATGATTGTGCGATTACCGACCGTTTTGTGCTCGTGCTCGATCTCCCGCTGACGCTGTCGCTACGTACCGTTATTTCGGGTCAGGGCTTTCCCTATCGGTGGAACAGCGATCACCCTGCCCGTATTGGTCTGCTACCGCGGGATGGCGACGCGGCCGACATAATTTGGATCCCGCTTGATCCCTGCTTCGTCTTCCACACCGCCAACGCCTACGACCTGCCAGACGGACGGGTCGTCCTCGACGTCATCGCCTATGATCGGATGTTTGCTGACGAGAATGACGGCCCGGACGCCAATCCACGCGGGCTAGAGCGCTGGACCATTGATCCGATCGTCAAGACGGCCGACCGGCGGATGATCGATGCCTCGCCTCAGGAACTGCCGCGGATCGACGAGCGCCGCACGGGGAAACCCTATCGCTACGTCTATGCGATGGGCCTGCCCGACGGGATCGGCGAAACGCTTGTCGGCGAAGCGCCCCTGTTCAAGCATGATATCGAGACCGGCACGCGCAAAGCCCACGCCTTCGGTCCCGGCCGGATCGCCGGCGAGTTCATGTTTGTGCCCCGAGGACCCTATGCCGCCGAGGACGATGGCTGGCTGATCGGACTAGTGATCGATGCGAGCCAGACCAGCACCGCGCTCGAAATCCTTGACGCACAGGCTATCGAGCAGCCTTCAGTTGCCAGCATTCACCTGTCGCACCGCGTGCCTCCGGGAATTCATGGCATATGGCTGCCGAGATGTTCGGCGGCAGACTGAACTCTATGTCTAAGAGCCGAAGACCGACGCTCCGCACGATACTCTCGTGAAACAAGGATGGCTGAAGATGCCATATACTGCGCTTTTAGGCCTACATTTGCTCGTGGTAGCGGTGTTCATCGGCGGCCTGCTGATTGTTGCGCTCGCTCTGCCAGGATTCGGGCGAGAGGCGTCTGACGATCAGATTCCAATGACCCAGAAGTGGCCATTCACTCCGCGTAACCTGGCACCATAAGCAGGCGTTCATTGGCTTGCCAGGCCGGCGTTAAGTGTGCGCCATCCGCCTGGCATCCGGTCGAGATTGAGCGGGCCGACCAACGCCAGCGCGTAGGGCTTGACCGCCTTGGCCAATCGAGCGCACCGACTGCAATGGATAGGAGGTCAGCCTTGGCCGAAGAGAGAAAACCGCACGACGCAACCATCACCCGTCGTACGACGCTGAAGGCGGGTGCCGTCCTTTCCGCGTTGCCGTTAGCAATGCCCATCGAGGTCAGTGCGGCCCCGCCGCCCACTCGATTGTCGGGCCAGACGTTCGCGCTTCACACCACCGTCAACGGCCGTCCCATCGCCGTCGACATCGACACCCGCACCTCGCTACTCGACCTGTTGCGTGAGCGCCTCGCGCTGACCGGCGCCAAGAAGGGATGCGACCACGGCCAGTGCGGCGCCTGCACGGTGCACGTCGATGGCCGCCGCGTCGCTTCTTGCCTGACGCTCGCCGCCAAGGTCGAGGGCAAGCAGGTGGCGACGATCGAAGGTCTTGCCGATGGCGAAACCCTGCACCCGATGCAGCAGGCGTTCATCGACCACGACGCGCTGCAATGCGGCTATTGCACGCCCGGCCAGATCATGGCGGCGGTCGCCTGCGTCCGTGAGGGCAACGCGACCAGCCGCGATCGCATCCGGGAGTATATGAGCGGCAACATCTGCCGCTGCGGCGCCTATGTCGGCATCGTCCAAGCCATCGAGCAGGCGGCGCCGCTGATGGAGCGTCAGGCATGAAGCCGTTCAGCTATACTCGACCCGCCACTACGGCCGCTGCGGTCGAAGCATGGACCGCCGCCGGCGCGGGTGCGCGCTACATTGCCGGCGGCACCACGCTGTATGATCTGATGAAGCTCGACATCGAGCGGCCGCACCACCTGATCGACATCACGGGCATCGCCGGGCTCGACGCGATCGACACGAGCGGCGACCGGCTGCGCTTCGGTGCGCTGGCGCCGATGAGCGCGGTGGCGATCGATCCGGTCGTCCAGCGCGACTATCCGGTTCTCGCGGAAGCGCTGTGGAAGGCGGCGTCGCAGCAACTGCGCAACATGGCGACAGTCGGCGGCAACCTCCTCCAGCGCACACGCTGTCTCTATTTCCGCAACGGCAGCGGCAACCCGTCGTCGGTAGGCGCCTTCCCCTGTAACAAGCGCGAGCCGGGTAGCGGCTGTGCCGCGATCGGCGGGCTCGATCGCGGGCAGGCGGTGCTGGGACAAAGCGACGCCTGCACCGCCGTGTCGCCGGGCGACTGGCCCGTGGCGCTGACCGCGATGGACGCATCGATCGAGGTGACGGGACCGGCAGGCGCACGAACGATCCCGATCGCCGAGCTGTATCGGCTGCCGGGGCAGACACCGGAGCATGAGTTCACCCTGGCCCCCGGCGACATGATCGTCGCGATCAGCGTGCCGAAGACGCCGGCAGGCCGCCGCTCGACCTATCACAAGATTCGCGACCGCGAGAGCTACGCCTTTGCGCTCGCCTCGGCGGCGGTGGCGCTCGAAATCGAAGGTGGCCAAGTGCGCAGCGTGCATATTGCGCTTGGCGGGGTCGCGACTCGGCCGTGGCGGGCGCCGATGGCGGAGCAACTGCTCCGTGGCAAGCGCGTGACGCCTGCGCTCGCGCGGGAGGCAGGGCACGCCGCGTTTCGCGAGGCTAGCGCCGGGCGACAGAACGGCTTCAAGATCGAGCTCGGCGCGCGCACGCTCACCGACGCGCTGACCATCGCTGCCGGAAGGGCCGCCTGATGCCGACCGCGCCGTTTCCCGAGCGTGCGCGGTTCGACGCACGCGACAAAGTGCTCGGCCGCACCGCCTTTGCCGCCGACGTGCCGCTGCCGGGGCTGCTCTATGCGATGACGGTGCCGGCGACGATCGCCAAGGGCCGGATCGCGGCGCTATCGACCGCGCCAGCGCTGGCCATTCCGGGCGTCGTGAGGGTGCTGACGGCCGACGACTTCCCGCCTCCGCCGCCGCCCACCAAGGGCAGTCAACCGCCGCCGCCGACGATCATCGCCGACATCGCCTATCGCGGCCAGCCGGTCGCGCTCGTCGTCGCCGAGACGCTCGAGGCGGCGATCGAGGGCGCCGAGGCCTTCCGCCCATCCTACACGACCGACGCCTTCGTGCCGGTCATCGATAGTCCCGGCGCGGTGACCGAGCCCTCGAAGCCGGTGACCGCCGGCGATGCGCTCGCCGTCCTCCCCGGCCTCAAGATGGTCGTCGACGAGCATTATGTATCCCCGGCGCAGCACCACAACCCGATGGAGATGCTGTCGACGACCGCCGATTGGCGCGGCGGCAAGCTGACGATCTGGGAGGGCACGCAGTCGGCGGGCCCGATGCGCGCCGCGGTCGCAAAAACGTTGCGGCTCGATCCGGCGGTGATCGAGGTCAAGAGTCCCTACACCGGTGGCGCCTTCGGCCAGAAGGGATCGATCCAGCGCCAGACGGCGATCGTCGCGCGCGCCGCGATGCTGATCGGACGCCCCGTCAAGCTGGTGATGCCGCGCGGGCAGATCTTTCACAACGCGACCTTCCGGCCGCTTAGCCGCCACCATATCACCGTCGGCGCGGCCGCGGACGGACGCATCGCCGCGATCCGCTACGCCGCCGATCATCAGCAGTCGCAAAAGGGCCAGTTCCCGCCGAGCTATCATGAATCGGTGCCGCACCTCTACGGCGTTGCCGATTACGACGGCACCACCGCCAATGTCCGAATCGATACGCAGGACCCGGCGTATATGCGCGCGCCGCACCCGCACCCCTCGCACTTCGCGTTCGAAAGTGCCGTCGACGAGCTTGCGTACAAGATTGACAAGGATCCCGTCGCATTTCGCCTGGCCCATCGCGCCACGGTCGATCCGATCCACCATCAACCTTATTCGTCGCATTTTCTCAACGAGTGCCTGATCCAGGGCGCACAACGCTTCGGCTGGGACAAGCGGACGATGGCACCGGGGTCGATGACGCTGTCCGACGGGACGCTGGTGGGTTGGGGCGTCGCCGCCGGCGCGTATCCCGCCAACACCACCGCTGCGATCGCGATCCTGCGCGTATCCGCCGACGGCTCGACGCGGATCGCGGTGACGGGTCACGAGTTCGGCCAGGGTATCCGCACCGTAATTGCCCAACTGCTTGTCCGCGACCTCGGCATCAACCCGACGAAGCTCGACATCGCGATCGGCGATACCGCTTACGCGCCGCAGCACACTACTGCCGGATCGTGGGGAACCGCTTCATTGGTGCCCGTCGTCGAAAAGGCGGCGGCGGCGATGAAAGCACAGATTGCCGACCTGCTCGCCGGCCGCACTATGTCGGGCGACATTCACCACCAGCTCGCTGCCGTTCGTCGCCCCTATATCCAGATCGAGGCAAGCAACGTCGCGCCGGGTCAGGACGCCGAGGCGCTCGATCGCCTGCGCACGGGCGGCATGGCGGTCACCGGACCCGAATATCCGACCTTCACGACGTTCAGCTACATTGCCCACTTCGTCGAGGTGCATGTCGAGCCCACCACCCGCCGCGTCCGCGTGCCACGGGTCGTCAGCGTGGCAGACTGCGGCCGCGTCGTCTCGCCGCGCACCGCCGCGAGCCAAGTTCGGGGCGGCGTCGTCATGGCGCTCGGTTCGGCGCTGCGCGAGGCGACCGAGGTCGACCCGCGCTATGGCGGTTGGCTCAACGATGATCTCGCCGACTATGTCGTGTCAGTGAACGCCGACATCGGCGATATCGACGTCGCCTTCGTTGACCGTCCCGACCCGCTCCTCAATGGCGCCGGTTCGAAGGGGCTCGGAGAGGTCTCGATGGTCGGCGCGGCGGCGGCGGTCGGCAATGCGATCTATCATGCTACCGGACGACGGATCCGCCACATGCCGATCAGGCTGCAAGATCTGGTGTAGCCGGTCGTCGGCTGAGACCCACTTTTCGGCCATTCGCTGGCCATCGCAGCGTCCCAGCTTCGGACGTCCATTCATCTCGGCTCAACGCGTGACCTGCTCCCCAGAAAACATGCCATTGGTAAGTTAGCTCGTCAGATGGAGACGAGCGATGCGGCGAGGCCGATTTACCGAGGATCAGATCATTGGGGTTCTGCGCGAGCATGAGGCTGGCGTGAGGACGGCGGACCTGTGCCGCAAGCATGGGATCAGCGATGCAACGTTCTACAACTGGAAATCGAAGTACGGCGGACTGACGGTGTCGGACGCGGCACGGTTGCGGGCGCTAGAAGACGAGAACCGACGGCTGAAGAAGCTCCTGGCAGAGTCGATGCTGGACGTGTCGGCGCTGAAGGATCTGTTGGGAAAAACTGACCCAGTCTGCGGAGCGCTACGCTGCGGTGGAGAAGCTGATGGCCGACCACGGCTTCTCCGAGCGTCGCGCCTGTAGGCTGATCGGGGTCAATCGGTCGGCATGGCAATATGAGCCGCTTCGCGGGCAGGACGATGCTGTCCGTGTGCGGATGCGCGAGATCGCGAACGAGCGCCGCCGGTTCGGTTACCGGCGGCTGGCGATCCTGCTCAGGCGTGAGGGGAAAGGCATGAACCTGAAGAAGGTGTACCGGCTATATCGCGAGGAGCGGCTGACGGTACGCAAGCGTGGTGGCCGCAAGCGAGCGCTGGGCACGCGGGCGCCGATGGCGATCCCGCAGGAACCCAACCAGCGCTGTTCGCTCGACTTCGTGTCGGACTCGTTGGCCTGCGGCCGGCGGTTCCGTATGCTCAACGTCATCGACGACTACAGCCGGGAATGCCTGGGATGCATCGTCGACACCTCGCTGTCGGGTCGGCGGGTTGTTCGCGAGCTGAGCGCCATCGCCGAGCGTCGCGGGCTGCCGTGCATGGTGGTCAGCGACAACGGCACCGAGTTGACCAGTCATGCCGTCCTCGCCTGGTGCCAGGACACCGGGGTCGAGTGGCATTACATTGCGCCGGGCAAGCCGCAGCAGAACGGCTTCGTGGAATCGTTCAATGGTCGCTTGCGCGACGAGTGCCTGAACGAGCACCTGTTCCCGTCGCTGGCTGCGGCGAGACGGATCATCGAGGCATGGCGGACGGACTATAACACCGTGCGTCCGCACAGCAGCCTTGGCGGCATGGCGCCCGCCGAGTTCACCAACCGCCCTCGCCAAGGGCACGAGGACACCAAAGCTAACTTATCAGCGGCCTGAAAACGGGGAGCAGGTCACGCGCCATCGAGCATGTCGTCGGATGATCAGAGTGGAACTCTTCCGCCGTTCGTTACGGCGAGCCCGAATGGCTGCTCCGAGTAGAAGCGGACACTCTACAGGCGCAGCTGCTTTATCGCTAACCGCATCAATTGGAGCTAAGTCACGTCGCAACCAGTCGCTTGTACGCTGCTTGGCACGCGCAGTTTTGGGGCTGCGCTTGTCCGAGCGGTAAACCTCATTCAAGCCTACACTAAATGCTACGCAAGCTGCGCGGCGGGAGGTTTCTCGTTTGGCTGGATCTGACTCCAAGTCGGCAGTCATCGGCATTCGGAGCCAAACTGTCGACCGTGGCGCAGGGCGACCTGTGCGGGCGCCTCCGCTCTTCTGTTCTGCCCACGCGAACTGCCGTTTTAAGAAATGAATGCCGTCATGACAAACCGAGGTCACCAAGCCGTTCGAGGCGCTCCACCAAGAAATAGCCGTTGAACATCTGGCGGCGGTAACGCTAATCGATTGCGATGACGGCAAACGTGCTTCAGCCTTTTGTAGACCGGCTTATGCTGCGCTCTCCGCTCGGCGAGGAGCAGCAGCAGGCCCTGCTTTCGCTCCCCGTGCAGCAAGTACACGTCAAGAAGCATTACGATCTCGTCGCTTTGGGCCAGCAGACGGATGCGTCCTATCTCGTCATCACAGGCGTCATTGGGCGATTCTCTCAGCTTCGAAACGGCGTGCGGCAAATCGTGGCATTGCATGTTCCTGGCGATATCGCGGACTTATGCTCCGTTGCGCTGCCAAAGACTTCGTGGGCCTTTCATGCGCTCGCGTCGGTCGAGGTCATGCGAATAGCGCATGCGGACCTCCTCTCAATCGCGGACCGCTATCATGACATAGCGATCGCATTCTGGCGCGACTGCGTCGTCGACATGTCAGTGATGTCGGAATGGATCGTCAGCGTTGCTCGGAGACCGGCCGGAGCCAAGATCGCACATTTGCTGTGTGAGCTCAGATATCGATACGAGAAGGCAGGGCTGCTCGCACGCGACGGCTCTTATGCCTTTCCAATCACACAGATGCAGATCGCCGACATTTTGGGCATCACGGCGATCCATACAAATCGCATGATTCGATCGTTGCGTGAGCGTCACCTTGCCTCCGTGGCAAAGGCCCGTGTCGTGATTCACGATTGGCAGGGTTTGATGCGGCTCGCCGAATTCGATGCTGCCTATCTTCATTTCGACGAGACCGGAACCCGTACCGCACCAATCGCGTAGCGTATTTCCGACGTGAACGGGTCGGACGCCCGCCGCCGCATCCGATCGGCCCAGACCGCGTCCGCGCTTAGTGGAGTCGACGCCGAAGCGGAGCGGACGATCGCAACTCGTCGAGCCATCGGCTTGAGCCTCGGTGTTTGACTGTAATTGAGCAGACACCCGATCGGTCACGCGCGGTGCTTAACAAGGCTTGCGGACCAAACCGTCTTATGTACGGCTAGTGATCACCGCCCGGCTTCTGTTCGTTCTGCTTATGCTTCGCCTTGGACTCGTGGTGATCTTGCATCTGCTCGTCCGCGGTTCCGCTATCGCGGCGACGGTTCTCATCGCAATCTCGGGCGCTCCGGTGCAGCCCATCGATGTCCGAATGCGGTCCGGATGGTGGTGGCTTCGTCATATTAGTTGTCCTCTTGCGGTGCAGGCAGCGCGCTCATTCCTGCGGCTCACGCCGCGAACGATCGGGTAGCGGCGTATCGTCCTCGCCATCGCTCGTCTCGCCGTCCAGATCACCGTCGGCGACACCGAAAGGTGCGCTGATCGAAGCATCGGCAACGTCGCCTGCATGGGTTGCTGGTTGCTCACCATCAATCTCCATTATCCAGCTGATCTGAACGTCTGGAGGGCGGGATCGACCCGTCGTTCATCGCGCAGGTAGCTCGCTATGCACTGTCGTGCATTAGATCAGTCCGCACAACAGATTGACCGTCTAGTCGACGTCAATCTCGCCGCGAACCTGCCCGTGCGCGATCACGGCGAAGAGACCTGTCCCGCCGATGATGTTGCCGACGAGCGCGGGAAGGATGAAGCCGCCTACCGCCTGACCCAAGCCGATCTTGCCCGCGCATAGCAGCAGCCATGCCTCGCCCGAGCCGGCTACAACATGGCTGAAGCCGCCGAGCGCGATGACGTAGGTGATTATCACGATCACCCAGAACTCGCTGCCCCGCGCGTTCGGCAGGATCCAGGCGATCGACGCCACGAGGAAACCCGCCGGCATGCCCAGGAGCAGGGTCTGGACGGCATCATGCGCAAGGATTGAGCTGGATACCGTGATCGCGGCATCTAGTTGCGGCGCGGAGACGATCACGCGCCAGGCAATCAGCGCGGCGACGAACAAGGTGCCCGCCATGTTGGCCGCGAACACCGCGGCCCAAAGCCGAAGCAACCGACCAAGGTTGCGTGTCGTCGGGTGCGTGGCGAGCGGCAGGACCGCGGTGACGGTGTTCTCGGTGAAAAGCTGCAGATTACCCATGATGACGATGACGAAGCCGACGCTGTAGCCAAGCGCCGAGATCAGCGGCGTCCATGCCGCAGTCGGCAGCGCCATGTGCAGGAAAGCTTCGGACAGGATCGATGCACTGATCGCAACGCCCGCCGCGAAGCCGGAAAATAGCAAGGAGGCGACCGGTCGATCGAGCTCCTCGTCGCCCTGAAGCCGGATAACCTCGTGGACGACCCTTGCCGAGCCGGCCTTGCGTTCGGCGACCGACGCGATCTCGTGTTCGGACAATCCAGGCGACGGCTCGCCTTCGGCATCCTGTTGCTCGTCTTGTGGTGCGGCCATGCAAATTCCGAATATGCGTGATGAGCAAAAAGCCCCCAAGCGGTGGCGTTAGACCTTCAACGGATCGGCGGGCTGTTGCGTTGCCGTCGTGGCGAGAGGGGAGCGATCATAGTCGCGTAGTAGAGCCGCCGCGTCATCGTACAGGGCAATCGCGCCCGCGCCGGTCAGCTTCTTGTCCGAGAACTTGCCGGAGCGAAGGCCAACGGCGGCGATCCCGCATTTGGCGGCCGCTTCGATGTCGTATGGGGTGTCACCCACAACCACGACGTCGCTGGCTTCCAGCGGCGCGATCTTCTCGAGCGCGACAGCGAATATGTCGGGCGCAGGCTTGGTATTACCAACGTCATCGGCGCTCGTCGTGGCGGCGACTAGACCTCGCGCATCGAGCAGGTCGAGATAATGATCCAGCTGGCTTTGCGAAGCGGACGAGGCAAGCACAACCTTCTGCCCCTCGTCGACAGCTCTGGCGAGCAGCGCATGCGCGTCGGCGAAGGGCTTCACCGTGTTGAGAAAGCGCGATTTGAAGGCGGCGCCTTGCGCATCGGCCAGGGACTCGCGCTCGGCTTCGCTGGTCTCGGGCCGCAAGGTCGGGATCAGCATGTCGGCGCCCTTGCCGATCTGTTCGTGGATCTCGTCGCGTTCGAACCGCGCGTCGATCTGAGCGAAGGCCTCCTGCCAGGCCTGGATGTGCCCCTCATTGCTGTCGACCAGCGTACCGTCGATGTCGAAGAAGATTGCCGAATATGCCATCGAAGCTCCGCCTTATGATGATCGCCGATCGCCATCGCGACGCGTCGTAGAGTTGCGAACAATGCCTGCATTTCAGCGTTCGCTCGCCGCAGCGATGTATCGCTTGGGGAAACGTGCCGAGACGCCCGATGGCTCAGAAACGACCGCGCACCACCGTCAGCCTCGGGACTGCAGCGATGCGCGGCCGCCTCGATGCCTACGGCAGTTCAGGTGCCGGGACGCAGCACCACCTTGATGACGCCGTCTTGCTTGTCGCGGAACTTGGCGTACATCTCCGGCGCATCCTCGAGACTAGCGGGATGCGTCACGACGAAGCTCGGGTCGATGTCGCCCGCCTCGATGCGCGCGAGGAGCGGCTTGGTATAGGCCTGGACGTGGGTCTGGCCAGTCTTGATCGTCAGCCCCTTATTCATCATCGCGCCGAGCGGGATCTTGTCGCCCATGCCGACATAGACGCCGGGGATCGACACCGTGCCGCCCATCCGGCAGCTCATGATTGCCTGGCGGAGCACATGGACGCGATCGGTTGCCAGCATCGTCGCCGCCTTGATCTTGTCGAGCACCGCATCCGCACCGCCATGGCCGGCGGCTTCGCAGCCGACGGAATCGATGCAACTGTCGGGGCCGCGGCCCTTGGTACGCGCCTGTAGCTCGTCATAAACGTCGGTCTCGGCGAAGTTGATCGTCTCGGCACCGCCGGCTTCCGCCATGGTGAGCCGCTCGGGCACCTCGTCGATCGCGATCACACGGCCGGCGCCGAGCATCAGTGCCGAGCGGATCGCAAACTGGCCGACCGGACCGCAACCCCAGACAGCGACCGTGTCGCCAGGTTCGATCTGCGCATTCTCGGCGGCCATATAGCCCGTCGGGAAGATGTCGGAAAGGAACAGCGCCTGCTCGTCGGTGACGTTGTCGGGCACCTTGATCGGCCCAATGTCGGCCATCGGCACGCGCAGATATTCCGCCTGTCCACCGCAATATCCCCCCAGCATATGACTGAAGCCGAAAAGGCCGGCGGGCGAATGGCCCATCGCCTTGATCGCCATCTCGGCATTGGGATTGGTACGCTCGCAGGCCGAGAACAGACCTTTCTGGCAGAACCAGCACTCACCGCAGCTGATGGTGAAGGGTACAACGACGCGATCACCGATCTTCAAGTTCGTCACTTCGGAACCAAGAGCGACCACCTCGCCCATATTCTCGTGACCCAGGATGTCGCCCGCTTCCATCGTTGGCTGATAGCCATCGAGCAGATGGAGATCGGAACCGCAGATCGCACAGGCGGTGATCTTAATGATCGCGTCGCGTGGGTGCTTGATCTCAGGATCGGCGACGGTGTCGACGCGCACATCTCCCTTGCCGTGCCAGCATAGTGCTCGCATCGTTTGTCTCCACTCTAAAGCTGGCCGGGCCTGTCCGGGTTGAGCTTGGGTAACGTCGAAGACGGACGATCGGGTCCGAACTAAGTAATTGTCGTGAGGCGTTTTTCCTGGTCGATCGGTGCGCCTCTACCCGCGTTCGGCGGCACGAGCTTCGCATTGGATCCATAACGGCGTCCGCCTCACGCGCCCAGGGCATCTTTCAAAGCGCTCGAACCCGCACCGATGAGCCTGTCATGGGGCTCGAGGTGCGTTGCGACAGCAACGAACCTATATTCGTCAGGTAGCAATCAAGCCGAGAGGGGCAATCATGGGCTGGCGTAAGATCGACGAGAGCAGCCCGCCGATCGGCCGGCCGATATTGGTCCGCACCGTCGAAGGCGATGCGCCGATCATCGCGTTCCTCAGCCCGGAGAAGATCTGGTATGCGGGCGGCGCCA
>CAXTVK010000003.1:0-93810 GCA_964247655.1 uncultured Sphingomonadaceae bacterium | reverse complement strand
CGGATCACGATGACGTCGGGCCGCATCGCGTTCAAGGTCGCCGTCGTATCGAGCAGCGTCTCGCCCTTCTTCACGCTCGATTGTGCGGCGTGCATGTTGACAACGTCCATCCCCAGCCGCTTGCCCGCGATCTCGAAGCTCAAGAGCGTGCGCGTGCTGTTCTCGAAGAAGGCGTTGATCTGCGTCAGGCCGGCGAGGCGATCGTCATGCTTGGCGGTGGCGCGGTTGAGCGCGATCCATTGCTCGGCCTCGTCGAGCAGGAAGCCGATCTCCCAGGGCTGGAGCCCGGCGATCCCGATCAGGTGGCGATGCGGGAAAGGGTGGACGCCTTCGGGGACGGTCGTTTCGGAGGGCGTCTCGGACATGAAGGCTGCTCCTAGCCACGCAAGGCCCGCGGCTCAAGCTCGCCGTCCGTTCCTGTTGTTCCCCGGCGCAGGCCGGGGCCCAGGCCCGTAGCATGGGCGGCCGCAACGCTCGTTCAGTAACGTGGGGCCTGGGCCCCGGCCTGCGCCGGGGAACACAAAACCAACGCGCTCACCCGATCCCCGCCAGCGAGTCGATCGCGCCCTGCAGGATGTACGCCGCCGCCATCTTGTCGACGAGCTCCGCGCGCCGCGCCCGGCTGGCGTCGGCCGCGATCAGCGTGCGCGTTACCGCGGCGGTCGACCAGCGTTCGTCCCACAACAGGATCGGCAGCTTGAGCGGCGACAGGTTGCGGGCGAAGGCGCGGACCGCCTGCGTGCGCGGCGAATCGCTCCCGTCCATGTTGAGCGGCAGGCCGAGCACCAGCCCGCGGATCGCCTGTGCCTTGACGATCGCGACCAACGCCGCGAGATCGGCACCGAATTTCGTCCGCCGGATCGTCTCGGCTGGCGTCGCGATCGTCCATTCCGAATCGCAATAGGCGACCCCGATCGTCTTGGTGCCGACGTCGAGCCCGGCGAGCCGCCCGCCGCCGGGCAGCGCGTCGCGATAGTTGAGCGGCGCGCCCGTGATCATCGCCGCCGCGCCTCGAACGCCGCGAGCCGGCGCGCGGCGTCGGCGCGGATGTTGGCCCAGAACAGCGCATAGTCGAAGACGTGGAAGTCGTTGCCCGGCAGCACCGCGACGCCGAACCCGGAAGGCGGTTCGCCGATCGACAGCAGGCCCTGCGCATCGCAACGTGCCGGTACGAGGCCGGCGACCAACGTCGCCGATTTGTAGCCCGCATCGGGTGCCAGCGATCCGAGATTGGCCCCGGCCGGCGCCGCGCTGTCGCGCGTGCCGGTGAGCGGGTTGACGCACAGCGCCGGGGTGCCCTTGCGCGGCGCCCCGGTGAAGCCGCGGCTGGCAGCGTAGGTCACGCGTAGCTGCGCCGGATCGGCGGGCTCGCCGAAGCTCTCCCAGCTCAGCAGGCAGCCCGCCTGATCGGCGCCGGTGCAGGCGGGCAGGCCGAGCGCGGGCAGATCGGCGGTGGTCGAGACCGGCCAGCCAACCGCATAGACCGCGACGATCCGCTTCGCGATCGGCTGCCCCGCCACCCTCTCGCGCAACAGGCGGAGCAGGTGGAAGCTGCCCTGGCTATGGCCAGCGAGGATGATCGGCGCGTCGGCGGGCACTTGCGCCACGAACGCATCGAAGGCGCGCGCGACGTCCGAATAGGCCAGATCGAGCGCGTGCGTCGCATCCGGCGTGGCGGCGAGGAAGGCACCCGCGGTCGCCTGCCGGTAGCGCGGCGCCCAGACGCGCGCGACGCCCGAGAAGGCGCTCGCCTGGCTCGACACGAGGACGTGCGCGCGGGCGTCGGCGGTCTTGTCGTCGAAGGGCGCGTTCCAGTGGCGTTTGTCGAGATAGGTGGTCGGCGGCACGAAGAACACGACTGCGTTGGTGCGGGGCGTGTGCGGCACGCCCTGGGGCAGCCAGTCGGCGGGATCGTTTGGCATGCCGGGGCGCGACAGCCAGGCCTCGGGCTTGGCGTAGTCGGGGGCGCCCACCGGGGACGGCGGCGCATAGGCGATCGTGGGCACGAACGTCGCGCGCATCAGCGCCTGCGGGAACATCGTCCATACCAGCCCCGCGCCGAGCAGCAAAAAGATGATCGCGGCGATCATGTAGAGGAAGCGACGGGCCATGAGGCGCGGGCTTAGGGACGCGACATCCGCTCGGCAAGGACAGCCGTCTCTGTGCAAGAACAGCCATTCCCGGGCGAAGGCCGGGGCCCAGGCCCGGGGAGTGTGGCCGGCGCGGCGTGGCGTGGATGTCTAATAGCGCGATACGGCCGATGCACCCGTTCCCCGGCGAAGGCCGGGGCCCAGGCCCGGAGCGTGTGGCCGGCGCGGCGCCAGTTACGACGTACGGGCCTGGGCCCCGGCTTTCGCCGGGGAACGGCGAGGGCTGCGGAATGCTTGATGCATTGCAGGCCGGGTGCTAGCCGCCCGTCACGCTTGTCGTGACAAACCAAAGGCCCCCATGTCCGTCGACCTCGCCACCGTCCGCAAGATCGCCAGCCTCGCGCGCATCGCCACCAGCGATGCCGAGGCGGAGGCGCTGCTGCCCGAACTCAACAACATCCTCGGCTGGATCGAGCAGCTCGGCGAGGTCGACACGACCGGTGTCGAGCCGCTCGCTGCGGTCATCCCCAACCATCTGCGCCTGCGCGAGGACAAGGTGACCGACGGCGGCATCCGCGACGCGGTGCTCGCCAACGCGCCGCAGGCCGAACACGGCTTCTTCGCGGTGCCGAAGGTGATCGAATGATGCGCGTCCCACACCGTCATCCCCGCGACGGCGGGGATCCATACGCGCGGCGTTTGAACAACGAGCGCCGCGTCTATGGATCCCGGATCAAGTCCGGGATGACGGAAGAAGAAGGAGCAGCGGCATGACCGACCTCACCGATCTCGGCATCGCCGACATCCGCGACGGCGTCGCCGCAGGCGGCTTCTCCGCGCGCGAGGTCGCGACCGCGTTCAACGCAGCGGTCGTCGCCGGCCGCCCGCTCAACGCCTTCCTCGTCGAGACGCCCGACATCGCGCTCGCCGCCGCCGATGCCGCCGATGCCGCCAAGGCGTCGGGCAACCTCAAGCCGCTGTCGGGCGTGCCGCTGGGCATAAAAGACCTGTTCTGCACCAAGGGTGTCGAGACCACCGCCGCCTCGGGCATCCTCAAGGGCTTCGTGCCGCAGTATGAGTCGACCGTCTCGGCCAAGCTGTTCGACGCCGGCGCGGGGATGCTGGGCAAGCTCAACATGGACCAGTTCGCGATGGGCTCGTCCAACGAGACCTCGGCGTTCGGCAACGTGATCAGCCCATGGAAGCGCAACGACGGCGGCAATGCCGCGCTGGCGCCGGGCGGCTCGTCGGGTGGCTCGTCGTCGGCGGTCTCCGCGCGGATGGCGCCGGGCGCGACGGGCACCGACACCGGCGGCTCGATCCGCCAGCCCGCCGCCTTCACCGGCATTTCGGGGATCAAGCCGACCTATGGCCGCTGCTCGCGCTGGGGCACGGTCGCCTTCGCCTCGTCGCTCGACCAGGCGGGGCCGATGGCGCGCGACGTGCGCGACTGCGCGATCATGCTCGAGGCGATGTCGGGCTTCGATCCCAAGGACGCGACCTCGCTCGACGTGCCCGTGCCCGCATGGGAAAAGGCTTTGTCGGGCGATCTCAGGAGCAAGAAGGTCGGTGTTCCCAAAGAATATCGCGTCGACAACATGCCGCCCGAGATCGAGGCGCTGTGGCGGACCGGTATCGACTTCGTGCGCGACGCGGGCGCCGAGATCGTCGAGGTCTCGCTGCCGCACACCAGATACGCGCTGCCGACCTACTACATCATCGCGCCGGCGGAGGCCTCCTCCAACCTCGCGCGCTACGACGGCGTGCGCTACGGCCTGCGTGACCTGCCCGACGGCGCGAACCTGCAGGAGATGTACGCCGCGACGCGCGCCGACGGGTTCGGCGCCGAGGTCAAGCGGCGGATCATGATCGGCACCTACGTGCTGTCGGCGGGCTTCTACGACGCCTATTTCACCAAGGCGCAGAAGGTCCGCGCGCTGATCGTCCGCGACTTCGAGCAGGCGTTCGCGCAGTGCGACGTGCTGCTGACGCCGACCGCGCCCTCCGCGGCGTTCGGGCTCGGCGAGAAGTCGGACGACCCGATCGCGATGTATTTGAACGACGTGTTCACCGTGCCCTCGTCGCTGGCGGGCTTGCCGGCGATGTCGGTGCCGGGCGGGCTCGACGCGCAGGGGCTGCCGCTCGGCCTGCAGATCATCGGCCGCGCGCTCGACGAGCAGGGCGTGCTCAACGCCGGGCTGGCGATCGAGCAGCGCGCTGGGTTCACGGCGCGGCCGGAGGCTTGGTGGTAATTCTCCCCTCCCTGTAAGGGAGGGGCCGGGGGTGGGTCTAAGCCGGGTGATACGGACGCCTCGCGCGCAAGATGTCCGTATCGACCAGCCACCACCCACCCCAACCCCTCCCTTTGCAGGGAGGGGCTCAGAAGGGACGAAGCATGTCTGACTATCGCATCCAGGGCGCCACGGGCGAGTGGGAGGTCGTGATCGGCCTCGAGGTCCATGCCCAGGTGACCTCCGAATCGAAGCTCTTCTCGGGCGCGTCGACCGCGTTCGGGGCGGAGCCCAACAGCCAGGTCAGCCTCGTCGACGCGGCGATGCCCGGCATGCTGCCCGTGCTCAACGGCGAGTGCATCCGCCAGGCGGTGCGCACCGGGATGGCGCTCGATGCGCAGATCAACCCCTGGTCGCGCTTCGATCGCAAGAACTACTTTTACGCCGACCTGCCGCAGGGCTACCAGATTTCGCAGCTCTATCATCCGCTTGTCGGCGAAGGTTCGCTCCGGATCGAGCCCGAGGGCGGCGAGCCCAAGACGATCGGGATCGAGCGGCTGCATGTCGAGCAGGACGCCGGCAAGCTGATGCACGACCAGCATCCGACGCGCTCCTATGTCGATCTCAACCGCTCGGGCGTCGCGCTGATGGAGATCGTCTCCAAGCCCGACATGCGTTCGCCCGCCGAGGCCGGCGCCTATGTCCGCAAGCTGCGCGCAGTGCTGCGCTATGTCGGTTCGTGCGACGGCAATATGGAACAGGGCTCGATGCGCGCCGACGTCAACGTCTCGGTGCGCAAGCCCGGCGGCGAGCTCGGCACGCGCACCGAGACCAAGAACGTCAATTCGGTGCGCTTCGTGATGGCGGCGATCGAGATTGAGGCGCGGCGCCAGGTCGACGTCATCGAAGACGGCGGCACGATCGTCCAGGAGACGCGGCTGTTCGATCCCGACGGCAATGGCGGCAAGGGCGCGACGCGCTCGATGCGCTCCAAGGAGGATGCGCACGACTATCGCTACTTCCCGGACCCCGACCTGCTGCCGCTCGAGCTCGACGACGCGTTCCTGAAGGCGGCGCGCGCGAGCCTGCCCGAACTGCCCGACGCCAAGCGCGCACGCTACGAGGGCGAGCTCGGACTGTCGGCCTATAACGCCGACATCCTCACCGCCGACGTCGAGACCGCGCGCTGGTTCGAGGCGATGCTCGCCGAGAACGTCCCCGCCAAGCCCGCGGCGAACTGGCTGACCTCGGAATTGTTCGGCGCGCTCAACCGCATGGGCCGCGATCTCGTCGACAGCCCGGTCAGCCCCAAGCAGGCCGCCGAGCTGATCGCGCTGGTCGCCGACGGCACGCTGTCGGGGAGTCTGGCGAAACAGGTGTTCGAGATCATGCTCGAGACCGGGCAGGGCGCGGGTGCGATCGTCGAGGAGCGCGGGCTCAAGCAGACCTCGGACACCGGCGCGATCGAGGCCGAGATCGCCAAGGTGATCGCCGCCAACCCCGACAAGGTCGCCGACTACAAGGGCGGCAAGGACAAGCTGTTCGGCTTCTTCGTCGGCCAGACGATGCGCGCGATGGGCGGCAAGGCCAATCCGGGCGTGGTCAACGACCTGTTGAAGAAGGCGCTGGAGGGGTGATCGGATAAGCCGTTCCCCGGCGCAGGCCGGGGTCCAGGCCCCACGCCTGTAGGTGGCGCAACGCCCGCCACGCGTTCCGGGCCTGGGCCCCGGCCTGCGCCGGGGAACGTTGAAATCCGCGCTGCATCCTTTTCGTCGTCCCGGACTTGATCCGGGACCCATAGATGCGGCGTGTGTAGCGCAAGCGCTGCGCTGACTATCGCGGCTCCGTGCGGCTTTCGAGGCGGCGCATATGGGTCCTGACTTCCGTCAGGATGACGAAGAAGAAGCGTGGCGCGGCGCGCGCCTCAGATCATCGGCACCCCGAACGTCAGCGCCATCGCATAGCGATGCGCTTCGCCGGGCTGCAGCGTCACCACCCCCGGCTTCTCGGCGAACTCGCCCGCAAAACCCTCGTCGTCGGCGCGGCTGTGCCAGGGTTCGACGCAGAGATAGCCCGCGCCGGGCTTGGTCCAGATGCCAAGCATCGGCATGTCGGGGAAGTCGACGCGCACCGACGGTCCGTCGGGCACGCCGAAATACAGCCCGCGGCTGTTGGGCGCCTCCCACACCAGCGCGTCGTCGTCGAACAGCGAGTCGCGGAGCTGGATCTCGTTGTCGTGGACCGGCGTGGCGCGCGCGCCGGGCGCGAACAAACCGTCGGGGGAGATCGCGCGGAGCGGCTCGGGCTCGTCGGCGTCGAAGCGGACAATATGGTGGAAGCGCGACGCGCCGCCCGTGCCGGGCAGCGGCCAACGCAGCGCGGGGTGGAAGCCGAAGCCCGTCGGCATCGGCACGTCGTCCAGATTGGTGACCTCGGCCTCGAGCGTCAGCGTCGCGCCGTCGAGGCGGTGGGTGACGTCGAGGCGGAAGGCGAACGGATATTCCTTTCGCGTATGCTCGTCAGCTTCGAGGCGGAAGGTCACACTATCGGCAAGCGCCTCGACCACCGCAAAGCTGCTTCCGCGCGCAAAACCGTGCTTACCGAGCGGATAGCTCGTCTCGCCGAAGCGCGCGCCGTTGGAACTGACGCCGACCGTCGGGAACAGGATCGGCGCGCGCCCCGTCCACCAGCGCGGATCGCCGTCCCACAGCCAGTCTCGACCTGCCGCATCGACGACCGACTGCAATTCGGCGCCGAGCGGCGAGACGGTGACGGTGAGGTCGGGCGAGGCGAGGGTGACGAGATCGGTCATGTGCTCCAGATGCCCCGCAACGCCGCCGGGTTCCATCTTATTCGCGCCGGCCCTGTTCAGGACGGCCTTGCCCTCGCGCACCCGACTGCTATAGACGCGCGCCGACCGGGGGTTGAGCTCGCGGGCGTGGCGGAACTGGTAGACGCAGCAGGTTTAGGTCCTGCCATCGCAAGATGTGGGGGTTCGAGTCCCTTCGCCCGCACCAGCCCCGCTTCCGCCAGCGGGGCTGACGCCGCACACGAATTTCCGAGAAAAGAAGGCTGACCATGCAGACTGTCGAGACGTTGAACGAGGGGCTCAAGCGTGGCTACAAGCTCACGATCCCGGCCAAGGACATCGCCACCGTCGTCGATCGCCAGATCAAGGCGACCGCGCCGCAGATGAAGATGCCGGGGTTCCGCCCGGGCAAGGTCCCCGCCAACCTCGTCCGGAAGATGCACGGCCCCGCGATCCATCAGGACGCGCTCAACTCGGTCGTCCAGGACAGCGTCCAGTCGCTGCTCGCCGAGCAGAAGCTGCGCCCGGCGACTCAGCCGGCGGTCGAGCTCGACACCGATTATGAAGAGGGCAAGGACGCCGAGCTGGCGGTCACGCTCGAGGTGCTGCCCGACGTCCCCGCGCCGCAGATCGACGGGCTCACGCTCGAGCGGCTGACGGTCGCCGCCGGCGACGACGAGATCGCCGAGCAGATCGGCAAGATCGCCGCGCAGTCCAAGCGCCACGAAGCCGCGCAGGACGGCCATCCCGCGGTCGAGGGCGACCTCGTCGTGATGGACTACAAGGGCACCGTGAACGGCGTCGCCTTCGATGGCGGCACGGGCGAGGGCATGTCGGTCGAGCTCGGCTCGGGCCGTCTGATCCCGGGCTTCGAGGAGCAGCTCGAGGGCGTCAAGGTCGGCGAGAGCCGCGAACTGAACGTCACCTTCCCCAAGGATTACCAGGCCAAGGAACTCGCCGGCAAGGATGCCGTATTCGCGGTCACCGTCACCGAGGTGAAGGTGCCCGCCGAAGGCGCGATCGACGACGAATTCGCCAAGTCTCTGGGGCTTACCGGGCTCGACCAGCTGCAGGAGCTGATCAAGGGCCAGATCGAGCAGGAGCTCAACGGCCTCACGCGCACGCACATGAAGCGCAAGCTGCTCGACCAGCTCGCCGAAGGTCATGATTTCCCGGTGCCGCCGTCGATGGTCGAGGCCGAGTTCGCGCAGATCTGGCAGCAGCTCGAGCATGAGGCGACGCACGAGGCCGACGTCGAGGCCGCCAAGGCCGAGCTCGAGAACGACCGCGACGATTATCGCGCGATCGCCGAGCGCCGCGTGCGTCTTGGCCTTCTCCTCTCGGAGATCGGCCAGGCCAACGGTGTAGAGGTCACGCAGGCCGAGATGCAGCGTCTGGTCGCGCAGGCCGCGCAGCAGTATCAGCCCGCCGACCGCGAGCGCTTCGCGCAATATGTCCAGAGCGACGCGATGGCCGCCGCCCAGCTGCGCGCGCCGCTCTACGAGGACAAGGTCGTCGACTTCCTGTTCGGCAAGGCCGAGATCAGCGACCGCGCGGTGACGCGCGCGGAGCTCGAGAGCGCGATCGAGAGCGAGGACGGCTTCGCGTCGGGCACGCATCATCATGATCATGGCGATCACGATCACGACGACCATGCCGGTCACGACCATGATCACGCCGGACATGACCATGATCACGCCGGACATGACCACGATCACGACCATGAGGCACCCAAGCCCAAGGCGAAGAAGGCTGCTGCCAAGAAGGCTGACGAGCCCGCAACCGCCGAAGAGGTGACCGCCGCGCCGGCGCCCAAGAAGGCTGCGCCGAAGAAGAAGGCCGAGCCGGCCGCCGAGACCGTGGAGGCGGCGCCTGCACAGAAGCCGGCTGCGAAAAAGGCGGCAACGCCCAAGGCCGAGACCGATGAGGCACCCGCGGCCGAGAAGCCCAAGGCGCCCAAGAAGGCCGCGGCCAAGAAGACCGAGGCCTGATCGACTCGTGTTCTCCCGCGCAGGCGGGAGTCCAGGGCGGCGCGCGCTGCGTTTGAAACCCTGGGCTCCCGCCTGCGCGGGAGAACGGGAATGTCTAGCGCCACCGCCATTGCGAGGCACGTAGCTCCCCCGGGCAAGCCCGGGGTCGCAACGCGGTCGTAGTTTGGATCGGCCCTAGCGAAAGGAGAGCGGGATGAGCACGCAGCCGATGACGCCACCGACGCTCCGCATCGCCGTGATCCTGCCCTGCTACAACGAGGAGGCGGCGATCGGGCAGACCGTCGCCGCCTTCCGCACGGCGCTGCCGGATGCGACGATCTACGTCTACGACAACAACAGTAGCGATCGCACGGTCGATCATGCGCGCGTCGCGGGCGCGATCGTCCGCTCGGAACGGATGCAGGGCAAGGGCAACGTCGTCCGCCGGATGTTCGCAGACGTCGAGGCCGACATCTATGTGATGGCCGATGGCGACGCGACTTACGACGCGTCCGCCGCGCCCGCTTTGGTCCGGCGCCTGCTCGACGAGAAGCTCGACATGGTGGTGGGATCGCGTCGCTCCGAGGTCGAACTCGCCTATCGCCGCGGCCACCGGCTGGGCAATGCGCTGCTCACCGGCATGCTGGCACAGCTGTTCGGCCGCAGCTTCTCGGATATCCTGTCGGGCTACCGCGTCTTCTCGCGGCGCTTCGTCAAGAGCTTCCCGATCCTCTCGGCCGGCTTCGAGATCGAGACCGAGATCAGCGTCCACGCGCTCGAGCTGCGCATGCCCTGCGCCGAGATCGAGACCGACTATGGCGCGCGGCCCGAAGGCTCGGCGTCGAAGCTGTCGACCTATCGCGACGGCTGGCGGATCCTGCGCACCATCCTCAATCTCTACCGGATCGAGCGGCCGGTGCTGTTCTTCGGGATCATCGGGCTGGCGCTGCTGGTGCTCGCCTTCCTGCTCGCGCTGCCGCTGATCGTCACCTACGCGCAGACCGGCCTGGTGCCGCGCTTCCCCACCGCGATCCTGGCGATGGGGCTCGTCACGCTGGGCTTCCTCAATTTCTTCTCGGGCGTGATCCTCGACACCGTCACGCGCGGCCGGCGCGAGATGCGGCGGCTGGCGTATCTGCAGCTCCCGGCACCGGGCGAGGGTTAAAGCTCAATTAGCTGCCATGATCTTTTCTAGCAGCTTGCTCTTAATCTCACACCGATCATTTCCAAAATGAGCCTCGCGATGGTGATCCGGGCATAGCGCGGCCACATTGCTCGAATCGTCTAAACCGCCATCGCATAGCGGCACGATATGATGCGTCTCGAGATAGATGCGGCCGTCGGGCATGGCAAATCCAAGTTCACCGCAGAGGGAGCATCTCCCCCCTGCTCGAAGCAATGCTATGTTTCGGATACTGCGATCGCGCCGATAGGCTGAACTCGTGCGGTCGAAGCGATTGGACTGTCGTTGCGGCACGGGGAAAGTTTCATGCTGATCTATAGACGGCAAACCCCGCCGCAGAACGAAATCCCCGCTGGTCTTGTATTCGTCGACATACCAGGACACTGGATCAAGAGCGCGGGCGGACGCGGCCGTCGCGATCCCACTGGCTGTCCAACCCTTACAGAAGATCAAACTGATCGGAAGCGCCTCTTCCTGCGATCGGCACACAAGACGGTCGACAGCGGAACAGACGTTACGCCGTCTGCCATCCTTTGCCTGCTCGGCGGCGTGGCGATAATTGTCCGCGTATGTCCAAGAGTTCTTATCGAGAATTTCTGACGGGGCATCCCACCAGAGAGCCAGGATCAGCAATTCGCCCTGCTGGAATGCCCAGTTTGATGAGTGCGACCGGCTGTTGGGCACATCGATCAGGCCGGCTTCTGCAAGCAGTCGGTAGACAGGAAGGCTTTGGAGCGGCTCGGGCGGTATCGCTGGCATGTGACGGTCGTAGCACGGACAGGTTGATGAAAGCCGAACCGTACTTTGGCCGCCGCCGCGAGCTCCGCACAGCTAGACGGCCCTTGAAGTCCTCCGGCTTAGCGCCGATGTTGGCGACCTAGAGGGCAGAAGGGACGCCGATTTCCATGACTGGTTTCACGCCGGAAGACATCTACCATAACGATGCGGCAGCCGGCCTCGTGCCGATCGTCATCGAGCAGTCGAGCCGCGGCGAGCGCAGTTTCGACATCTACTCGCGTCTGCTCCGCGAGCGTATCGTGTTCATCACCGGCGGCGTCGAGGATCATATGGCCTCGCTGATCTGCGCACAGCTGCTCTTCCTCGAGTCCGAGAACCCGAAGAAGGACGTGTTCATGTACATCAACTCGCCGGGCGGCGTCGTCACGGCGGGCCTCGCGATCCACGACACGATGCAGTATATCCGTCCGCGCGTCGGCACGGTGTGCATCGGCCAGGCCGCCTCGATGGGCAGCTTCCTGCTCGCTGCCGGCGAGCCCGGCATGCGCACCGCGATGACCAACGCGCGGATCATGATCCATCAGCCCTCGGGCGGCGCGCAGGGCATGGCCGCCGATATCGAGATCCAGGCGCGGGAAATCCTGCGTATGCGGCACCGGCTCAACACGCTCTACGCCAAATATACGGGCAAGCCGCTCGAGGAAATCGAGCATGCGATGGATCGCGACAAGTTCCTGGAGGCCGACGAAGCCAAGGAATTCGGCCTGATCGACGAGGTCTACGACAAGCGCCCGGCACCCACCGAGGAGAAGGCGGCGGCCTGAGCGCGGCGGCCCGATCCCGGTCGGGTCAACGAAAGTATAGCCCTGAGCTGACACAAACCTGCGCCGGGTAGTGGCGAGAAGGCCATTGCCCGGCGCGCCCGAGTAGCTAGACTGTCACAGATAGCCGGCGCTGCCGGCGCCAAGGAATCGACTATGCCAAATTTGAGCGGCGGTGACAGCAAGAGCACCCTGTATTGCTCCTTCTGCGGCAAGAGCCAGCATGAGGTGCGCAAGCTGATTGCCGGACCGACCGTGTTCATCTGCGACGAGTGCGTCGAGCTGTGCAACGACATCATCCGCGAGGAGACCAAGTCCGCCCTGGTGTCCAAGAAGGACGGCGGCGTGCCGACCCCGCAGGAGATCTGCGACGTCCTCGACGACTATGTGATCGGCCAGAAGCGCGCGAAGCGCGTGCTGTCGGTGGCGGTCCACAACCATTATAAGCGGCTCAACCACGGCGCCAAGGGTGCCGACGTCGAGCTCAGCAAGTCCAACATCCTGCTCGTGGGGCCGACCGGCTGCGGCAAGACGCTGCTCGCGCAGACGCTGGCGCGCATCCTCGACGTGCCGTTCACGATGGCGGACGCGACGACGCTCACCGAGGCGGGCTATGTCGGCGAGGATGTCGAGAACATCATCCTCAAGCTGCTCCAGGCGTCCGACTACAACGTCGAGCGCGCGCAGCGCGGCATCGTCTACATCGACGAGATCGACAAGATCAGCCGCAAGGCGGACAATCCCTCGATCACGCGCGACGTGTCGGGCGAGGGCGTCCAGCAGGCGCTTCTCAAGCTGATGGAGGGCACGACCGCGTCGGTGCCCCCGCAGGGTGGACGCAAGCATCCGCAGCAGGAGTTCCTGCAGGTCGACACGACCAACATCCTGTTCATCTGCGGCGGCGCCTTCTCGGGGCTCGAGAAGATCATCGCGGACCGTCTGCAGGGCAAGTCGATCGGCTTCGGCGCGTTCGTGTCCTCTCCCGAGGAGCGCCGCGTCGGCGAGACGCTGCGTCAGTGCGAGCCCGAGGATCTGCTCAAGTTTGGGCTGATCCCCGAGTTCGTCGGCCGCCTGCCCGTGATCGCCACGCTCGAGGATCTCGATGTCGGCGCGCTGGTGAAGATCCTGTCCGAACCCAAGAACGCGCTGGTCAAGCAGTACGGCAAGCTGTTCGAGATGGAGGGGGTCAAGCTCTCCTTCACCGACGAGGCGCTGGTCGCGGTGGCGAAGAAGGGCATCGACCGCAAGACCGGGGCCCGCGGGCTGCGCTCGATCCTCGAATCGATCCTGCTCGACACTATGTTCGAGCTGCCCAGCATGGAGGGCGTCGACGAGATCATGATCGACAAGGACGTGGTCGAAGGCCGCAAGGAACCGATCCGCGTGTTCGCGAAAAAGCAGAAGGAAGCGCCCGGCGCGGCGTGAGGGATTTCTAGCGCTGGGGTTGAGAGGGCGTCCGGAGCGATCCGGGCGCCTTTTTTTGCGATTGGATATATCACCTCCCCCGCCAAGCGGAGGTGGCAGTCCCGCGCAGGCGGGGACTGACGGAGGGGGAGGAGGCCGATGCGCCTGACTGGCTCGAACCGCATCGCAGCCAAACGTCTCCGCAACGCGATGACGCCGCCCGAAATCGCGCTCTGGCTGGCGCTTCGTCGCCACGACGCCAGCCTACGCTTCCGCCGTCAGTACCCGGCGGGCGCTTATATCCTCGATTTCTACTGCGCGCCTTGCCAAGCTCGCGATCGAAGTCGACGGCGAAGCACATAACCGCGGCGATCGACCGGCGCGCGACAAAGCTCGTGATGCATGGCTCACATCGCAAGGCGTTTTAGTGCTGCGCTATCCGGCGATCGATGTGCTGTCGAACCTCGATGGCGTCGTTCGCCAGATCATGGTGATGGCGATCGAGCGTCGGGACAGATTGGCGAACTGACCGCCGCCCGCCCCCTCCGTCAGTTCCCGCCTGCGCGGGAACTGCCACCTCCCCCTGGCGGGGGAAGATGAGGGACACGTGGAATTGGCGGGAAGCAGTCAGGCGATGCAGCGGCATCAGAATGGCGCCATTCCTAATCCTCCCCCGCCAAGGGGAGGTGGCGCCCGTAGGGCGTCGGAGGAGGCGGGCGGCGGCGCCGTTCGATAGCAGGCGTTCCGTAGCCTCCCCCTCCGTCACGCTTCGCGTGCCACCTCCCCCTGGCGGGGGAGGATGTCCGCCACCGCAGCAATAGTCCCTCTATTCACCCTCCCAAAATCCCCGCATTGATGCGCGGCGCTTGCGTCGCCATATTGTCATCCAACCGGGTGGCATCCAGCGCCGCCCGCACGGAGATCGCATGACCACCGAGACGCTTCCCGTCCTGCCGCTGCGCGACATCGTCGTCTTCCCGCACATGATCGTGCCGCTGTTCGTCGGCCGCGAGAAGTCGGTGGCGGCGCTCGAGACCGCGATGGCCGCGGACAAGTCGATCTTCCTCGTCGCGCAACTCGATCCCGCCGAGGACGACCCCGACCGTTCGGCGCTCTACGATCTCGGCGTCGTCGCAACCGTTCTGCAGCTGCTCAAGCTGCCCGACGGCACGGTGCGCGTGCTGGTCGAGGGCCAGCAGCGCGCGACGTTCGACGATCTCGAGAATGACGGCAAGCAATTGACCGCGACGGTCACCCTGCTCGCCGACGACGAGGAGCCGGAGGGCGCCGAGGCGCAGGCGCTGATGCGATCGGTGGTCGAGCAGTTCGACAATTATGCCCGGCTCAACAAGAAGCTGCCGGCCGAGACGTCGACCCAGCTCGGCCAGGTCGAGGGCGCGGCCAAGCTTGCCGACATGGTTGCCGCCAATATCGCGGTGAAGGTCGCCGAGAAGCAGGCGCTGCTGATCGAGGCCGATGCGCTCAAGCGGCTGGAGATGGCGTTCGCCTTCATGGAGGGCGAGCTCGGCGTGCTCAAGGTCGAGAAGAAGATCCGCTCGCGCGTCAAGCGCCAGATGGAGAAGACGCAGCGCGAATATTATCTCAACGAGCAGTTGAAGGCGATCCAGCGCGAGCTGGGATCGGAGGGCGAGGAGGACGGCAACGAAGTCGCCGAACTCGCGCAGAAGATCGCCAAGATCAAACTGTCGAAGGAGGCGCGCGCCAAGGCGACGTCGGAGCTCAAGAAGCTCAAGACGATGGCGCCGATGTCCGCGGAAGCGACGGTCGTGCGCAACTATCTCGACGTGCTGCTGGGGCTGCCGTGGGGCAAGAAGAGCAAGGTGAAGCACGACATCCCAGCCGCCGAGAAGATCCTCGACGAGGATCATTATGCGCTGGAGAAGGTGAAGGAGCGGATCGTCGAATATCTCGCTGTCCAGGCGCGCACCAACAAGCTGAAAGGGCCGATATTGTGCCTCGTAGGCCCGCCGGGCGTCGGCAAGACCTCGCTCGGCCGCAGCATCGCCAAGGCGACGGGGCGCGAGTTCGTGCGCCAGTCGCTGGGCGGCGTGCGCGACGAGGCCGAGATCCGCGGGCACAGGCGCACCTACATCGGCTCGCTGCCGGGCAAGATCGTGACCAACCTCAAGAAGGCGGGCACGTCGAACCCGCTGTTCCTGCTCGACGAGATCGACAAGCTCGGCGCGGATTTCCGCGGCGATCCGGCCTCGGCGCTGCTCGAGGTGCTCGATCCCGAGCAGAACGCCAAGTTCCAGGATCATTATCTCGAGATCGATCTCGATCTCTCCGACGTGATGTTCGTATGCACCGCGAACAGCCTCAACCTGCCGCAGCCGCTGCTCGACCGGATGGAGATCATCCGCCTCGAAGGCTATACCGAGCAGGAGAAGCTCGAGATCGCCAAGGCGCATCTGCTCGACAAGCAGATCGAGGCGCATGGTCTCAAGCCTGGCGAGTTCACGCTGACCGACGGCGGGCTGACCGACCTGATCCGCTATTACACGCGCGAGGCGGGCGTCCGCACGCTCGAGCGCGAGATCGCGCGGCTGGCGCGCAAGGTGCTGCGCCGCATCCTCGAGAAGAAGGCGGATGCGATCACGATCGACGAGCATAATCTCGCCGAATTCGCGGGCGTGAAGAAATATCGCTATGGCGTGTCCGAGGTCGAGGACCAGATCGGCGCGGTCACGGGCCTCGCCTGGACCGAGGTCGGCGGCGAGTTGCTGACGATCGAGGCGGTCACCGTGCCCGGCAAGGGGTTGATCTCGACCACGGGCAAGCTCGGCGACGTGATGAAGGAAAGCGTTCAGGCCGCCTTCTCCTTCGTCAAGGCGCGCTCGCCGGCGTACGGCGTCCGCCCGAACCTGATCGCGCGCAAGGACATCCACATCCATCTCCCCGAAGGCGCGGTGCCCAAGGATGGACCGTCGGCGGGCATCGGCATTGCCACCGCGATCATCTCGACGCTGACCGGTGTCGCGGTGCGCCGCGACGTCGCGATGACCGGCGAGGTGACGCTGCGCGGTCGCGTACTGCCGATCGGGGGTCTCAAGGAGAAGCTGCTCGCCGCCTTACGCGGCGGCATCACCACCGTGCTGATCCCGGCAGAGAATGAAAAGGACCTTGTCGACATCCCGGCGACGATCACCGATGGCCTCACCATCGTGCCGGTCAGCCATCTCGACGAGGTGCTGGCGCGCGCGCTGGTCTCGCCGATCGTGCCGATCGAGTGGACCGAGGCGGACGAGCTTGCCGCCGCCGCGCTTGGTCAGCGCCCCGATGGTGGGGGCGAGCCGGCGATTCGCCACTGATCGGCGCGGTTTGTCGCAAGTGGGCGCAAGCGCGCTTGACTCGCTGCGGATTGTGATCGTTTCTTGGGCCAGGCCTGACTGTGCGCGATCGAACGCGGCGGATGGGCGAGAGCACTGGAACAGGGGGCGTTTCATATGAACAAGCAGGAGCTTATCGGGGCGGTCGCCGAGACCGCCGGCCTGACGCGCAGCGATGCGAGCAAGGCCGTCGAAAGCATATTCGACGCGATCGGCGGTGCGCTGACCAAGGGTGACGAGGTCCGCCTCGTCGGATTCGGTACTTTCTCGGTGAGCAAGCGCAAGGCATCGACCGGGCGCAACCCGCGCACCGGCGAACCGATGTCGATCGCGGCGTCGAGCCAGCCCAAGTTCAAGGCGGGCAAGGGCCTCAAGGACGCGGTCAACTGAGATCGCGGTGAAGGCGGTGCGAGCCGGGGGGCCGCCGCCTTTTCACGCGCGATCGGCGACACGGATACTGGACAGACGGCAAGCGGCGCGCTAACCGCGCCCCCTCCGGCGGGGTCGACCATCCGCCGGCATCGGACGTGGGCGCGTAGCTCAGCGGTAGAGCACACCCTTCACACGGGTGGGGTCACAGGTTCAATCCCTGTCGCGCCCACCACGTCCGCCATCCGATCGCTTCGTCTGGAGCCCATCGCCATTCGGCAAGATCGGGCATCTGATCCTCGGTCCCCGGCGAAACCGGGGCCCAGGGCCGCAAACCGTGCTGCCCGCAGCTCCGGGCCCCGGCTGTCGCCGGGAACAGGGGCTTCACCGACGCCGGCCGCATGCATGGCGATGCGCCCGGGAGCATCGTGCGTTACGTCGGCTTCACCGTCATTGCGAGGCGCGCAGCGGCGAAGTGATCCAGGCCCGGCGCCCGTAACTCTGGATTGCTTCCACCGGGTCAGGCCCGGGGTCGCAATGACAGTGCTGATGTGGCGCAGCGTGCCCTAGAAATATGGCGCGTCGGTCAGCCGCTGCGAAATCCACCAGATGTTGCCCGCCGGATCGGCGACGCCACCCTGGCGATCGCCATAAGGCATGTCGTCGACCGCCATGATCTCGCGCGCGCCGTTGGCGATCGCATGCGCCATCGCCGCATCGGCATCCTCGACATAGCGGTAGAAGGCGCTGCGCCCGGCAGGGAAGGCGGGCGAGGCTTCGCTCAGCATGATCGTCGTATCGCCGAAGCGGATCTGGCAGTTGGCGATGCGCCCGTCGGGGCCGATGCTGCGTCCGATCTCGACGCCGCCGAGCGCGGCGGCGAGGAAGCGCGTATAGCCGTCGGCGCCTTCCACGAACAGATTAGGGCGTGACGGCACCGAAGCCGGGCGGAACGGACATGAGCCATCTCCTTCGGCGTGAGCGTAGCCCGATCTTCCTCACCGGCAAAGCGCGCGGGATGGCAAGTCGCCTTGACGCGCGACCCCGCGCCCTCCTATGGGGGCGCCACGCTGCCGTGGACGGCTTGTGGCGATCGTAGCTCAGTTGGTTAGAGCGCCGGTTTGTGGTACCGGAGGTCGCGGGTTCAAGACCCGTCGATCGCCCCATCGTCCCCAGCGGATATGTCTTGACTAGGGATAGAAGAGCCGGGCTCCCATGGTCATCGGTAACGACCGGCCATGAGGTTTTTGAGCGACATGGCCCCCTGGGACTATCCCGATTTCGATGATCATGAAGGCGTCCACTTCTTCCGGGACGCGGCGTCGGGGCTCAGCGCGATCATCGCGATCCATTCGACCAAGCTCGGCCCCGCGGCGGGCGGCTGCCGCTACTGGACCTATGCGCAATCGGGCGAGGCGATCACCGATGCGCTGCGCCTGTCGCGCGGCATGAGCTACAAGAATGCGATGGCCGGGCTGCCGATGGGCGGCGGCAAGGCGGTGATCTTGGCGGACCCCGCAGGCGCGAAGACGCCCGAATTGCTTGCTGCCTTCGGTCGCGCGGTCGAGAGCCTGGGCGGGCGCTACGTCACCGCGGAGGACGTCGGCATCTCTGATGCAGACATGGTGCAGATTTCCGGCCAGACCAGGCATGTCTCGGGCTTGCCCGTATCGGGCGCGGGCGATGCCGGCGGCGATCCGGGGCCGTTCACCGCGATGGGCGTCTATCTCGGCGTCAAGGCGGCGGTGAAGCGGGGTTTGAAGCGCGACGACATGAGCGGCGTCCATGTCGCGATCCAAGGCGTCGGCAGCGTCGGCGGCGGTCTCGCGCGGCTGCTCGCTACGGACGGCGCCAGGCTCACGCTGGCCGACGTGAACATCGATCGGGCGCAGGCGCTCGCGGCCGAGCTGGGCGGCGAGGCGGTGCCCGCCGACTCGATCCTCGCCATCGATGCCGATGTCGTCAGCCCCTGCGCGCTGGGTGCGATCCTCACCGCCGACACGATCGCGGCGCTGCGCGCGCCGATCGTCGCGGGTGGCGCCAACAACCAGCTTTCGACCCCCGAGGACGGCTGGCGGCTGCACGCGCGCGGCATCGTCTACGCGCCCGATTACGTGATCAACGCCGGCGGGATCATCAACGTCGGGCTCGAATATCTGGGGCAGGGCGACCGTGCCGAGGTCGAGAAGCGGATCGCCGAGATACCGGGGCGTCTCGACTCGATTTGGGACGAGAGCGCGGCGAGCGCCGAGCCCTCGTCGATCGTCGCGGACCGGATGGCGCAGCGGCTGATCGGGCGGTAGGCGCACGAGCCTGTGCTCCCGCGTATGCGGGCGTCCAGGTGAAACGGACGCAACGCCTGTAGCCCTGGGCTCCTGCCTGCGCAGGAGCACGGTGCGCTTGCCGGCCGACTCGTCCATTCGCCGACAAACCCCGCTTCCCCGCAGCGCTCCCCCCGCGTAAGCACGGCCACGATCATGCACGCCTTCGCCAACCCCGCCCGCTTCCTGCAGATAGCGCGCCCGCTGACCGGCTGGCTCGGCTGGATCGGCGCGTCGCTGGCGGTGGCCGGGCTCGCCGCGGGCCTCACGCTCACGCCGCCCGATTACCTGCAGGGTGAGACGGTGCGGATCATGTACGTCCACATCCCGGCCGCGTGGCTTGGGATGGCGGGATGGGGCGGGATCGCGGCGGCGAGCGTCGCCGAACTCGTCTGGCGGCATCCGCTGGCCGCGATCGCCGCGCGCGCGACCGCGGTGCCGGGCGCGGTGTTCGCGGGCGTCTGCCTCGCCAGCGGATCGATCTGGGGCCGCCCGACCTGGGGCACCTGGTGGGAATGGGACGGGCGTCTCACCTCGATGCTGGTGCTGTTCTTCCTCTACGTCGCCTATATCGCGCTGGCCGGCGCCGAGGCGGAGCGCGGCGGGCAGGGCCGCATCGCCGCGATCTTCGGGCTGATCGGCGCGATCAACCTGCCGATCATCCACTTCTCGGTGTTGTGGTGGCGGACGCTGCATCAGGGCCAGTCGATAAGCTTCACCGGCTCGACGATCGCACCCTCGATCCTGTGGCCGCTGCCGCTGACGACGATCGGCTTCACGCTGCTGTTCGTCGCGATCGTGTTGATGCGGATGCGGACCTTGCTCGCGACCGCCAAGGTCGAGGCACGGTTGCGGCGCATGGGCGACGTCGCATGAACCAATGGCCGTTCGTGATCGCGGCTTACGCCGTCGCCGGTCTAGGCACCTTGGCGCTGACGGCCGTCAGCCTGATCGCGATGCGCAAGGCCGAGCGCGCGGTCGAAAGCCTGAAACGCCAAAGTCCGAACAACCGGTGAAGGCCAAGAACCAACGCCTGGTGCTGACGCTGACCGCGCTCGGCGCGCTCGTCGCCGCCGCGCTGCTGGCGATGTCGGCGCTGCGCAGTCAGGCGAGCTTCTTCTACAGCCCGGCCGACGCGCTCAAGGTTCATGTCGCGGCGGGGCAGGCGATCCGGCTCGGTGGGATGGTCGAGAAGGGCTCGCTGGTCCGCGAACCCGACGGCGTCACGATCGACTTCCGCGTCACCGACGGCATCGCCGCGGTCGCCGCACGCTACACGGGCATCGTGCCGGACCTGTTCCGCGAGGGATCGGGCGTGGTCGCCGAAGGGCGGTTCGTCGCGCCGGGCCGGTTCGTCGCCGACACCATCCTCGCCAAGCACGACGAGAAGTACATGCCGCCGCAGATCGCCGGCAGCATGCACGAGACCAAGAGCCTCGTGAAATGACGGGCGCGCCCGCTTCTCTTCGTTCCCCCGCGAAGGCGGGGGGCCAGGAGTCACAGGCGCGGCGCGTGCGTCGCTGGGCCCCCGCCTTCGCGGGGGAACGGAAGCGTGAAACAGGCGGCGCACGATGATCGCCGAGACCGGACTAATCGCGCTGCTGATCGCCGCGGCGTTGGCGCTGCTGCAGGCCGTGCTCGGTTTCACTGCGCTCAGGCCGGGTGGCGAGCCGCTGCTGCGCGCGGTGCGGCCCGTCGCGATCGTGCAGGCGGTCATGACGGTCACCGCCTTCGCGATGCTGCTGCTGGTCTTCTCGCAGACCGACCTGTCGGTGAAGCTAGTCGCCGAGGACAGCGCGACGACGCTGCCTCTGCTCTACCGGATCACCGGCGCGTGGGGGAACCACGAGGGCTCGATGCTGATGTGGATCACGATCCTTGCATTGGCGGGCGCTGCGGTGGCGATCTTCGAGCGCCGGCTGCCCGAGCGGACGCTCGCCGCGACGATCGCCGCCCAAGGCGTGATCGCGCTCGGCTTCTTCGCCTTCCTGCTGTTCTCGTCCAACCCGTTCGAGCGCTTGGCCGACGTGCCCGCCGAGGGCAGCGGCTTCAACCCGCTGCTGCAGGATCCGGGCTTGGCCTTCCACCCGCCGACGCTCTATGTAGGCTATGTCGGGCTGTCGGTCGCCTTCTCGTTCGCGGTCGGCGCGCTGCTGACGCGCGACGTCGGCCCGGCGTTCGCGCGCGCGATGCGACCGTGGGTGCTCGGCGCGTGGATCTTCCTGACGCTGGGGATCACCGCGGGCAGCTACTGGGCCTATTACGAGCTCGGCTGGGGCGGCTGGTGGTTCTGGGACCCCACCGAGAACGCCTCGCTGATGCCCTGGCTCGCGGCGACCGCGCTGCTCCATTCGGTCAGCGTGCTCGCGACGCGCGACGGTCTGCGCGCGTGGACCGTGATGCTCGCGGTCGTCGCCTTCTCGATGAGCATGGTCGGCACCTTCCTAGTCCGATCGGGCATCCTGACGAGCGTCCACGCCTTCGCGCTCGATCCGCGGCGCGGCGCGTTCATCCTGATCCTGCTCGCGCTCTATATCGGTGGCGCCTTGGCCCTGTTCGGCGCGCGGATCGCGACGGTCAAGGAGGGCAATCGTTTCGATCCGGTCAGCCGCGAGGGCGCGCTGGTCGCGAACAATCTGCTGCTGTCGGCGATCCTCGGCGTGGTGCTGATCGGCACGCTCTATCCGCTGCTCGTCGAGAGCGCGACGGGCGAGAAACTGTCGGTCGGTCCGCCCTATTTCAACGCCGCCGCAGGGCCGCTCGCGCTGATCCTGGTGGCGATCATGGCGGCTGGGCCGATGATGCGCTGGCGGCGCGACCGGTTGGTCGCGGTCGGCCGGCGCGTCGCGATCCCGGCCGCGATCGTGGTCGTCGCGCTGATCGCTGTGCTGCTCGCCTTGCCCGGCCTGCATATCCTGCCGTTGCTTGGGCTGGTGCTGGCGGCGGGGACCGCGGCGGCGAGCGTCGCGCCCTTGTGGAAGCGCAACCTCCGCCGCACGCCGCTCTTCACCTGGGGCATGGTGGTCGCCCATCTCGGCATCGCGGTGAGTCTCGCGGGCATGGCGTCGGAGAGCGCCTTCTCGCAGGAGACGCTGGTCGCGGCGTCGCCCGGCGAGACGGTGCATGTCGGCCCCTATGCGGTCCGCTTCGCCGCGATCGATCCGGTCGCGGGCCCCAATTACACCGCGGTCAAGGCGACGCTGGTCGCGACGCGCGGGTCGGGTGCGCCGATCACGCTCAGCCCCGAACAACGTACCTTCGACAATCCGCCGCAGCAGACCAGCGAGAGCGCGATCGCGACACGGCTCGACGGGCAGCTCTATACCGTCGTCGGTGAACCCGTGCCCGGCGACCGCTGGCAGCTGCGGCTGTGGTGGAAGCCGTTCGTGACGCTGATCTGGGGCGGCGGCGTCCTGGTCGCGCTCGGCGGCGCATTGTCGCTGCTCGGGCGCGTGCTGCCGCGGCGGCGGGCGCGCGTCGCGCGCGAGGGCTATGCGCGATGACGCTGCGCACCGTCCGCATCCTGCTGTGGCTGCCGCTGCTGGCGTTCCTCGCCATCCTCGCATTGGTCGCGAGCGGGCTGATCAAGCCGCACGACGCCGCGATCCGGTCGCAGATGATCGGCGAGCCGCTGCCCGCCTTCGATCTCGCGTCGGGGCGCGGCGACGCAGATCGCGTCGCGTCGACCGCATTCGCCGACGGCAGGCCGCACCTGCTCAACTTCTTCGCGAGCTGGTGCGTGCCTTGCGTCGGCGAGGCGCCGCAACTGATGGCGCTCAAGCAGGCCGGCGCCGCGATCGAGGGGATCGCGGTGCGCGATCGGCCGAGCGACCTCTCCCGTTTCCTGCAGCGCAACGGCGATCCCTATGACCGCATCGGCCTCGACGACACGTCGGGCGTGCAGATGGCGCTGGGTTCGTCGGGCGTGCCCGAGACGTTCGTGGTCGACGGCCACGGCGTCATCCGCGCGCAGCATATCGGCGCGATCGGGCCGCAGGACGTGCCCGACATGCTCGCCGCGCTGAACGCTGCGCGATGAAGCGGTTGCTCGTCCTCGCGCTGCTGCTCGCGCCGATGGCCCTACATGCCGATCCGGTGGTCGCGCCCGAGCCGCTCTCCTACACGCAACTCCCCGATCCAGCCGCCGAGGCGCGCGCGCAGGCGCTGATGCAGACGATCCGCTGCGTCGTCTGCCAGGGCCAGTCGATCGCCGACAGCGATGCCGATCTCGCCGGCGACATGCGCGCGATCATCCGCCAGCGCATCGCGGCGGGCGAGACGCCGGACGCGATCCGCGCCTGGATGATCGCGCGCTACGGCCGCTGGGTGAGTTATGAGCCGCCGCTCGATCCGCTGACGTGGCCGTTATGGGCCGCGCCCGTGCTGCTCGTCGGGATCGGGCTGGTGGTGGCGCGCGGCACGGTGCGGCGGCGGCGCCCGGCATGAGACGCGCGGCATGACCGGCTGGCTGATCTTTGCGGGCTTCGCGCTCGTCGCGATGCTGCTGCTGTGGCGGCCGGGGCGGCTCGATAAGCCGGCGCTGATGCTGGTCGCGGCGGCGCTGTTCGTCGCGGCGGCGGGCTATGCCTGGCTGGGCATGCCGGGCGAGCCGGGGGCACCCGCCGCCGGTCGCGCCAAGTCGATGCGCGCGGACACGCTATTCGCGAGCGAGCGCCAACTTTTCCTCAACAAATATGGCGAGACCGGCCAAGTGCTCGCCGCCGCCGACGCGTTCAACCGGATGGGCGAGGACGAGGTGGCGGTCGATCTGATCGGCAACACGATCGCCAGGCGTCCCCGCGACGTCGACCTGCGCATCGGCTACGCGCATGCGCTGCTGATGTCGTCGCACGGCGTCATGACGCCCGCCGTGACGCTCGCCTTCGACCGCGCCGAGCAGACCGCACCGACCAGCCTCGCGCCGCGCTATTTCCGCGGATTGGCGGAACTCGAGACCGGCGACCTGGCGGGCGCGGAGGCGACCTGGCGGGCGCTCGATGCCAGCCTGCCTGCCGGATCGCTGTGGAAGGTGCCGCTGGAGAAGCGGCTCGAATTGTTCGTGATGATGCGGGCACAGGCTAAGCGCTGACATTCGCAAGCGTTCCCCGGCAAAAGCCGGGGCCCAGGCCCGTAGCAATGTAGCGGGCGTTACGTTCGATAAGCCAAGTGGGGCCTGGACCCCGGCTTTCGCCGGGGAACGGATAGCCTACGCGCCGCGCCCGGTCTTCTGCTGCAGTTCGTCGATGCGCAGCGACGCGTCCGCCTTGTTCAGCGTTTCGTCGAACGCCTCGCCGGCTTCCTCGCTCAGCGTCTTGAGGTAGCTCGCCTGCGCGCCGGTCATCGATTCGCCGCCGGTGGTCCAGTCGGCAGGGTCTTTCTCGGCATTGCCGGTGGGGTGATCCTTGGGGTTCTCGGCGTGGTCGGCGACGTCGGTCATGGGAACTCTCCTTCCCTGCACCAACGCCGCCGTTCCCGTCCTGTTCCGCCCGATCAGTTCATCGGCAGGTCGAGCGCGTCCGCCACCGCCCGGTGGCGGATCTTGCCGCCCGAGACGTTGAGCCCCGCCGCCAGATGCGAGTCCGCCGCCATCGCCGCTTCGGCACCCAGCGACGCGAGGCGCAGTGCATAGGTGAGCGTCGCGTTGTTGAGCGCGAACGCCGAGGTGCGCGCCACCGCGCCGGGCATGTTGGCGACGCAATAGTGGATCACGCCGTCGATCTCGAACACCGGATCGTCGTGCGTCGTCGCATGACTGGTCTCGAAGCAGCCGCCCTGGTCGATCGCGATGTCGACGAGCACGCTGCCGCGCTTCATCGTCTTGAGCATCTCGCGCGTGACGAGCTTGGGCGCAGCCGCACCCGGGATCAGCACCGCGCCGATCACGAGATGCGCGTTCTTCACGGCAGCGGCGATCGCCGCTTTGGAGGCGTAGGCGGTCTTGATCTGGCTCGAGAAGAACATGTCGAGCTCGGCGAGGCGATCGTTGTTGATGTCGTAGATCGTGACGTCGGCGCGCATGCCGACCGCCATCTGCGCCGCGTTGACGCCCGCGATGCCGCCACCCAGGATCGCGACCTTCGCAGGGGCCACGCCCGGAACGCCGCCGAGCAGCACGCCGCGACCGCCCTGCTCCTTCTCGAGATAATGCGCGCCGACCTGCACCGACATGCGGCCCGCGACCTCGGACATCGGCTTGAGCAGCGGCAGGCCGCCACGCGCGGACGTCACCGTCTCGTAGGCGATGCACGTCGCGCCGGACCTCATCAGTCCCTCGGCCTGCGGCTTGTCGGCGGCGAGGTGGAGATAGGTGTAGAGCAGGTGTTGCGGGCGCAGCATCGCGATCTCCTGCGGCTGCGGTTCCTTCACCTTGACGATCATTTCGGCTGCATCGAACACCGAGGCCGCGTCGGGCAGGATTTTCGCGCCCGCGTCGACATAGTCCTGGTCCTCGAAATCGATGCCGAGCCCGGCCTTGGTCTCGACCAGCACTTCATGCCCCGCGGCGACGAGCTCGGCGACCGACGGCGGCGTCAGGCCGACGCGATATTCGTGGTTCTTGATTTCCTTGGGCACACCGACGCGCATGATCTCTTATCCTCTCAGGTTGGGCGACAGCATAACCTCGAACGGTCGCGCGGATTTCCGATAGTTTCTCGCATGAGCGCGCAGATACGCGATCATCTTGCGCGGCATACGCCGATCACGCACAGATCTGCCGCATGAACGCGATCGACCAGAAAATTATCCGTCAGCTCGCCAGGGATTCTTCGCTGACCAGCGAAACGCTCGGCGCGCAGGTCGGCTTGTCGACTTCCGCGGTGCATCGCCGGGTCAAGGCGCTCGAGCAATCGGGCATGATCCTGGGCTACCGTGCGCGGCTGTCGCGTGCGGCGGAGGGCAATCCGTCGACCGTGTTCGTCCAGGTGACGCTGGTCGATCAGCGGCGCGCGACGATGGAGGCGTTCGAGGCGGCGCTGGCGCGGACGACGCCCGTCCGCGAGGCGCATCTGATGAGCGGCGAATCGGATTATCTGCTCAAGGTGCTCGTACCCGAGCACGACAGCTACGAGCGTATCCACCGCGAGACGCTGGCGGCGCTGCCCGGCGTCCACCGGCTGGTGACGCAATTCACTATCCGTACGCTGTCGCACGGCGATCCGTGATGGCTGCCGGTGCGGGTGTCGCGCGTTGGTACGGGCGGGACTGCGCGGCGTTGCGGGGCAGGGAGCGGGCGTGCTAGGGCGCAGCGCTTCTGGCCGGGCAGCTATGCCCGCGAATGCGGGATCATCTGAGTGGCCTTGCGACCTTATCGACCGTATCCGCTGACCATCCGATGAACGATCGCCCGATGGCTTCCGAGGACAAGGCGCTGCCGGCGCCGCCCGGCGACGAGTCGCTGCTGCCGCAGGACGGCGGCGGATCGCACAAGGGCGAGAGCCTGCTCAAGCTGTCGGTCGGCGCGATCGGCGTCGTCTTCGGCGATATCGGCACCAGCCCGATCTACGCCTTCCGCGAAACCTTCGCGGGGCATCACCAGCTCCGGCCCGACAGCCTCCACATCATGGGCGTGCTCAGCCTGATCTTCTGGTCGATGATGGTCGTGGTGACGGTCAAGTACGTCACCATCATCATGCGCGCCGACAACAAGGGCGAGGGCGGCAGCCTGGCGCTGCTCGCACTCGTGTCGCGCTCGATCAACGCCGAGAAGCGCTGGACCAAGGGGCTCGTGCTGCTCGGCGTGTTCGCAACCGCGCTGTTCTTCGGCGACTCGATGATCACGCCCGCGATCTCGGTGCTGTCCGCGGTCGAGGGGCTCACCGTCGTCGAAACGGGCATGGCGCCGCTCGTCATCCCGATCGCGATCGGGATACTGATCGGGCTGTTCGCGCTCCAGGCGCGCGGCACGGCGCGGATGGGGGCGCTGTTCGGCCCGATCATGCTGCTTTATTTCGCGGTGCTCGCGGTGCTCGGCCTCGTCAACATGGCCAAATTGCCGAGCGTGCTGTTCGCGCTCAATCCCTGGCATGCCGCGATGTTCTTTTCGGAGGAGCCGTTGCGCGCGTTCCTCGCCATGGGCTCGGTGGTGCTCGCGGTGACGGGGGCGGAGGCGCTCTATGCCGACATGGGGCATTTCGGGCGCAAGCCGATCCGCCTGTCGTGGCTGGTGTTCGTGCTGCCCGCGCTGATGCTCAACTATCTGGGGCAGGGCGCGATGATCCTGTCCGCGACGCCCGAGCAGGCGATGCACATCATCCGGTCGCCCTTCTTCCTGCTCGCGCCTGAGAATCTGCGTCTGCCGCTGGTGATCCTCTCGACGCTGGCGACCGTCATCGCGAGCCAGGCGGTGATCTCCGGCGCCTTCTCGGTGACGCAGCAGGCGATCCAGCTCGGTTTCATGCCGCGGCTCAAGATCACGCATACCAGCGCGAGCGCCGCCGGCCAGATCTACATTCCCGTCATCAACTGGACGCTGATGGTGATGGTGATCCTGCTGGTGTTCGGTTTCCGCACCTCGACCAACCTCGCCGCCGCCTACGGCATCGCGGTGACCGGCGCGATGCTGATCGACACCTGCCTGCTCGCGGTGCTGCTGTTCTCGCTGTGGAAGTGGAACAGGATCGGCGCGGGGCTGCTCATCGCGCTTTTCGGCGTGGTCGATCTCGCCTATTTCTCCGCGAACCTCACCAAGGTGCCCGATGGCGGCTGGTTCCCGCTGCTCGTCGGGCTGATCGCGTTCACCCTGCTCACCACCTGGGCGAAGGGCCGGCAGCTGATGATCAAGCGGCTGAGCGAGGTCGCGATGCCGATCACCGTGTTCGTCAAGTCGGCGGCCAATTCGGCCGAGCGCGTGTCGGGCACCGCGGTGTTCATGACGACCGCGCGCGACGGCGTGCCGCACGCGCTGCTCCACAACCTCAAGCACAACAAGGTGCTGCACGAGCGCGTGATTTTGCTGACGGTGAAGATCGAGGACGTGCCCTATGTGCCACAATCGCACCGCACCAAGGTCAAGTCGTTCGATCAGGGCTTCTATCGGGTCGTCGTCCATTACGGCTTCATGCAAGAGCCCGACGTGCCCGCTGCGCTGTCCAGCGTGCAGGGCATGGGCGCGCCGCTGCGTATGATGGACACCAGCTTCTTCCTCGCGCGACAGACGCTGATCGCGGCGGCGAAGCCGGGGATGGCGATCTGGCGCGAGAAGCTGTTCGCCTGGATGCTGCGCAACGCCGAAAGCGCGATGGAATTCTTCAAGCTGCCGTCGAACCGCGTCGTCGAACTGGGCAGCCAGGTCGAGATCTGAAGCGTGCGCGTGGCGATCCTGCTCGCGGCAGGCGCATCGCGGCGGTTCGGGCCGGCCAACAAGCTGTTCGCACGCCGCGGCGGCCGGACGCTGCTCGACATCGCTCTGGCGACCGCATGCCGCGCGCCGGTCCAGCGTCTGATCGTCGTGACCGGCAGCCAGTCGCAGCGCGTCACCGCGGCCGTCCGGCGCCGGCACCGGTACGCGATCGTCGTGCGCGCGCGCGATTTTCGCGAAGGCATGGGTGCCAGCCTACGCGCCGCGGCGACGCGGCTTCGTCCGATCGATCGCGAGGCGATCGTCTTCCTCGCCGACATGCCCTGGCTTCCCGCGGGATTGGCGGGACGTCTGCTGGCCGCGGCCAGGCCCGGCGACGAGATCGTGCGCCCGACCTGGCGTGGTCGCCCTGGTCATCCCGTGCTGCTGCGCCGCGATGCGCTGCGATCGCTGTCGCGGGCGAGCGGCGATGAAGGACTGCGCCGCGGCGACTTTAGCGTCCGGACGATCGCGGCGGATCGCCGCTGCATCGCCGATGTCGATCGACTGTCGTTACTGACGCGCACCCCGCCGCGGCTACGCTGATGGAGCCCGCACCGATCATCGTCGCCGCCGAGTTCGGTCCTGCCGATTTCGCGTGGCTCGATGGCCTGCGCCGCGCGCATTTCCCACCCGAGCGCAACCAGATCGCCGCGCATCTGACGCTGTTCCACCATCTGCCGCCCAGTCTGCTGCCCGAGCTAGACATGCGGCTCAAGGCAGCGACCCGCGGCGTGAAACGACCCGACGCAGCAATCGTCGAGCCGATGTCGCTGGGGCGCGGCGTCGCGTTGCGCGTGCGGTGCGACGCGCTCGTTCGCATCCGAACCGATCTTGTCGAGGCGTTCCAGGGCATGCTCACGCCGCAGGATCAAGCCGGCTGGCGGCCGCACGTCACGATCCAGAACAAGGTCGATCCCGCCGCCGCACGTGCCCTGCTAGCGACGCTGACGGCCGATCCGACGATCGCCCGGCCGCTCGCTATCACGGGCATCGCCACGCATTACTATCGCGGCGGCCCGTGGGAACCGATCGCGCGCTATCGCTTTGCAGGCTAAGCGCGCCGGTCCGCGCCTCAGTCGATCTGGCCGACGCCGGTGCAGCTCAGATCGAACGCCGCGAGACCGGCCTCGAGGTTCTCGGACAGCGTCGGCATGTCGAGCAACTGGTCGATGATCGACTCGTTGTCGGGATCGTTCGCCTCCTCGAGCGCGTCGTCCCACTCGGCGGCGTCGTAGGTGCCCTGACCGACCATCGCGAGCGCCAGCACCTCGGCCTGCTGGTCGTCGGCGAGATCGTCGACCGTCGTGCGCAGTTCGTCCTGCACCGTGTCGTCGTCGAGCTCGTCCTCGAGCACGTCGCGCTCGTCGTCCGAATCGTTGACGGGATCGTCGTTCTCGGGATCGATGCCCGGCACCGCCGCCTCGAGTTCGCGGGCGCGCTGGATGATGCGGCAGATGATGTCGAGGGGCGTTACGAGGTCCATCGGAAATTCCTGATCTGCAGCTTCATGTGTCGGGCGAAACGAGACGAGGGGGTGGGGGTTCCGCGAAATCGCGCCGACGGTGGGCGAAGTGTTGACCGTCTCGCGGGCCATGCCTATAGGCCGCGCTTCCCAAGCCGGCGCCCAGCGCCGCGCCGAACGGGATGGCAGGGCGAAGTAGCTCAGCTGGTTAGAGCACGGGAATCATAATCCTGGGGTCGGGGGTTCAAGTCCCTCCTTCGCTACCACCTTGCCAGTGCGATGGGTTGTCCTTGGGGGCGATCCATCCGCCAATGCGAGGGCCTGGGTCAGCGACCCGAGCACCTCGACGCTGGCGTTGTCGGGCTGGCCGGGCGCATCGCCCACCATCACCGAGTCGATAAGAGCGCGGAGGCGAGGTAGTGCCTCGCTGCGGCCGGCGCCGCCGGTGGCGAGCGACTTCCCTATTGCCTGGATGCGCCGGCGATATTCGTCGGCCAGTCGCGGGTGCAAGACCAGCACGTCGTGCGCCTTCTCCTCGGCTAGCCGGACGGCAATCGCCTTGGCTTCCTCGCGCCGGCGCGACAGCGCCTCCTTCACATCGGCAAAGCCCGCGGCGCCCGTCGCGATCGCCTCGACCAGGCGCGCGATCTCCGTCTCGAGGACCGTCGCGCGGGTCTCGTCCCGCCGCCGCTGGACGGCACGCTCCTTGCGCAGCCGCTCGCGCTCGAGATGGTAGCGCTTGACGACGTGCGAGACGACGTCGGGCGCGAGCAGCTTGTCGGTCAGCCCCGCGAATACGCGCTCCTCGAGGCGGCCGAACGCGATCCGGCGCGCGTTGCCGCAGGTGCCGGCCTCGCGATGGCGCGTGCAGCCCATCCGGTCGCGGTTGATGATGACATAGGCGCCGCCGCATTCGGCGCAGCGGACGAGGCCGCTCAGCGCATGGCGCGGGCGGCGCTGCGCCGCGGGCGGCAGGTCCTCATTGGCCTCGCGCCACGCCTGCACCGCCGCCCAGCTCGCATCGTCGACGATTCGCAGCTCGGGGTGATTGTAGGTCCTCCACTCGCTCTGCGGATTGACGCGCGACAGGCGCCGCCGTGTCTCGAAATGCTGGACCATGTGGACGCGGTTGAAGAGCAGCTGCCCGGCGTAGATTGGGTTGTGCAGGATGCCGATGCGCCGCGCGCGCGATCCGACGATCGCCGACGACCGCCATTCGCCACCGCGCGCCGACGGGATGCCGTCGGAGTTGAGCCCGCACGCGATCCGACGCGGGCTGACGCCGCGGAGGAACTCGGCGTAAATGCGTCGGACGACCTCGGCCTCTGCCTCGTTGATCCGGCGGCGCCCGCGCTCGACCGTGCCGTCGGCATGGACGACCGGGTCGACGTCGTAGCCGTAGCAGAGGCCGCCCGGCACCTTGCCGCGCGAAAACTCGCCGAGCATTCCCCTGCGCACCTTCGCCGCGATCTGCTTGATCTGGATCGCGTTCATCGTGCCCTTGAGGCCAATGTGCAGTTCGCTGACCGCGCCGTCCGACAGCGAGACGATGCGGATGTTGGCGAATTGCAGCCGCTGGAACATCGAGGCGATATCCGACTGGTTGCGCGAGAGCCGGTCGAGGTCCTCGATCAGCAGCACGTCGAACGCGCGCGCGTCGGCCGCGGCGAGCATCGCCATCACGCCGGGGCGTTTGTCCTTCGTCCCCGAGATGGCGAGGTCCGAATAGACGTCGATCACGTCCCAGCCCTCACGATCGGCCATCGCGCGACACAGGTTCGCCTGGTCCTCGGCCGAGCGTTCGTTCTGCTGGTCGGTGCTGAAGCGGGCGTAGATTGCGGCGCGGGGTATGTCGGTCATGGATCGTCCTTCGCGAATCGGGCAGGCGCGACTCTTCGCGCGCTGCGTCCTCCCGCGCCATGTCCACCGCGATCGCCGCGGCGAGGTCGAGGATGAAGTCGGAGGTCATGCGGGCACCGCGTCGTGCTGCACGCCGCCGAGGAGACGGCCAGCCGACTTCTTGCCGACGTGCCCAAGCAGCAGCGTCGCCGGGCGCCCGCACGCGCAGCGCTGGCGGCGCCGCGACGAGCAGAAGATCGCCGCCGCGCCGCCCGGCATTATGATGCGCTCGCGGGCCATCAGCGAAGCATCTCGGCCAGCTGCACAACGCCGGCGCTCGGATACTCAAGCAAACCGAGAGATCGGAGATGCCCGAGATCGTTCTGGAAGCCCGATGCCTTGGCGCTGACGGTAATCACATCCGCGAGCGCCGATCGGTCGAGCAAGATGATCGTCTTTAGCGCCGACAGGATCCGCATATGACGCGGCGCCAGTTTTGCTCCGATTGCGTTCCAGAGCGCCTCCCGATCGCGCGGTCTGCGCGGGGGCGGGCAGGACACGCGGCCAGCATTGGTGAGCGCTACTTCGCCTCCGGTGGGATAGGAGATCAGGCCGTTCGTTCGCAGCGCGCCAAGGTCATTCTGAAAGCCTGATGCTTTCGGCGAGACGTCGGCCATCCACGCGACGATCGCGCGCGGCACGCTAGGCTGCTTCAGATATGCGTTGGCCCAGCCGATCGCCTCAAGGATCCTCATGTGTCGCGGCGGCAGGCTGGTTGCGGTCTCTCCCGCCGTCACGCCAGTAACGCTGGCGTTCGCGTCGCGCGTTTCCCCGTCGCGCGATCCGGGGCCCGTTCGTGGACCTTTATGACGGCTGTCTTGAACGGTGCCGAAGTCATCCGGCCGGCTCGGAACCGCGGCGTCCACGCGCGCCGCGATAATTTTGTTTATGTCCTCGCGAACGATCTTCTCGATCCGGTTGAGCAGGCGGGCGTAGTGATCGCGCACCCTCTCGAGCGTAGAAATGCGCGCGAGCTGCTCGGCATTCTCAGCCTCCAGCGTGGCGATGCGGTCATCGCGCTCGATGATCATGGTGGCGACGGCGGCGCCCTTCGATCGCGCCGCTGACGGTTCGGCCGGGATCGTGTCGTCCGGCAGCGGCGTAGCTAGCATCGGCGGCGCGAGCGCTTGGCGGAGCTCGTCGACGAGCGCGCTCGAGACGGCGATCGGCGTCGGCGGCGTATCGCCGTGCCGCGGCGTGCGCGAGCTGTCGAAGGTCGTGTTGCGCGGAAATCGCGCGCGTTCGATCGAGGCGGCAGAGGGATCGCATATGAAGCCGGTACCGGGCGGCAGGCCGGGCAGCGCCTCGTAGAGCGTTGCGGCGTCGCCGGCGACGTGGTCGCGCACCGCCTTGCGGTCGAGCACGATGGTCTGCTTCATCGCGATCGTCAGGCCCGTCATCATGCCCCGCACGGTCGAATCGAGCCGCGCCATGCGCTGGACCGCGATCAGCAGGTGGATGCCGTTGCCGCGGCCCTGCTCGGCTAGTCGTTGTACGGCGGCGAACGCTTCGCCCCCGCCGCCCTGAGGCACCCAGCTCTGCGCCTCGTCGAGCAACAGGTGCGTAGACAGCTGGCTCGTCGCGAACAGCGCGTCGGCGAAATCGGCGACCCAGCGTTCCTGGTCGTCTCGCTTCCACTGGCTGACGTCGAAGATCGCGGGAAAGCCGCGCTCGGCGAACAAACGGCCGAGCTTGGCGCCATCGGCCGGCGACATCGGTACATGCGCGCGCTTGCCGCCGAAAATCACAAATTCGAGCCCGGCCGCCTGACCGTCGGCCGAGTTGGTGACGCCCCATAGGTTGCCCATCTTGTCGATCGCGCCGACGCGGCGATCGGCGCGTCGCAGTTGCTCGAGCAGGCCGCGCAACATGTACGTCTTCCCGCTACCCGTCGTGCCGACCACGAGCGTGTGCGCCTCGAGCTGGTCGAGCGGGATCGAGTGCGCGGTCACAATGCGGCCGTCGCGATGCCGCCCAGCGTATAGCTGGGCTCGCTGCGCCGGATCGGCACGACCGTCACGAGACGGGCGCCGCGGCGGACCATCTCGAGCTGTTCCTCGAACGTCTTGGGTCGCGCGGCTTCGCGTCGCGCCGCCTCCGCACGAACCCGCGCCTGTGCGGCCAGCTCGTCGAGCATGATCCGTTTGGCTTCGTCGACTTCGTGGATACGGCAGAGGCGCCGGAAGCGCTGGCGCAGATTGGTGTCCTTCGGAAGCCACGCGACTTCCCGGGCCCGCCGCTGAGCATCGGCGCGACCAATGCGCTTGGGGGGCGGCAGCGTTTCGCCGCGCGCCGCAAGGTCTCCCACGAGCTGGTCGCGAATGCGGTAAGCCGTGCACCGGCCTATCCCGACAGCCTCGGCCGCGATCGCGACGGGCTCGCGGTCCAGGATACGTCGGCGAAGCTCCGCGATCATCAATGCCGGGATGTGATGCGCCGAATCCTTGTGGACGCGTCTGCGGCCCTCGAAATCGCAGCCGGGAAGGGTCTCACCGCGGCGCTTGAGACGGCGAATGAGGCGCGTCCGCACGCGAAGGATGCTAGAGTGGCTGGCGCCGGTGCGCTGGCCGACCTTGAAGGCGCCGTAACCGTCGAGCAGCTGCGCTTCAATCTCGCGTTTCTTCGCGGCTGGCAGCTTCACGCCGCTATAAGCCATTCCGCCCCCGGGGGGTGGCAGAGCTGGGGCACCGCGATCCTGCAGTTCCTTCCGGTAGCGCCGGCGCTGCTCGGCGACGCACGCCGCGCTCACACCGCACTCGAGCTGGATGTCGATCGCCTTCCGACCGGCCGACAGCATGTTCCGAATGCGCTCGATGCCGTCGGGCTCGACCCGGCCGGCGTGGTCGCGGGGGACCGGCGTGAAGCCCCTCCGAGGGCCGAGCGCCATGACCACGGCGTTCGACGCGCTGGTCTCGCACACGCCGAACCTTTTCCCGATACGCTCGAATGACCAGCGGTCGACTTCGCGTAGGCGGATTGCTTCCTCGAGCTGCTCGCCAGAAAGGACGGGCTCGCGGGCATGGCCGACAATCGGCGATCGCAGCCGCATCTTCGAAGCCATAGTGGTGATCGAGCCCCAGCTTCGATCGGGGAGCATATCCGCCGTGAGATCTATGCCGCCCTCCGGGTAGAATTCCCGGAGGGCGGCGATCTCTTCCTTCGACCATGCCGGCGCGCGCGATCGGCGGACGCCTTTCATAGCGCTGCGGCCAGATCGTGAGATGCCAGGAAGGCGGCCAGGCTCGGGCTTGTCTCGATCGGTTCGCCCGGCGTGGCGCGCGCGAGCAGGTCCGCCAGCGTTGGGAATAACTCCAGCGACGGATCTTCGCTCTCGGCATCCTCTCTCGTGCCAGCCCAGCCGCCCTGCGTGTTGCGGAAATAGGGTTCGTCATCGAGCACGACGACCGCCGGGGCGGGATCGAGCGCTATGATTTCGGCGACAATCTCCTCATGGCGGGCCTTGCGGCGCGCCTTTTCCTCCTCGCGCGCTCTCGCCGCTGCGAGATCCGCATCGTAGCGCTGCTCGGCCTCGGTTCGCATTGCGGCGAATTCGGCGTCGGTGACGAATACCTGGACCGCAACGAGCTTGCCGCCTTGGTGGCGCGGATCGCGGCTGACCTCGAATTGATCGATGCCCCAAGACCTAGTCGGAAAGTAGGCGCGGCCCTCAAACGGCGACCTGGCGAAGGAACCCACGCCAAGCCGCCATGCGATCCGATCGACGCCGGCATCGCGCTGTTGCTTGTCCACTTCCGCTTGCGATGGCTGATGCGAACCCGGGCCGCTCGAGCGGCGCGGCTGGACTGCTTCGACCTGGTCGGCGACGACGTAGAGACCGCGTTCCCAAATCGCGAGCTCGCCGGCCTCGTTGATACCGACGGCGACCTGTACGTCGATCCGGTTGTTGCGGATCGTCTTCCAGATCTGCTTGAGATCGTGGCTCTTTACGACCTCGTAGCCCTTGGGGGCCTTGGGTTCGTTGCTCGTCCCCCAGCTGTAGAGACGCAGATCGGTGATGCGGAGGAAGCCGGATAGCGACGGCGTCTCCTCCTGCAGATCGATCAGCTTCCGGACCATCTGGAAATTGATATGCTGCTCGGCGAGCTCGGTGAGCAGCAGCGGCTTGTCGAGCATGCGATCGGTGCTGGCGTCGGCGAAGAGATCGTCCTCGTAACCGCCGCCTTTGCGTTCATAAGCCGCGGCACCGACGTAGGTGAACAGCGGGTCCGTCGTCCGGATGCCCTTCACCTTTACATCATAGCGGATGCGGTCGGGATCATGCGGACGGAATGGGGTGCGTGCTTGTTTCTTGAACATGGCGAGCTGCAGGCCGCGATCCTGCGTCGAAGCGTAGGCCATCGCCGATTCGAGCCCGATCGTCTTGTCGCGCAGCGCGTCGAGGATCTCGTCGGCGAGCGCAGCCAGGCGAAGGCGCTGGCGGACATAGCGCCCGGTATAGCCGAACCGCTTGGCTAGATCGTCGGGCGAGACATTGCCGGGGCGCATCAACAGTTCGAAGGCGACGCATTCGTCGGCCGGGCTCATGTCGCGCTTCTGCAAGTTCTCGGTGAGCGAAAGCTCAACGGCCTCGTCCTGCTCGCGGATCACGACCGGCACCTGATACGCCCGGTCGATCAGGCCGCGATCGAGCAACAGTCCGAGCGCCTGCAGGCGGCGCCCGCCGCCCACGATGTAGGTGAGGTCGCGGCCCTTCTCGCGATCCTGGTAGCCGATCAGCGACTGCAGCAGGCCGTGGGCTGCGATATCGTCGGCTAGCTCGTCGACGTCCTCCGCCGGGCGTGTCTTGCGTACGTTCTCGGGCGCGCGGCGAAGATCGAGGAAGCGGATGAAGCTCACCGACGTCGGCGGTACCGCGGCCGGTGCCGGTGGGACGGCCGCGATCGTCTTGGCGATAGGGGCCGCGGCTTTTCCCGCACGCGGCTTTGACAAGGTCGAGGGGTTGGTGCTCATGAGCCTATGCTCCAGTGCCAGTAGGATGGCGCCCGGAGCCTAGATGTCCGACCGGGCGGTCGACGCTCACGCCTGCGGGTACAGCTGCAGGCGCGTCGGATTTCGGTAGGCCGGCCGGCGCGATGCCGGTCGGCCGTTCGGCCACTCGAGCGATCGTCTCGCGCACGAGGCCGCAAACCCATTCCTTTCCCTCGTCGCCGAGCTCGGCCCATTCGGGCGCGGCATAGATCGACATTAGCGGGTCGCTGTCGTTGATGGCGGCCGCCTGCTCGGCGAAGTGGGAAAGAGGTCGCGCGCGAGCGACATCGGCGCTGGCAGCGGCCGTATCGGCGACTGCCGCGATCCGTGCAGATGCGATCGCCTGCAGCGCCACCCATCGCGGTGAACCCGGCGCGCCGTCCATCCCCGCGCGAAGTTTCGTGGATTCGCCGTCGCGGCTGCTGATCCAGAAATCCCATGCGTCGGCGAGACGATCGCGATCGTCCTGGATCGTGACCAGCGAATGGAGGCGGTTGTGTCTGCAGATGGCGCAGGCGCAACCAGGATCGTGCGTGAGGCTCATGCAGCCAGCTCGCCCAGCACGTCGACCGGCTCGGGCCAGTTCCAAAATGATTGACGACCGCGCGCCGGTATCGCGACGTCCCAAGCTTCGACGTTTGTGAGCGGCCATCCCCAATTCTGCTTCTCGAGCCGGTCGCTATCGAGCCCGACACTGCCTGGGGCGAAGCCAAGGTCGCCGGCCTGCGCCGGGGTGCCGAGCACCGCAGTACCTATGCCGGCGCCAATCGGGATCTCGATCTCGCCGGTAGACCAACCGGTCAGCAGCTCGAGCGACTTCTCGACGTCCATCGATGTCGGCCAGTCTGGCGTTTCGCCGGCGATCAGCTGGCGACCCTCTCGGATGAGCCGGATCTGCAGGGCACGGATCTCTATGGTCTCGATCGGTCGCGCGGCCGCGTGAATGACGATCCGTTGCCCGATCATGCGCTCAGGCATGCGCCAGTGGCGCCACTCGATCGGCTTGGCGCCGACGATCACCAGCGAAGCCCACGGCTGCCATAGGGTCAGAGCCTTCACCGGCCGGTCTCCGCCGGGACCGCGGGTTCCGGCTCGTACCGCACGCCGCAAAACGGGCAGCATGACGCGAACATGCTGACGGCCTTCGGTTTGCCATGGCCCTTTTCGAGCTGATACGTTTCGACCAGCAGGCGTACCGGCTCGCCCGGCTGCGCGCCGAGCACGAGCGGGATGTTCAGCCCGGTATTGCGCTCGGCCAGCTTGACGTTGACGATCTTGATGCAGTCGCAGGTCATGAGCGGTCGCGCCCAACGATCAGATACCGCTCGCCTTCGAGCGTGATTCTATGAAGCCGATCAGTCGTCGGCAAACCCGTCCGCGCGCTGTAATGCTGTTCGTTCGTCACGAAACCGTGCTCGACCAAGCGGACCATCGTCGGGTTGCGGACCGCGCGGCGTTGGTGCGCCTGCGCGCACATTTCGAGCTGCTCGCGCTGGACCTTGCCGAGGCGAACCTCGCGGCCGGTCGAATTGACATAGCGCGGCGCGGCGATCGACTGCTCGACGACCCTGATCGGCGGCGGGGTCGCGGCCTTGATCTGGCGCTGGTGGGCGCGGCGATCGCGCATCAGCTCAGCCCCAACGCAGCTTTGTAGGTCTCGAGGAGCGCCTCGGCCTCGTCGCGATCGTTCTTCTCCATTTTGCGGAGACGGACGATCGTCTTCATGGTCTTGCGGTCGTAGCCGGTCGACTTCGCCTCGAGATAGACGTCCTTGATGTCGTCCTGCATGCCCTTCTTTTCTTCCTCGAGGCGCTCGATGCGCTCGATGAAAAGGCGGAGCTGCACGGCTGCCACGTTGCCGTCGCTCATCGCGCCCGCCTCGCGAGCGCACGCCACGCCAGCCACGGCCATTGCAGAGCGACAAGGATCAGCGTGTCGGAAAACCGAGCGCCGAGCCGATCGGCGAGGACGCGCGCGGAGTGCCGCTTCATCAGCAGGATCGTCAGCAAGATGACAAACGCGACCAAGAAATAGTCACCGAGCATCACGGCCGCGAAGAAGGCGAGGCGCCGGATCACCATAGCGATGCCAGCGCGGGAGCGATGACGCCCCATTCGTGCGCGATCACCAGCAGGGTCACCAGCGCAACGCCCATCTGCGCGCCGACGATCAGCGCGATCCAGTCGCCGGGATCGGCAGCCCGGTGAAATCGCTGCACGAGGGAGGGCGTCGCCGGCGTGCCAGCGCTGCACGGACGGCCGCAGGTGCAACCCATCGGGTGGACGCGCGCGGCTGGCGTAGGATCGGCGATCGCGCGCCGTTGCCGCCGCGACGCGGCGACGAGCAGATTGATGGTCATGCTGCAGCTCCTGGTTGGCCCTGCGCAGCCGGCGATCGGCCGGCCGCATGAGCGACGGGGGTGGACCGGCCGTGCGTCTCGATCAGACGCTCGAGCGTCGGCCGGCTGAAAGCGAACACGTTGCGAAGGCTCACGATCGTGCTGGACGAGACCGGCGCGAGGTCGGCCTCGATCATCTCCAGCCATTCGCGACGGACGTGCTCCGCCAGCGGCGGCGTGGTCGAGATCCGCGCAGCGACATCGTCGATCGAGAGACCGGCCTCTATTCGCGCGTGAGTCAGAAACTGGCCTGGGGTGAAGGGCAATGCGGCGGCGACCTGCGCGGCCCTCTCGGCGTAAGGGATGCCGTGAACGAGCGCGTTGGTGGCGAAATTGAGGTGGCAGACGGCAACGGCGATCTGTGCCTGCGCCTCGATGACCTCCTTGAGCGCGCGGGACGCGGCCTCCGACGCGGCGGGCTGGCCGCGGTCGACCATCTCCTGACGGATCGCATCGAGCTCCTCGCGTACCCAGCGCACGCGCAGCTTCACCTGGTCGAGACGCTCGGCGCCGCTCACGACGCCACCTCGGCCGCGCCGAGCTCACCCAGCGGCGCCTGCGCGACCGGCTCGCGGCCAGTACCGGCGCAGCGGGTGCAATTCGCCATGGGCGTGACGTCGGGCTCGAAGGCCCAGCCTTTGCATCGCGAGCACTTGGGAACGGGTGTCACCATCGAAAGTCTCCGGGCAGCAGGAAGCCGTTCCCGCGGGCAGGGGTCCGCGGGCTCGGCTCTCAATCGGGGAGGTCGTTAGGGTCTAGGGCTCAGCCGACAGCTTCGCCGGGCGCCCCTTCCAGATCGTTGGCAGCGCGCAGCACCTCCGGGCCGCGCGTGTCGTCGTTCGCGGCCGACAGGCCGACATCGTTGGAGACCCAGCGTCGTGACGGCGCCATGCGCAGCTCGACGGCCGGATTGGGGCGGAAGCTCGGGCGGATCGCATGGGTGATCGACAGCTCGACGCCGAAAACGAAGCTGCAGTCGATGTCCTTGCAATAAAGCTCCTGCTGCCGATACGTCGGCGTGATGCCACGCGACGTGCGGACCTTGGTCGGCCCACCGCAATGCGGGCAGGCGATGCCGATCCGCGCCTGGTGCGACCCCTGGTTTCTCCTCTGATCGTTGATGCTCACGTAGTACCCCCACACGCACGCTCGACGCCTCCTTCCAGCCCCGCGCCGGCATTCAACAGCGCGAGCGTGCTCGTTTGGACCGCGAGCCGGGGCGGCGAGGGCGATCGCCGGGCGGCGCGCCTCCTTCGCTGTCCTCAAAGGCAGGGCGGACCCAGGGATGCGGGTCCGGTCGGTCGGCAAGGCGTGGGCTACAGCGACCCGTCGACCATCGCCCGTAAACGGGATGTCAACTTGATCGACCTTAGCCAAGGTGGGGTGCGCGGCGACTCCAGGAGAGGGGGAGAGCCGCCGCGCCATCGCCGGAACGCTACGAGGCGATGATGGGGGAAAGCGTGTGTCAGCCATTGGAGACGGCCTGAGCAGGCAACGTCGCGTCGGGATCGTCCTTGAGGCCGATCTTGACGGCGATCTCGTGGCTCGTGCCCCAGTGGCAAGCTTTGCGACCGGCGGCGACGTGGTAGACGAGCTGCGGGCTGTAGCCGTTTTCCTCGGCCCATTGGCCCGCGGTCTTGCCTTGGCGGTGGAAGAAGTCGCGCGCGCGCGCGATGCGCTCCGCGCTGAACCGCCTGTCCGTCGATGTCGCCGTGAAGGCCAACATATGCCATGCACCTGTTTCGGTAGAAACTAGGTGCTTCATCCTTTGGAACGTAGAACGAGTCAACGTGATTCTACAGAAGAGAGAGATTTTGCGTCTCGTCTCCGCGAAGAGCGTGCTCGTATCTGCCCTCAACAGGGTGATTTTGCCCGGAAAATCGGCATAGCTCAGAATCGGCAGAGCTTCCTAGAAAACGGCACCCGCGAGCTTCGCGCAGATTATCTAAAGATGGCGGCAGCTGGTGGGATCGACGTCCTGTACGTCATCACCGGCCAAAGGGCCGGCGAGCTCCTCACGGTCGAAGAAACAAGCATTTTGAACGCTATCCGTTCCATGCCTGCTGATTCACGTCTTGCTTTGCTAGCGATCGCTCAGAAGCTGGCGCTAGCGGCTCGGCTAGAGACGGGTATCGGCCTTGAGCCACCCGAATCAGCATGAAGCCGATTGTTGGTCGCAATTCGCAGCCGAGTCGCGCCATCGTGGCGTCGGGACATAGGGGGAGGCGGGCATCGTGGGCGAGACCATATCGAGCAGGGGTGAGAAGGTTCAAACCGCCATCGGGTTCATAATTTTGATCGTGATCGCACTGCTGATCGGCAAGTGCGTTTTCGGCGGTCGTCCGTCACAACCTGCCCCACCACACCCAATTATCAGGAAGACGGGTTACGAGAGCGCGACGGGCCAGCTTGACTTGGATATTGATTTTGTTGGCGTCCCTCGGGATGGCGAATTAATTGAACGTGCCGCCACCGAGGCGCGCGGTCTAGGGATGCAGATCGCGGCCGGAAGGCCGCCGGTCTCAGGGCCGCTGGACACCATTACATTGACATTTTTAGGACCGGCGGGCGACGACAAGCTCGTTGGTCGGAAAATCCTATATCTCGACTACGATGCCAATCAGCTCAGCGACGCGGCAAAATCTGGGGCAAGCGCGCAAGACATTCTGGGGTTAGCAACCGACGGCGGGGTTTGGGCGCCCAGCAATAAGGACGTTGTCGTCGACTACTGCGGACGGTCTGATGCATCTCAGGTTTTTTGTAACCGCTACAATCAATGACCCTGGCTCTTAATGTTGCAGGCCCAATCGGACTAGAGCGGTAAGCTATTGCGTCTAGCACCTGTTTTATACCAAAAGCGGTGACGCCGTGGGGACGGCGTGTCTGGTTAGCGCAGCATTGGGGGCTTCATGGCGCAGAACGTATCTGAAGAATTAGCGCGGCTTGCGGAGCTTCGCGACAAGGGCGTCCTGACGCCCGAGGAGTTCGAGGCGCAGAAGGCGAGGGTCCTCGCCGGCGAACCGGCAACGGCGACGTCGGCGCAGATCGCCGAGCCGAAGAAGAAGAGCAAGGCGGGAATGGGATGCCTCGCCGTCGTGGCGATCGTCGTCATCCTGATCATCATCGGCGCGATCGCCGGCAGCCCCAACGGCACCGCAGCCGGGAAGGGCAACGCTACGGCCGATGCCGCACCGGCCCGAGCCGTGACCGCGCGCGAGCTCGCGCGCGCCTATTCGGCCAACGAGGTCGCAGCGCAGAAGGAGTATGGCGACCAGGCGCTGTCCGTCACGGGGACGGTCTCGGGGATCTCGCTCGACTTCATGAACAACCCGACGCTGCAGTTCGAGACTGAAAACCAGTTCCTTCCGGCGCAGGCGAGCTTCGACAAGAGCTACGGCAGCAAGCTCGCGGCGATCTCGAAGGGATCGAAGGTCACGATCACCTGCAAATCGATCACGGAGGTCGTCAGCGCACCGATGCTCGACGACTGCTCGCTATGATCCGCAGACCGCTCGTGCACGGCCCGGCCGCGGACGGCACGGGCGAACTCGCGGCGCTCGAGACGGTCTGTGCGACGTGCGCGGGCGTCGGCTTCATCGAGGCAAGCCGCGACGGATCGCTCTTTACCGGCCCGGGCCAGTGCAACGATTGCTATGGAGCAGGGACGATCGTGACCGACGACGGGAAGCGCTTGTTAGCCTTCCTGCGGCGTCATAGTCGGTAGCCCCGGGCCAAAGCCTCTTCGCGGTGCCTGCTGTCTTGGCAGGCACCGCTTGATGTTAGGTCGCCGGCCCGCCGAAGATGCCGCGAACCTTATCGAGCGCGTTGAGGAGCGGCTTGCCCCACCGGCGCAAAATGACGATCCCGATTTGAGCGTTGACGACCCAACATGCTCGCCGCTCGCCATGACGTGCGACATAGATCGGATACGCCTCGCGCAGGTTCGCATGGACGTCCTCGGCCTCTTCGAAGGGCAACAACGCATCCAACCAGATCGAGCCGGCGTAAGATCCGGTGGCTGAAACGCTTTCGTCCTCCACCTTCTCAAGTCCGCCTGCCCGAGCTGCCAACTCGCTTAGCGACTCGTATTGCTCCGCGACCTGAATCAGGTATCGCCGCGCGTTCTTCGGATTAAGCGCCCATTTGGGGACGTAATGCTCGAAGTCGGTCGATGACAAATCGATCGGAAACCGCCTCAGATCGCTCTTTTCCCTTTCATCTCCTGAACCATCTTCAGCCATCTCATCCTCCCGCGAGGGCGAACCCGCCCAGGTTGCGGATCGAGGAGACCGACTGCGAAAGCGCATTGCGCCCCGCCGCATTGACGGTGAACGCGCGGCGCTGACGCCCCGAGCTGTCCGTCACCTTGCTCTCCGTTATCAAACCCTTCGATGCCATGCGCGTGAGCGTTGTGTAGATCGCGCCGAAGGACGCCTCGCGGCCTCCGTCGACGACACCCGCCACGACCTGCTCAAACACTTGGCTGGGGAGCGCTTGGCTCCCAGTCTTCAGTGTCGCCAACAAAACTAGCTCCTCTAGCTTACCGATCATCCCAACATGCCCGTGTTGTGTGCGCTGCTCCACTATGTAGAGTTCTACAATGTCGAGCGCAAGTGTGTTGATTGGGTGATCAGCCCTTGCGGCGCGTTCTACCTATGTTCTACCTAAGTAGGTGCATCGCCTCGGCGGTGATTCGAAAGCGATGGAGCATAGGCATGCAGCACGATCTGCGGCTGCGCGCGGCCGCGCGCGCGATATACGACGCTTGCTATCCCAGCGAGGAATGGGCGCCGACGGGGTTCGAAGAGGCGGAACGCTACGGCACTATCCATTATCGCCAAGCCGTAGAGGCAGCACGATCGGCGCGGCCGGTGCTTGCCGACCAAAGCGAGCAGCTGGCGCTATTCTGACATGCAACGCAGATCGAGACCTGGCTTCGGGGCGGATTTCGACACAGTCCGGATCCATGGCCGGACGCATCGGGACTGGGCGATGCTCAACGCAGAGCGCGCGATAGCGGCGGGCGATCCGCCTTTCCGTTTCTGGTTCTCGCGGTTCACGCGGGGTCTCGATGCCGCGGCGAAGCGTAGCGGGATACCGAGCGAACGCCTGCTTGATTTTCAGCGCGGGGACGCCGTTCCGACGCTGCTGGAGGCGGAGGCGCTTGCCCCGGTGCTGCGATGCGAGCCCACTGACCTGATGGTCGACCTTGCCGCACTACGATCACCACGGTGACGTCTCATGTCCCTACGCTTTCGAGCGTAAGCCGCGACTGCAGGCCGCCCGATGCATCCATCGTATGGTTCGCCTCGCTGATCAGCCAGGATATCGCGTTGATCTCGGCCTTGAAGCCGCTGACGCCGATCGCGCGGTCGGGATAGAGATCAGGGCGCCCGAGCGCGAGATCGAGCTCGAGCTTGGCAGCCTCGCGCTGCAGGCGGCCGTGTTCGGCCTTCGCGGCGTGCGTCGCGTCCGCCTCGGTCGCGTAGGTGCGGCGCAGCCGCTTGGGCTTCTTCGTGCCCCCGACCGCCACGGTCTTGCGCGTCGCTGCGTCCTGGTCGTGCCAGCTCGCCTCGACGCCGTCGTTGTCGTCGCGCGCCGCGAGGCTGTAGCTGTGGCGGCTGACGTCGTTGCGCGGGATCGTCGCCGGCGGGATCGTCTTGCCCGTCGAGGTCGTGCCGGCGCCGATCGGCGAGAGGATCAGCTTGCCCGACTTGACCGTCGCGACGGCATCGTGTCGCCGGCCGAGCTCGCGGACCATCGCCATATCGCTCTTCGCGGTCTGCGCGAGCACCGGGATGGCGATCGATGCCAGCGACGGCGCGACCTGCGGCGTGAGCTTGTGCCGGGCCGCGACCTGGGCGACCACGGCGCCGAGCGTCGTCTCGGTGTAGCTCGCGTCGCGACGCTTCGCATAATCGGCGGTGAGGTCGGCCGAGCGGCCGCGCACGGTTATGATATCGGGCGGGCCCGAGTGCGTCGCCTCGTCGACCGTGAAGCTGCCCTTGTCGACTAGGCCGAGCGCCAGCCCCGATCCACGCTCCCAACCGAGCGACACGCGGATCACCGCGCCGCGCTTGGGTATGGCGAGCATGCCGTCGGCATCCTGCAGTGTGAGATCGATCTCGTCGGCCTGGCCCGCCCGATATTCGGTCAGGCTCAGCGATATCAGCCGCGGCGCGATCTTGTCGGTGAGGTCGACGCCGTCGAGCGTGACCTTGAACGCGGCGAGCGGCGCGACGAACCCGCTGCCCGACGTAGACGGCGCCGTGGCCGAGGCGACGACTTGGGGCGGCGCGCTGGCCATCAGGCTACCCGTAGCAGCTCGATCGAGAAGTCGGTCTTGCGCGGCACGCCATTGTCCATGAACGTCGATCCGCGCGCGTCGAGGGCGGTGATGACGAAATCGCCGAAGACACGGCCGTTGCCGTCGACCAGTGGCCAGCTCTGCCCCTGGCCCGCCATTGAGCGCAACGTATCGAGCGATCCGCGATCGCCGGCGATGAGGGGATAGAGTGAGCCCGAGATCGTGATGTCCTCTTCGCCGACGCCGAGGAATTGCGCGGCCGGCCGCGCGTCGAAGCGCTCGGTGACGCCCCAGCGCCATGCCTGGCGCTGCTCGAGCTCCTCGAATGGCAGCGTGCTCATTTCGAACACGAATAGGCCAAGCGCCATGAGCATCAGCCGTGGTCCCGATAGCTCGAACGCGACTTGACTGCCTGCAGCCGCTCGATCTCCACGAGCAGCTCGCGCGCCTGCGCCTTTACATCGACGCCGGTTCCGCCTTCGACCGTGATCTTGTAATGATGGTGGTGCACGATCGTCACGGGCGCGGCGGCCCCGCCTACGGCGCCCGCCGCGATCCCTCCGGCGATCGCGATCGAGGGCGACGCCGAACCGATCGCCATCGCCGCGGCGACCCGCGCGGCGAGCGCGCGCGAGCGCTTCACGGGCCCGTCCGCGCCGCGCTCGATGCCGAGCGATAGTCCGGAAGCGATGTGACCGCCGAGGCCGGCAAAGACGCGGCTGGGCGAATGGATGCCGAGCTTGTCCTTGAACCAGCCGATCACCTTGCCACCCAGGCCGGTGATCATGTCCTTCACCATCTTGATCTTCGACGAGATGCCATCGACCAGCCCGTCGAGCAGCTGCCCGCCCGCGGCCCTGAAGCGCTGCCAAAGCCCAGAAATGTAGGTGAGCGCGGTGCCGAACGCCTTCTTGATCGTATCCCAATGCTTGTAGATCAGATACGCGGCGACGCCGATCGCCGCGCCGATCGCGACGATGATCAGGATCATCGGGTTGGCGAGCATCATCATTCCGGCCCGCATCGCGCCTTGCGCCAAGAACATGAGCGCAGTCCGCGCGATCCCGGCGATCCGCGCGATCTTGGGAAAAGCCTCGGCGAACGAGCCCGCTGCCTTCAACTTGCTCCAGGCGCCCCAGATCCGGGCAACCGGCCCGAGGAGCCCGCCGAAGGCGATCTTCGTTATCGACAGGCCAACCTTGAGCAGCAACAGGTCGGTCACGATCTTGCCGATCCAGCTGAAGGCGGTAGGATGCGCGTTGCCGAAGGCCGTGAACGATCGCAGCGCGGCCGTCGCCGTGATCATCAGCGACGTGACGTTGTCGAGCAGGCCGCCCTTCGTTCCCGCCGCCACCATGAAGTCCTTGCCCGCGGCGCGGAGCTTGCCTTCCTGGCCGAAGAAGCTGTCGTTTGTTTGATTATATGCTTTATTGAGCGACTGGGTTTTTTGATACGCGACGCGCGACCGCAGGATGGTGGGAAGCTGCTTATCGATGAGGTTGAAGAGATTGCCGCCCGTACCGCCGAATAGCCGGGCGTTCTCGAAGGTGCGGCCCTCCGAAGTGTTGACGCCGGCGCGCTGATACGCCGGCAATATCGTCTGGCGATAGAATTCGACGGGATCGTGCGCCAGCTGTCCGGCCGCCTGATCCTTCAGAGGGTTGCCCTTGGTGCTTTTCACACCGCCGAGGTTATTGAGCACGACCTTGTTCGGATCCCAGAGGCCGAGACGCATGAATTCGGCCGCTGCCTTGCTGTTCGCCTTGATGCCGGTCGCCATCTTCATCGCCGTCGCGAGGCCGGTACCGGCCTGCTCGTGCAATTCGCCGATAAGCGGCTCGAAATCCGCGAACATCGACCGGTTGGACATATGCGACCCGGCTATGCCCGCGTGCGCGAGGAAGCCCTGATAGTCGGACGCCTGGACGTTGCCGCCCGACGACTGCAGCGCGCGGAACAGTCCGTCGGTCAGCTCGGCCGCGCGCTTGGAGCTGGACAGTCCGCCTGCCTGCTCGATGAAGCGTAGGAAATAGCGTTCCTGATCCTCGCTGAGCTCTTTGCCAGTCGCCTGGGCAATGACGTGCATCTTGGCCAGCAACGGTGCCATCAGCTTCGCCCCGGAGAGCTGATCGGCGAGGTTGTGCTCGCCGCTCTCGCGGAATACGCCCTGCGCCTCGAGCAGGTAGCGCATATTGTCGCTCGCGGCCGAGCCGGCGATGTTCATCGCCCTCGCGTAGTCGGTGAGATCGTCGACGGCCCGATTGCCGAGCCCGAGCACCCGCATCCGGTTCTGGAGCGACTGGAATTCGGCTCCCGCCTTGGCGACCGCGAGAATCGGCGCGGCGATCATCGCGGCGGAAAAGAGCCCAGCCTGGCCACCGGCGACCATGTCCTTGCCGGCCGCGCTGAGCCGCGCCGTCCGCGCGTTGATCGCGACGACCTTCTTCTGGCGTTCGAGTTGCTTGGTAGCGCGGGCGACCGACGTCTCGAGCGCGCGCTCCTTGTCGATCAGGCTGGTGAGATTGCCGGTGCCAGATTGCATCTGACGCTGCACGTCGCGCAGTTCGTTCTTCTGCTTGCGCAGCTCGCGGCTCGTCTCCGCGAGCGCGCCGGCCGCGCGCTTCGACGAGCCTCCGATATTGTTGAGCAGGCGCGAGAGCCCGTCGATACCGGCGAACTTGACCCGGAGCAGGAGATCCTTCGCCGCCATCGTATCAATCCGCCTTGACCATACCCAGCAGCTTGGCGCGCTCGATCGCGCGGTGACGCCAGCCCATCAGCTCCTCGATCGAGAGGCCGTCGAAGGCGGACGGAGGCCAGTGAAAGATCACGGCCACGTCCGCCATCGCGTCGTCTAGGCTGGCTGGGAGGCCGTGCTCCGCCCCCGCTGAGGCAAAAAACCCGCGACCTGGTTGCAGCACTCGACGAAGTCGGCGAGATCCAGAGCGGCCGCCTCGTCCTCGATCAGCGGCGGGATCGTGATCCGCGGCAACAGCGTGATCATCGACGCGACGTCGGATTGGACGATGTCGGTGAGGGTGAGCCCGCGCATCTCGCCCGGACCCGGCTTGCGGATCTGCAGCGTGGCGATCGTGGTCTCGCCGCGGACGACGGGAACATCGAGAGCGACGGTCACGATGGTGGGCTGCTTGGCTTCGGTCATGGGAGGTCCTCGTTGGCGAAAGGCTATGGCGGGCGCGCGCCCGGGCTAGATGCCCAGCGCAAGGCGGATCGCGGCGGTGCGATCGATCCCGCCGGTGATCAGCACGTTGTTCATGAGGTCGATCTCGACGTCGACGAAGCCGTTGACCGTCCATTTCAGGTAGGTCCACGCCGTGGTCCAGGCGAACTCGTTGGCGTCGCCGGGCTTAGCGTTCCCGGGATCGATCTCGGTGTGGCGGCCGCGCGTGATCAGCTCGGCCGCGGTGACGATGCCGGTGTCGTCGGCCTGGTAGGCACCGACGAAGCGCTGCATGACGCCGTCATATTGTGCGACGCCGAACTGGCGCATCACGGTCGACAGGTAGCCGCCCGCCTTGCACTCGAGTGGCTGGGGATCGAGCCCCATGTCGGCCTTGACCTCGCCGAGCATGCCGGCGCCGCGCCAGTCGTCGGTCTTCAGCTGCAGCTTGGGCAGCGTTACCTCCGAGACCTTGCCCTGCATGCTGTAGGCCTCGTTGAAGAGGATGAAATTCTTGAGCTTGGATGGCAGGCCCATGGCGGATATCCTTCGTGTCTGTCGGGGCGGCGTGGGGCGATCAGGCGATCTGCGACGAGAAATCGTCGTAGAAGGAGCTCGTGATCTCCTGCTCCAGCTCGAGGTCCTCGAGCGGCGCGCACGGCGTATAGGAATAGGAGATCTGCACCTTGCCGGCGCCGAGTTGGGCTGCAGGATTCTTCGTGGCGTCGAACGACACGCTCGCCCCGATGATCTGCTGCCCGCGCGGATCGTTCTTGAGCGAGGTGAACTCGCCGTTGATCGACTCCTCGAGGAAACGGACGAGGTGGGGCGTGATCGGCTGGTCGACGTAAGGGAAGCAGCCGTCGGCGATCGTGTCCGCAAGGATCTGGTCGGTGCGCGTCGCCACCTCGAAGGTGAAGGGCGACGAGAGCTCGACCGTGGTGTGGTTGCCCCAGAAGCGGAAGCCGTCCTTGCGGATGATCGTGGTGACTCGGCCGGCGTTGAGCAGCCCGGCGTCGGTCGAACTGTCCTGCAGATCCCAGCTGACATGCTCCGAAATCCCAAGCGCGCCGTTGAAGACGACGTTTGAGAGCGACTTGGCAAAGCCTTGGGTCTCGTCGATATAGGCGCGCAGTCCCAGTGCGGTCGCCACCGCCTGACCGGGCCAGCCGGTCAGGTCTGGCCAGATAGCCATCAGCTCGCGCGCGCCGAAGCCCTCGACGTAGGTAACGGCCTCAGCGACAGTATCGGCGATCGCGCGAGCATAGATGAAGGCGCGCAGCGTCTGCGCGATGGGAACGAGCGCGGTGACGACGTCGAGGGAGTCGAGGCCCGGGCAGCCCAGGATGCGTGGCCGGAAGCCGAGCTGACTTTCCGCCGCCAGCAGAAGGCCCAGGCCGGCAATGACGTTGGCATCGGTCGCTTCGTCCACGGTAACGCCGTTTCCGGCGACGCCTGGTGCAACGCGCACGACGATGACCGTGGGCTGGCATTGCGCGGCGATCGCGGACAGCGCGCGAGAGAGCGTGCCCTGGACGCCGGCGTCGGCGATCGCGCCGCGCACGTCATCGATGAGGACGAGCGTGTTGAGCGGGAACGTGTCGACGTCGGCGTCGCTCGATGTGCACACCATGCCGATGATGCCGCTCGCGACCGTGGTGATCGTCAGCGCGTCGGCCTGCGGCGAGTTGACCTTGATGCCGTGAAAAATGGTCATGGATGGCTCCTCAGGAAGCGGCGCCGGCGGCGCGAAGCGGTACGGTGAGATTGACCAGGCTGTTGGGTGCCGGCCGGTCGGCTCGCGTGCCCTCGATGGTGAGCACGGCCGCGCCGGAGCCGTCGCCGGCGGTGAGCCCGACGCGGGTCAGCTGGATCCGCGGTTCCCAACGACGGATTGCCAGAGCGGCCGCGGCAAAGACGAGGATGCGCGTGGCCGCGGTGATCGGGCCATCGATCAGCTCGAATAGCGCGGAGCCATAGTCGCGCAGCATCACGCGCGTGCCGATCGGCGTCGAAAGGATGTCGCCGATCGACTGCGCGAGGTGCGCGTCGCCCGAGATCGGCGAGCCCATGGTGGCGGACATGCCGAGCATTACCAGCTGCCCGTCCAGAGACGCGCGCAAGTGGCTACGATGGCGATGGAAACTACGATTGCGAACCACGCCACCACGATGCAGGCCACGACCTCGGCTTCGGGGGAGCCATTGGGCAATCTCATACCGGCTCACCCGACTGGTCGGTCCCGGCTTTGACCAGACCGTGCTTGTGATGCTGCAGGCTGACGCCCGCGCCGGTGACGTCTTGCTGCGCGACGATCGTCTCGGTGACGGTGAGTGCGCCCTCGATCGCTACGGGACCGACGAACGAGATCCCGCCATCCGCCACGATGCGCGCGGTCGCGCCGCCAGGGAGCAGCGCCTCGAGCGCGTGCGCCTCGGGATCGTAAGCCAGTACCGCACCGTCGCCGAACTGCACGATCTCGCGCAGCGCGTTACCGGCCGCGGGATTGGCGATGCTCGAGACGCCGAGCAGCGCGATCGCGCCGGCGACCTCGCCGTCCGGCGCGAGCAGCACGACCTGCTCGCCGATCGTGGGCGGCGACCAGGTCCGCGTCGCGCCGGCGCGCGCGGCCACCCAGCGGATCGGGCCGGTCACGACACCGCCAGCGACAACCGTGCAGCGGCCCGCTGCAAGATCGACACTGGCGATCGTGCCGAAGCGGATCAGCTCACCAGGCTCTGTGGGATCATGTTGTTGGCGCATCGCCGAACAGCGTGCAGCGAGTTGTGAGACGATGCGCGGGGCGGCTGTTGTAGGCGGTTGCGCTACAACAGCCGCCGCCGATGCCAAAGGGAGAACTTGCATCGGCGCGCGACATCGGGCGGGTTGCCGACCTACGATCGACAAATAGTCTCGAGCCTGGTGTGATTGGCTCCCAGACGACCATCGATTTTCAGGAAGGGACGGCGCTTGGTTGATTCAACTGATAGGTTCGGAAACGCCCGGATAAAGCTCGATTGGGCCGACCAACATATTAAAAACCTTATTGCATGCTGGCGGCATTTTCTTGGAACGGACTATTGTCAGCTCATAGTCGAGGACAGCGCCGATGGACCGGGACAGATCGTCCGAGTGGCATCACTGGATGGCTTGCCGTCGACGCTCGTACTTTTGATTGGGGACGCTGTTCACAATCTCAAATCGACCCTGGATTACGCAATCAGCGAGATATTGGGATCGACGACAACTCGTCTGACATTCCCTATGGGTGAGACACGAGACGAGCTCGAGCTGTCCTTCCGGACAGAAGGCCAGGAACCATGCTCTTCATGCGGCCGTGGCGGTAAGGGTAAGGGCCGCAATGCCTCCCTCGAGCTGGCTTTCCCAGGTATCGGTCAATTCATCGTCGAGAAAATCCAGCCGTACAAAGGCGGCAAGGATAATATTTGGGCTCTCAACAAACTTGACGTTCGCGACAAGCACCGGCTGCTGATCCCCGTACTCGTTCCGCAGAAAGTTTATGATTTCGTTGCTCGGGACCGCAATCGCAATAGCATCGCGGGCTCGGAATTTACTTTTCAGATGGGCCAATCGTTCAACCTCGCCGCGTTTGGTGCCGGCGGCGTTACGATCGAGAGCTTCAAAATCGACGCCGACTTGAGGTTCAACGAACTCGGCGTGCTTGAAAATATTAGCGTATTGCCAGCCCTTCTCGGTATGCTGGAATCGGTTTCGGACGCGATCGACTTAATTGAGATGTTCGCCGTTGATTCCGGTTGGACGGGAGCCTCAAAGGACTAATGCGATTGAAGGAGTAGCGAGTAACAGTGGTCATTCGATAAGGCTGAGCGGTCCGAGTACCGGCTTGGCGAGCACCTTGGTTCCAATATCGTTAGGATGATCTCCATCGTTCGACAGCGACGGTCCGGTTCGACTGCTCGCCTGCGTCGCGGCCTTCATGTCGCCATTGTAGAGCGCCTTGCAGGCGTCGACCCAGCGCTGCACCGCATGGACGCAGACGACCTCGGGATGATTCTGCCGAACCCAAGCGACCGCCTGGGCGAACTTATCGAGCGCCGTCATCATCGAGCCGTCGTTCTGCTGGCCGGCGATCAGCGTGCCATCTTCGGCGATCCCGCCGAAACCGTAGCAGATCGTGGGGGTCCACATGCCGATTTCGGGGACATATCCGTTGAGCGCCTGCGACCGCGACTTCATCGAAAGCGCATAGTCGGTGTTGAAGACGTAGTTGTTCGTCAGGCGCTCCCATTGCCCGGCCGCATAGGCGGCGGCGTTGCTGGCACCGTCGTTGTGGATCGGCAGCTCGAAGTAGACCAGGTCGGGCTTGAAGCCCCAAAGCTCGTTATCCTGAAATTTCGGGAGCCCGCGCACGGTGCTCGCGTCCGTATTATGGCTTCCGCGAGCCGCGTTGATCACCGTGATCATATATTGGCGCGGCGACCACTCGCAGCCCCAATAGTTGAAGCGCCCCGCGGCGACGGCCGTAAATGTCACAGCTTTGACGGCGGTTCGACTGTCGACGGCGTCGCCCTTGCAACGGAACTTAAGACGCTTCTGATAGGTCGTGTTCGATTTGGTCTGGATGCTGATCGTGTTCGTCGCGCCGCTCGAGGGGTCGGGAACCGCGATGTTGCTGGCGACCGGCGCGCTCTCGACCATCGAGAAGATATAGCCGTTCGCTTCCACCCACGTCTGGCTAGCGACGTCGAAAACCTGCATCTTGCCGTTGCCGAGGTCGATCGCGACGGATACCTGGCTGCTCGCCGCGCTGTCGGTGCGATAGATCATGTTCCACTGCCAGGCGCCGATCGGCACGGTCATCTTCACCTTGGCGCCGGCGGTGGCCGAATAGCGAGTGAAGCTCGAGCGATAGGTGGCGTCATCCCATTCCGGAAGGGTCGCCGACGTCGCCCAGGCGCCGACCATCTCGGTGATGATCGCCGCATCGTCGTATCGGCTGTATTTCTGGCCGTCCCACATGACCTTGTCGACGATCAGCGAGAACAGATTGTTGGCGTGTGCGAGGGGCGGGCGGTTCTGCGGATTTGCGCGCGGCGTCGTCATCTCGTCCGACCGTGAGGTCAGCGAGGTTCCGGTGACGGCGATGCAATAGTCTTTGTCCTTGCGCAGCTGATGCCCAACGAATTTCGGCAGCTTATCGCGGTTCGTGGGCTGCGGCTCGCCCTCGACATAGGTGTACCATGCCGTGTCATTGAGCACGCCCGACCCTGCCGAGGCAGCCGATCCGGTCATCAAGGCAACGAGCTGATAGGGCAGGTTGTCGTTCGGGATGATCCGGCGCGCCTGAAACACCTCGTAGGCCGTCGCGATCTCGCCAGCCTCGAGCTGCGCCGTCCCGTCGAGCGTCGTGGCGGCGACGGCGCTTCCCGCCTTCTTGAGGTTGAGGACCACGAACCCGTCGGCCGGTGCGACGAACAGCTGCCCCTGACCGGAAACCGGGGCGATGAACTGCAGGGCGCTGACCGCGGCGTTGACGCCGTAGCTCGGGAAGAAACAGCCTTGGTAGGTCGAACTGCCCGCATACACGCCGGCACCCGAAAGGATGTAGCTCTGCCCCGCCTTCACCGGGATCCAATCGGTGCATGCGATCCCGACCGTATCCGCCTGGATCGCGAGTACGCTCACCGAAACGCGCTTGACGAAATTGACCTTGGAGACGTCGATCAGGTTCTTGCCGGTCGCCGCGACCATTACCGGGAAGTCCGGGCCATGCTCGACCTGGGCGCGACTGATCACGCGCTTGTACGCCTCGTAGGACGTTGCGGCGGGCGCGACCTCGACCTGGACGGCGCCGTCATAGGTCGTCGCCGCGGCACCATCGTCGGTGATGTTGACCCACAGCCACGGCTTTCCGGCCGGCATCGTGACGGTAGCCAATCCCGCATTCGTCGCGGCGAGGTTGACGCCGACCGCGGTCACGTCGTTCGTCGCAAAGGCGGCGACATTCCGCGTAGTTTCGACACCCGAGACCGTGACCGTTACCCCGGCGCCGACGTAGATAAAGCCGGTCGATCGGTAGGTGGCGTCGGCGACGATCGTGTTGGTGGCCGGCGAAAAGCGATAGCCGGGGACGGCCGTGCTTTTGTCCCACAGGTTCTTGCCCGTCGCATCGCGCAGCGGGATCTGATCCGTCGCCACCTTCCGGTTCTTGAAGGTGCCGTCGCCCTGCTTCTCGACAAAAGGAATGAAGCTACCCGACGCCAACGCCGTCGAGGCGGTGAAAGCAGAGATCTTGGCCATCGTCAGAAACCCTTGGCGTAAAAGGGCGTGTTGACCGCGTCGTCACACGCATTGTGGACGTTGATGCGGTCGAGCGCGAATGGGACGGACGCGATCGGATAGTTGTCCTGCGCGTCGTTATTAGAGTTTCCGCCCGCGACAGCCGACCAGACGTTTTGCGTCGGGAACGGGATCGGCAGCATGATTACGGTGTTGCCGTTGCCGGCAATGGCCTGGGTGCCCCACTGCTCGATCCAACCGTCGCTGAATTTTCGCCAGCTTCCTTGGGCGTTCGACCCCGAGGCGACGACAGCCAGGTAATAGGCGCCCTCCTGGCCATCGAGCTTGTCCGCATCGATCCCGCCGCCAGCGCCAACATTGAGCGTCGCGACATTGCCGAGCCCGATCAGCGCGCGCGTCGCGGTCGCGCTCACCGCTGCAAGCATTGATTTGGCGAAGGCGGTCGGCGATCCGGCGCCCAGGCGCGCATCGAGCGCAGCAAGGTCGGCAGCCGGCGTCATAGCTCGATCAGCAGCGGAGCCGGCGACCGCATCGGCAGACGACGCCGCCAGAACGCCGATCGTGCGGTCGGCGGTGAGGTCGCCCCCACCGCTTGCGAGGCCGCTGGTCTGGATTTTTCGGGAGCCGTAAACGAAGCTACCGATCGCCGCGGCGAGTCGTGCAGCGAGTTTCTTAGGAGTGACGATCGTCAGATCGTCGGTGCCGGCGTCGACAAGCGCCTGCGTTGAGATCTTCGCGACGCCCTTGGTGTCCTCGGCCGCGGGCGGATCGATGAAGCTGGTGTCGCCGAAGACGATCGACGTCACGTCGACCGCGGGAAACTTGAGATCGAGCGCGAGGAAGACTGACGACAGCACCGACTTCTGCAGGATCGGCGTTGCCTGCCCATAGACCGCGAACAGCGTGCCGTCGGCGAGGTAGAGCCCAACGCCATAGACGATGTAGGTGTCCGAGCTATCGTCCCGCACGGTCAGGTGGACGATCGAGTCATCCTGAACGATGCCCGCGATGCTGGCGATCCGCTTGATCTCGCCGGGTACCGAAGTCAGCGTCGGCGCGAGCACAAAGGGCACCGAGCCGAAACCGACGGTCGAGATCGTCAGGTCAACAGGTTGCCCTTCTTGCGCTTGGGTGAAGCGCAGCAGCCCGCCGGTCGTGATGGTGAGCCCGATCGCGGGTGTCGTCATGCGGACTCCTCCTGTAGGAAGCTGCTCAGGTCCTCGAGCTGCAGGGGCTCGCCGTGCTCAGTCTGAAGGAAGGTCGACCAGGCTTGGCTCGTATCGGGGGCGCCAATGCCGTCGAAGCGCGCGGCGAGCGTGAGTCGCGCGGCGCCGATCACGCCGATCTGCGCGGTCGTGGCGATCGTCTGGAGCAGCGCGAAGTGCGAGCGCAGCGGCTTGACCTTCGACACCTCGCGAATAATCGCCTCGGCGAACGCAGCCGTGCTGCGCGTTCCGCCGGCGCCGTCCATCGGTAGGCGCAGCTCGAAGGTATGCGGGGTGACGCGCGGCGTCTGCTCCCACCATTCGACCAGCTCGAGCAGCTCGTCGAACGATGCCATCACCGATTCGACAGTCGCCCGCGTGCCCTTTCGGCGCTGCATCGCGATCGCGGCCGCGACGGCCGCGCGCTTCTCGTCGACCGACCACGTGGTCTCCCAACGATCGATCGAAAGCGCCCAGCCCAGCCAGGGGAGCAGGTCGGGCGCGATCGTCGCCGGATCCCACAACGTGGCGATCGGCGTCTCGATCGTGTCGACGCGCGCCGTTGCCTGCTCGAGCGCGCGCTCGAGCGGCGTCGCATTGGGCGGCAGCAGAGACGGCGCGTCAGTTGGCATTGCCACCCAGTGCTACGGAGGAGCCGGTGCAGTTCGCCGCCTGGGTGGGATCGCAATTCACGTCTTCGGCCGGCGAATGGAGCACGACGCGCTGGACGCCCTCGACCTTCATCGACGCGTTGAGACCCGACAGGGTGACGCTGCGGCCGAGGCTCCGCGATTCAGCCTGATAGGCGGCGATCCCGGCGAGGGCCGCGGCGAGGACGATGCTGCTGTCGGGGCCTGCATAGGTGTAGAGTGTCGCGTCGACCTCGTAGGGGACGATCTGCGCCGATTGAACGGTCACCGCGTCGGTCAGCGGACGGACGGGCTTCGAGGTCACGACCGCGGAGACTGCGGCGACCAGCTCGGCCGAGGCGGTGCCGTCGCCATCGGCCGACAGCACGCTCACCAGGACCTCGCCCGGGTTCGGGCTGATCGCGCTGGCATCGGCAACGCCGCCAGAGGCCGACTTGGCGAAGAAGACATAGGCCAGCTCGGGCCCGGCGACGCTGAAGCTCTCGGGCGCGAGTACGATGCGCTTGCGGAAGTCGTCGTCGCTCTCGAGGACGGCATCCGCGCCCGTCGCCGGATCCGCCGGCGTGACGGTCAGGCGCTGGACGTCCTCGAGGGCGCCCAAGTGATCGAGGATCGGCCCGGTCGCGAATGCTAGCAGGTTCGCGGCGCAGGCGTCCTGGACTTCCTGGCGAAGCAGCAGCTCGTCATAGGCCGCGACCTCGACCAGCTTCATCGCCGGGTCCGATTCGACCGTCGCATCGAACGCGATGCCCGCGGCGGCACAACGCGCCATGAGCTGCGCCAGCTTCCTCGCCTTGATCGTCTCGAAGCTCGGCTGGTCGATGAAGACCGGCACGGGCAGGCGCGAAAGGTCGATCGGCGTCGAGCTGGAAAAGAGATCGGACATAGACGCGGCATGTCGCGCGCGAGCAGCTGCGCGCGCCACGCGCGGCTGTTGTAGGGGCTCCCGCTACAACAGCGAGAGGACGTCAGTCAGGGACGGGCGGCTTGACCGGCAGTTTCGGGGGTCCCACCGGCGCGCCCTTCGACGCATCCGGCTGAACCGGTATTGCGGAAGCATCGGGGATAGCGAGATCTTCTTGAGCCTGGACGGCGGCATAGCTGAGCGTCGCTAGACTGTCCGTCGTAACATGACCCGCCTGGTCGACCACGATCTGATAGAGCTTCACACCAGGCGCGCACTTTGGGGCTGGCGGCGCGACGACACCCGGCGAGCCGCCGCCCGCGGGGTTTAGCGCCGCCCCGACGCCGGTCGCTGCTTTGGCCAATCCGGCCACGGCGGTCAGCGTTTCGGGGATCTTGGTGTCCGTCTCCTGATTGACCTGCGTGATCATCCCGCCCGACAGCGTGACACCCAGCTTGGCGGACCCGAACCCTGAATGGAACGCGACCGATCGCGCCTTGCCAGGCAGGATGACGACATCAACCGACGCACTGCAATCGGCGGCGATCTTGACCGCCGCGAACGGAACAGGCTCGTAGTACGTCAGGGCGTCGTCAGAGCGGCCGCCATTGAAATGAAGGCCGGCGCAACCCGAGCAGAGCGCTAAAGGAAGTAGGGTTAGAAAACGAATGTGCATGACGGCAGTCTCGCGAGCTAGAGAAACCCAACGCCACGCAACTGGTAGAAAACGATAATAGCATATCGAGGCACGGGCGCTAGCCGCGATCAGCGTCTCGAGAGATGATCATATACGAGCTCGAGCACAGCCTCGCGATCGACCTCGGTGTCGCCCAGCAGCGGGCGTTCGGCGTATTGCGCCATCTTGGCGCCCGGCTCGCGGCTAACCTTGTCGCGAAGGCCATACTGGTGGACGCGTGCGATCCTGCCGATCGCGCCGACGAAGCCGACGTCGACGCCGTCAGACCTCGGGATCGTTTTGAGAAAGCGCTGCCCCGGAATTTTCTGGAACATCAGCTTCTTGCGGACCGCGCCCTTTCCGGCGCTGAGCTCGGCCTTGACCCGCCGCTCGCGCGCCGCCTTGCGCGGCGCCATCGCGCCGCCTTCCGGGGTCTTGTTGGCCTTTTCGCGCTTCGCATTGGCGGCTCGGAGTATCGTGCCGACGCGACGACTGAGCGCGCGCATTTCCCCGGCCGAAAGGTGATGCGTGATCTCCGCCACCCATTTGCCCAGCGCATCGAGGTCGGAGGGTTCCATCACCCGATGATCTTGGTATCACCGAGCCAGACCTCGCCAAGCGGCGCGGGCGGTTCCGGCGCACCGTTGAACGCCGCGAGCCCGTACGTCGCATCGGCGGGCTCGTCGACATAAGCGAGGTCCCAGCCGCCACCCGGGCGGGCTGTCGTGACGACGGCCTCGGTCAGCTGCAGCTCGATCGAGATGTCGGCCGTGCTCGGATCGAGGATATCGGCCGCGAATGTCAAACCGTCCTCGTCGCGGTCGGGAACGAGGATGTCGTTCTGGTTGGTCCGCACCCAATCCATCAGCGCCAGAAACACGACATTGGGATCGCCGGCGAAGTCGAGCAGGCCGACGACGAGTCGATAGCGATATTCGAACGCCGGCGACGTCGTCCAGCGCGACACCAGCTTGCCGTCCTTGACGTAGACGATGAAGCGATCCGGATCGACCGACAGGGTAGGGATCGCCGCGACCAGCGCGGCGCGGAGGCTGTCGGGCTTCCTCACGGCGACGTCGCCGCAGGCCCAGGCAGCGCGCACGTCGCCGGGGCGGTCCAGTCGATCAGCCGCACAAGCTGCAGCGTGACATCGGCATAGGCGGTCGCAAGCCCGATCGCCACGCTCCGGACGCCGGGGGGCATGGTAGCACTGGCGTCCTCCGGAAATCCGGCCGGCGCGACCGGGCAGGCGAGGAGGTCCGACGGCGGAACGTCCCTGACGGCGATCGCCGCGGGCGCGCTCGAAGGCGGTTCAACGACCGGGTGGCTGCAAGCCGCCAAGCCGATTGAGGCTGCGAAACCAATCGCCGCCAACATGATCGTCCGAACCGATTTCTGCATTGGTCTTCTCCATCGTGGATCTGGCGGCGCGCAGGTTCGTGGCACCCGCGACTAGCGCGACGCTGTCGGCCGACGCCTTCGCATCATGATCGGCCGACGCCTTGACCAGGATCTGCGCGGTCTGGACCGCGGTATCGTGCTCTTCCTTGGCGAGCGCGGCGATGCGCGTCTGGCAGGCGGTGCCGCGCACGTCCTTGGCAGGCTGCAGCTCGGCGCCGGCCGATGCGCAGACGGTGTTTCCCCAGGCGACCATGCGATCGCGATCGGCATAGCCGCGCCACGCCCAGCCGATGAGCGCCAGGATCAGCAGCAGAAGTATCACGTCGAGCGCGATCTTGACCTTGGCGAGGCCGAGGAAGTCGAGGATCTTGATCATGCGGGGGTCTCCACGCGGTTGCGTACCCAGCCGAAGGCGAACGTGCGCTGGGCGGGATTGCTCTCGACGAGCTCGACGTAGCGCCCGTCCTGAAGGCAGTTGAGCTGGCAGACGAGGACGTGCTCGCCGTCCTGCGTGCGGCGCGAGGCGAGGAAAGCGGCCAGAGCGGTCAGCGTCGCACCCTTGGGATTGATGACGCCGTCGATATCGAGGCCGCTGCCCTGGAAGAAATTGAGCGACCGCTGCAAGAACTTCGCTGCCGTCGCCTGCCCGCAGTTGATGCCTGTGTCGAACATCTCGGCGCCGACGAGCGGCGCGATTGCCCCGACGAGATCGAAATGGACGTCGGTCCAGTAGCGCTTGAGGTAGATCCCGGCCGCGATCGATTGCGGCAGCGCCGCCATGTCGCCCAGATAGCCTTCGGCGCGCGCGATCGCTTGGGTAATGCCGAACCGCGTCGGCCCGCCGCGATCGGCGGGATTGTTCGAATAGTCGCCCTCGCGCGCCATGACGGCGGCGATCTGTTGCTGGATCGTCACTTCGGATCTCCGGGATTGGGAAGGCGATTGACGGCCTGCTGATCGGCCCAGGCGCGGTACCGCGAGACAAGCTGCGCCGAGAGCAGCGCGGCCGATGCACCAACGACGGCGCGGACGGTCGGCGCGCTGTTGACCGCATCGTTGGCGGCCTCGGCGATGAGCCCGAGGAACGCGAGCATCATCATATGCGCGACCGCCTTGCGTGCGATCAGCATCCCGCCGTCGAGATCGAGGCCGAATTTCGCAAGCGTTCCGGCCGCGAGGCCGAAGACGACCGGCATATGCGGGACAAGCCAGGCGATCACGCGCTGACGATCGCGAAGAGCACGCAAAGGGCGAAGACCGAGGCCCAGATCAGGCTCGTGCGGCGCAGCTCGAAGCGTGGATCCGCGCGACCATGCTGAATGATCGCTGCGAGCAACACTCCATCGACGATCGAGATACCGGCAAGCCAGATCCGCATCGAAGCGATCGGCGGAAGCCATGGCGTCAACCAGCGGATCTGGATCAGGAAGATGCCGAAGGCCGCTACTGCCCAGGTCGCACGCGTGCGCTCGCGCGTTAGGCCGACCTGCTCGGGCGTTTCGGGCGCGACGAGCGAGCTTTGCGGCGCACGACCGCGGACGATCCGCCAAAGGCTGCTGCCCCAGCACCACATGATGGCCAGCGTCAACACGAAGGCGTATAGCCGTACCGAGCGCATCGCGATCGCGACCAGAGCGAAGTCTTCCATCAGCTCAATCCCACAAGTTGACGAGGTCGACCGTCGCCGGCGTCGCGGCGATGTCGGGAATGGTGACGATCGCGCCGGCGACGAGCGCAGCCGACGTCGCCGCGATCCCGGGGTTCGCCGCGAGCACAAGCTCGACCGCGCCCGGGCCTTGCCCGATCGCTCGCCAGACGAGAGCGTCCAGGCTCTCCTCGGCGAAGGCGGTGACGGTAACGGCGGTCACAGCAGGCTCACCCGGTTGCGCGTGCGGCCGAGAATGTCGCGAATAGCGGACAGCCCGTTGCGTCGGTGCTCCTCGGCGGTGACCGATTCCTCTTCGGCGCGCTGTCGACCGTCGAAGGTGGCCGCGACGGGACGTTGCGTCTCGGCGAGGTCGGCCATCGCGTAGCTTGCGATCGCACGGCGCCACAGCTGGACGAGCCTCGGCTGGCCGCCGAGCATGCGGGAGGCACCTAGCGAATTGCGATCGGGCACGCTGGCGAGATCCGCGGCGCCGGCTGCTTGTGCGCGGTCCTGCCAACTGGCGAGGTCGGTCATCGCGGTCAGCATGGCACCCAGGATGGCGTCGCGCAGGCGCGCATCCGTCACTGCCGTCCCTACGCGCATCGAATCGCGCAGCGCTGCCAGCGAGACAGCGGGAAACCAGCCATCGGCCTCGACCGCATCGGCGGACCCGGCTGTAGGCGGCGGGGGAGAGGCGACGAAGCCGGCCACGAGGATCCTCTGGTCGTGCCCGCCCCCTAGCGGGGGGTGAGGAGGCGCACCGCGAGCCGGGCGCGCGAAGCGGTCCGCTCGGGTTCATCTCCGCCCCCCGAGCGCCGGGGGGCGAGCCAGTTACATTCAGGCCGGCGGGACCGAGGCGCGGACCTCGGCCTCGAGCCGGCTGATTTCTTTCTTCACGCCGATGTTCTTGTTGAGCTCGAGCGCGCGACGCAGGACGGACAGCGCCCGCTCGAGCGCAGCGCGTCGTTGACCGGCAGGCCCGTCGGCATCGGCCGGAAGATCCGACGCGCGCTTTGCCTGGACGATGCCGATCGCCTTCATCAGCTTCGCGCGGACCTCGTCCGGCATGTCCTCGAGCTCGGTGAGGAGTTCGACCTCGACCAGCACGTCGAGATCGAAGGTTTCACCCTGACCGAGCGACTTGAGCGCAGCTTCGGCGATCAATTCCGCGATCAGCGTGGCCGGCGTGCGACTGAAACGCTCGGGCAGGGTGAGCTTGTGGCGCAGTACGTGCGCGCAAAGGGGAAGCGCGGCGACATAGTCGCCGACGTCGATCGTCCAGACCATCGCCTGGACCAGAATGTCGTCCTGGGCGTCGGTGTCGGCCGCGAGCACGCCGGCGATCCAATCCGCGTAGCCAGGCAGCAGCTCGGCCTTCAGCGCGATCTTGCGCTCGATCGACTGAATTTCCTTCAGCCGGCGCAGATCGACGCCGAGCCGCGCGCGCATCAGCTCGTAGGCGCTCGCGCCGATACCGCGCGCCACTTTGGCTGCGATCGGCGCCGCGGCGACGGCGATCGCCGTCGTCTCGCCGAGCACGCGGGCCCGGTGACGCTGCGCGGGCGTGAGCTCGCGGTTGACCGGCTCGACGGCCGGCGCCGAGGCCGCCCCCTTGCCGGATTTCTTCGGCTTGGGAGCGGCGAGGACGCGATCGCGGTGAAGGCGCGCCGGGCTCATCAGAGGATCGTGATGTTTTCGGCGTGGCACATGTAGTCGTAATCTTCGACGACATAGGCCTCGTTCGAGCTCTCGTAGTTCTCGATCTGGTCGCGCTTGGCGTTGTCCACGATCGTCCGGCGGCGCTTGCCTTCCTGCCAATAGACCGACAGGTTGTCGAAGCGGGTGACGGTGACCGCACCGGCGGGGAAGCCGGGGACGGTCGCCGCGGGCAGACCGCCCAAGCGCTTCGTCGACATGATGACGTCGCGCGCGACCTGCTCGGTCGGATCGCGATCGGCGTTGATCAGCGGGAAATACTTGTCGTGGAGGAGATCGCGCCCGCAGATCGCGACCAGTTCGGTATCGGCGACGGCCCAGCTCGGCAAAGCGCTTTCCTTGAGGTCCCAGACCAGCGCGTCGAGCGTCGCATAGTCACCGGCGCCGCCAATCTTGATCGTGCCGTTGGTCGCACCGGACGACATCAGATGCGCGGGCTTGTCCTCGCGCAGATGCTGGATCCAGCCCTTATTGACGTCGGAGAGGTTCGGGTGCGCCGCGCGATCGGTTGCCGCGGCCGCGGTCGTGCCGTTCCAGCCGATCAGGATGCGATCGAGCGCGCAGCGGCGCAGGATGGCGTTGCGGATCCGCTCCTGGAAGTCCGGAAACTTCGCCCACATGTCGAGCTTCGCGTACTTGAGAAAGGTGTCGAAGTTCGTCTGGAACAGCTGGTAGCCGGTATCGTCGAGCGTCGACGGATCGATCGGCGCGCGGTCCGTGGTCGCGGTATTGGTGCGGCTCGCGATCGGGCTGCCGATGCCGAGGCCGATCTTGTCGCCGAGCATCTCGGGAACGGGCGTGCTGTTGACCTGCGACAGGAAGTCGCTCGATTCCTGGATGCGGTCCTCGAGCGTCTGCTGGACGGACGGCGCGGTCGTGAAGCTCTGGGTCGCGTCGTCGACGCCGTTGAGCACCGCGAGCTGAGCGGCGTAGGCGTTGAAGAGGCGGCGGGTGTCGTTGCGCATCGGGCGATTCCTCGAGAAACGAAGCGGGAAGGGCGGGCGGCGATCGGGGGCTGGCGCCGATCAGCAGTCGGTCAGGGCGTAGGTCTTGCCGCCCGACGCCGCCCGGCGCTGCGAGCCCGGATCGATATCGGTGCTCTCGACCGAAGCCTTGAGCGTCCCGAAATCCGCGGTCAGCGCGGCGATCGCGTCATTGGCGGGCTTCACCGCGGCCGCGACGGCAAACGCGACCTGATCGCCGATCTTGGTGGCGAATGCGGCGAGATCGTTATCGTTCGCCGGCGTCTTCGGATCTTCCACGACGGGCGGCGTCACGACTGCCGGGGCAGGCTTGAAGGTGGCGGCGAGCGTGGCGAAGCCCGCCTTGATCGCATCCCCGATGCTGGCGAAGCCCGAGCTCTCCGCCTGGGCGTCGGCGAGCTCGAAGGTGGTCTCGAGGCCGAGGGAGAAGATGTTGGCGGCATCCTTGGGCGTCGGAAGATTGGGGCTGAGGCCCGGATGCTTGAGCGCGAAGCTGAGCACTTCGGTGCCGAGCGACGCCGGCGTGTCGGTCACGGCGAGGCCGACCAGGCCCGCCTTGCCGGTGTTGGCGAAATTCGGCGCCACCTCGATCGAGGTGTAGATCTTCTGGCGATCGCGATTGAGCGCGATCAGATCGTCGGTCGCATCGATCTCGGCGCGCAGCGCCAGCCGCTTCACGGTCTTGCCGCCGAGCTGCATGTCGATCTCTTCGGTCGAGCAGCTGACGACGTCGCCATAAGCCTTGAATGGTTCGGCGCCGGACAGGCCGACGATGTGTTCCTTGTTGACGCGCGCGCCGTAGGTGGCGGGATTGTAGGTCGCAGCGATATCCGTCAGCCAGCTGCGCTCGATCGTGCGACCGTCGACGGTGTCGCCCTCGACGGCGACGCGGAAGGACTTCGTTTTGGCCATGGCGTGCTCGCGCGCTCCTGCTCGATCCAGAAGGTGCGACTGGACGAAGGGGAGGGACACCCAGCCGCGCCTGAGACCGCAACAGGCACTCGGGGGCGACGAAACCGCAACGCGGGGCTGTTGTAGCGGCCGCGCCTACAACAGCGCCGAGGCGGACGAGCGCGCTGGCGCGGTTAGCGTCCGCCTCGATGACCCCGATCGGAAGCATCCCCTTCGACGCCAGGCGTAAGGCCCGCCATTTCTATTGGGCGGGTTACGACTGTGCGCAGATCGCCGAGGTGCTCGAGCTCGCCGAGCCGACTGTCCGCAGCTGGAAATCCCGCGACGCATGGGACCTGACGTCGCCGCTCTCACGGATCGAGCAATCGCTCGAGGCTCGGATGCAGCTTGTCGTGTGGAAGGAGCACATGACCGGGCAGGACCTGAAGGTGCTCGACGCGCTAGGTCGCCAGCTCGAGCGCACCGCGCGCGTGCGCCGCTACGACGCGCCGGGCGGACACGAAGGCGATCTCAACCCGCGCGTCGCTAACCGCAATGCCGGCGAGCGGAAGAAGGCCCAGAAGAACCACCTGACGGAGGAGCACCAGCTCGCTTTGCAGGCGGCATTCGAAAAGGGGCTGTTCGGATATCAGCTCGACTGGCGCGATGGCACCGCGCTTTCGACCCGGTTCATCCTCAAGTCCCGCCAGATCGGCGCGACCTTCTATTTCGCTCGCGAGGCGCTCATGCGCGCGATCGACACCGGCAATAACCAGATCTTCATTTCGGCCAGTCGCGCCCAGGCCAATATCTTCCGCCAATATATCGTGGCGTTCGTCGCCGAGGTGACCGGCGTGAAGCTCGAAGGCGATCCGATCATCCTCGAGCTCGACGGCGTCGCCGGGCCCGGCGGCGAGCCCGCGAAGCTGTATTTCCTCGGGACCAATTATCGCACTGCGCAGGGCTACCACGGCGATGTCTACATCGACGAAGCGTTCTGGATCCACGGCTTCGAGCAGCTCGACAAGGTCGCGAGCGCGATGGCGAGCCAGAAGCGGTACCGGAAAACCTATTTCTCGACACCGTCGACCATCAATCACGAAGCCTACAAGCGCTGGTCGGGCGAACGCTTCAATCGCAACCGCCCAAAGGGCGAGAAGTCCTCGTTCGACATCAGCCACGTCGCGCTCCGCGACGGCGTAGACGGCGCCGACCGGATGTGGCGCCAGATCGTCACCATCCTCGATGCGGAGGCGAAGGGCTGCGACCTTTTCGATATCGACGAGTTACGCATCGACTATTCGCCGGACGAATTCGACAATCTCTTCCTCTGCCAGTTCGTCGACGACAGCCAGTCGATGTTCCCGTTCAATCTAATGCGCCGGTGCATGGTCGACAGCTGGGATTCCTGGCACGCGGATTTCGACCCCTATGCGCTGCGCCCGTATGCCGGAAAGGTCTGGCTCGGCTATGATCCGCAGGAGAGCGCGGCCGGCGACGACGGCGCGCTTGCGGTGCTCGCCGCACCGCTCGCGCCCGGGGGAACGTTCCGGCTGCTCGAGAAGCACCGCATCAAGGGCGACTTTCAGGCGCAGGCCAAGCTTATCCTCGACCAGCTCGAGCGCTACGACGTTGAATATATCGGCATTGACAGCACGGGCGTCGGGGCGTCGGTCTGGCAGCTTGTGGTCGCGCACTTCCCCACCGCGAAGCGGCTCGATTATTCGGTTCCGCTGAAGACGCAGATGGTGCTGAAGGCCAAGAATGTCATGTCGGAAGGCCGGCTAGAGTTCGACGCCGGCGCGACCGACGTTGCCGCGGCGTTCATGTCGATCCGCGCGGAGCTGACCGCGTCTCAGCGCCAGGTCACCTATGTCGCCAGTCGCGCCGGCGACACCGGCCATGCCGACATTGCCTGGGCGATCATGCATGCCCTGCACAACGAACCGCTCGACCCGATCGGGGGAGCGACCACCAAGTCCCGAATGAGGATCATCGGCCATGGTACAGACGACGGAAACCGCAGCTCCGGCCGAGGCGAGTTCGCCCGGTACCGCGATCGTCGCCAGCGGCGCCGCGAGCCCGGCCGTCGCGAGAGGCCGGGCGTTCCGGTTCGGCGACCCGGAGGCAGTGCTCGACCGGCGCGACTTCCTGCTCAATGCCGAATGCATGAACAACGGCCGCTGGTACGAGCCCCCGGTCCCGATGCGCGCGCTGGCGCGCACCTATCGCATGTCGCCGCATCACCAATCGGCGTTGATCTACAAGCGCAACCAGCTCGCGCGGTTCTTCGTCCCGTCGCGCTGGCTCGATCGTCGCAACTTCGGGGAGTTCGCGCTCAACTTCCTCGCGATGGGCAACGGGTATCTCGAGCAGCGTGACAATCTCGCCGGGCGGCCGATGGCGCTGCTCAACTCGCCGGCGGTCTATACCCGTCGCGGCGTCGAGGACGGCGTCTATTGGTGGAACCCGGGTTGGAGGCAGGAGACGGCGTTTCGGGCGGGCAAGGTGTTCCAGCTCTGGGAGCCGGATCTCGCGCAGGAGATTTATGGCCTGCCCGAATATCTATCGGCGCTGCAGTCGGGGCTGTTGAACGAAGCAGCGACGATTTTCCGTCGACGGTATTTCGTCAATGGCAGCCACGCGGGGTTTATCCTTTACGTGTCGGAGGCGGGCTTCAAGGAAGCCGACGCCGACGCGCTCGAGGAGGCGATGGCCAACTCGAAGGGCCCCGGCAATTTCCGCAACCTCTTCCTGCACATCCCGAACGGCAAGAAGGACGGCGTCCAGGTCGTGCCGGTGGGCGAAGCGGCTGCGAAGGACGAGTTCCTCGGCATCAAGAACACGACACGCGACGATATCCTCGCCGCCCATCGGGTGCCGCCAGTGCTGCTGGGCGTGGTGCCGCAGGTGACCGGAGGGTTCGGAAATGTCGCCCAAGCGGCCGACGTCTTTCACTTTTCGGAGATCGAGCCGTTGCAAACGCGCCTGCTCGAGGTGAATGACTGGTTCGGCCAGGAGGCGATCGCCTTCCGGCCCTACGAGCGCCAGTCGGCGCCGCCCGTGCCCGCGGCCGCCTGATCGAGAGGGAGCGACCCAATGCCGATCCGGCCGGAAACCGATTTGGTCATTGATTTCCTCAACGACCTGGTCGCCCGCGATCGGTCATTCATGGATAAGCTGATCTCGCACCGGCCGTCGTGCAACACGGCGATCGCGGAACACCCGACGGTGCAAGTCGGTGAGATCGACGGCGTGATCCGGACTGGCGTGATCGGCATCCTAAATGGCTTCCTCGGCGCGTTCGACGACGGTCCACGCGCAGGCTGGGGCCCGATCGCGGCGATCTTCGCCGGAGGTGAGCTGATCCGCTTCGATCGAACGGACCGCATGCCCGAGCACCAGCCCGAATAACCCCGCGATCGCTGGCATAAACGTTCCCGAGGCGCTGCTGTAGCCCGGGAGCCTACAACATCCGTGGCTGTCTTAGCAGTGGCTTAGGGCGGAGCGGGGGCGACCGGGTTGCCACCCGGCCATCCGACGAGTGCATAGCTCGCCACGCCCTAGCCGGCCCAGCCGGTACGCCCCGCACCCGTGCCACGGGCGGGGACATGGAGACATGCACCCATGAATATCTCGTCAACGCCGGTTGCTCCGGTGAAGCCTGCCGCTGGCTATATAGGCGGCAAACGCAACCTGGCCGGCCGGATCGTCCCCATCATCGAGCGCACGCCGCACGACGGCTATGCCGAGCCGTTCGTCGGTATGGGCGGCATCTTCCTGCGCCGACGGCGTCGGCCGACTGCTGAGATCATCAACGATGTCTCGGGCGACGTCGCCACCTTCTTTCGGGTGCTGCAGGAGCACTACGCCTACTTTATCGACATGTTGCGATTCCGCGTTGCCAGCCGGGCAGAGTTCGATCGGCTGCGCGCGCTGCCCGCCGATCGGCTCACCGACCTGCAGCGCGCAGCGCGCTTCCTCTACCTCCAAAAGCTGGCGTTCGGCGGGAAGGTCGAGGGTCGATCGTTCGGCGTTGCTCCACGCCAGGCCGCGCGCTTCAACGTATCGACGCTCGAGCCGATGCTGGCCGACATCCACGAGCGTCTCGCCGGCGTCGTCATCGAGCAGCTGCAGTTCGCCGACTTCATCCGGCGATACGACCGCGAGGGCATGCTGTTCTATCTCGACCCGCCCTATTGGGGATGCGAGACGGACTATGGCCAGGACGTGTTCGGCCGCAGCGACTTCACCGCGATGGCTGAGCAGCTCGCCGGCGTCCGGGCCCGCTTCCTGCTATCGATCAACGACACGCCCGGCGCGCGCGAGGTCTTTGCCCGCTTCCGGATCCTGGCGGTCGACACGACGTACACCATCTCGACCGCGACCGCCGGTGCCGTTCGTGCCGGCGAGCTGCTGATCAGCAACTTCGCGCTCGATTGAGCCGGCCTGCTGGGGCGCCTAGAAGGGCGCTCCAGCGATGGCGCCGCGCGGCGCCGCCTGATGACGCAGGACAGCCATGACGCACGCTGGTGGCCAGCGTCGGCCGCCCAGTGGCGCGCGCGAGGCGGACCGACCCCCGCTGCGACGGGCCATTCCTAGCCCAGCGCGGCGCGCTTGCCCCCGCGCCTCGCCCGCCCGCCTTTCGGATCGATTTCGATGCAGTTTTTGGTCGGCCGACGCGTCGATCGGCGGTTTCGGTCGATCGGCGCGTTGCGATCTGATGCATTCCGATGCGCCCGACCAAGCGCGACGTCGAGGCAAAATGGCACGGTCTGTGCTATTCCCCCCTGGCAGCACCCGAGGCGGCGCAAGCCGCCTCGTCCTGACCGCGCGTCTGTACGATCCGGCGAACGGGTCTAAGCGTTTCGGTGTTGGGGGAACACGAACAGACTATGGCTTCGCCCTTAGCGAAGCCATTCCTTCAACGCATGGCGTAGCCATTCCTTTCACCTAGACCCTTCAGGCGGATAGCGACCGTTGCCACTACTCGGCTCCGTCATCTATCAGCGCCTGAAGGCGTTGAAGGGCTGCTCGCAGTTCGGGGTCGCCGGCTTCGAGCGGCCTCGCCGCCTCGGCCGGGGCTGGTGCTGGTGCCGCTTGGGGGGATGCCGCGCCTTCGGCCGCGCGCTCGCGACGCGCTAGGAGGCCCATGAAGCGCAGCCGGGCCCGCTTTGGCAGCCGGCCGACGTCGAAGAAAAAGGCGTTGGATGTCTGCTCGCGCGCCACGCCGTCGTCCGTGTCTACGAGGCGGCTTCGTCGGACCCAATCGAGGAACCCGTGGGCGCGAAGCCGTCGTAATGCCGAGCTGATCGTGCTCTTCGCATAGCCGGTCATCGACATGAGCTTCGCATAGCTTGGCTCGAGGCGTCCGCTGGCAAAGTCGACCAGTTCGAGCATGGCCGCGAACACGTCGCGGGTATGCGGGCCCAACGGGCCCATGCGACCCTTCTGTTTCCCGACGAGGTCGTATTCGCGACACAGTTTCAGCATGCAGTCCCGCCAGCGCAGGCCAGCCAGTTTGCTTCCGCCGTTTATCGGACGCCAGACGTTCGTGCGGTGGTCGTCGACGTCGAAGCTGTTGCGGCGAACGCGCCGATCAAGTCCTCGCTTTCGACCGGCGAGCTGCGCCCCGGCCTCTTTCAAGAGTGAGCGCGTTGCGCGGGCAATATCTTGTGGCGTCTGTGCGGTGGTAACGCCCGCGAGAGCGCGGGCAGAGAAATCAGCGGTGTCGGCAGACATCGATCCGGCCCCTTGAGCGGATGTCGATCGGACGCACAAAAGCGCCGGCAGAACCGCAGTCGGTTGCCGTGCGCATGTGCGGCGGAGGCGCGCTCAGGCGAGCGCGCTGCGGGTGCTGATCAGCTCAGGGGGCGTGTGGGGGCGGCCGCGCTCGGCGCTGGGCGGGAAAAGGGACAGGCGACAAGCGCGGCGGCCCCTAGGCCGAGAACAACCTCATCGCACTGTCGAGGCTGTAGCGGTCCTTCGCTACCATCCTGCCAAGAAAATCGATGTTCCGATCGATACCCGCCAGCGGTTGCGCGAGGGGGCATCGGCACCTTATCTCGGGGCCGATGATCCATCCCGAAAGCGCCAGACCATGACCGCCACCCACTCCACCCGCATGCTGATCCTGGGTTCGGGCCCCGCCGGGCTCTCCGCCGCCATCTACGGCGCGCGCGCCGGGATGGCGCCGATCGTCGTGCAGGGCATCCAGCCGGGCGGGCAGCTCACCACCACCACCGACGTCGAGAATTATCCCGGCTTCAAGGAGGTCATCCAGGGCCCGTGGCTGATGGAGGAGATGCAGGCGCAAGCCGAGCATGTCGGCGCGCAGATGATGTGGGATACGATCGTCGAGGTCGATCTGACGCAGCGGCCGTTCCGCCTCGTCGGCGACGGCGGTCACGTCTATCTGGGCGATACGCTGGTGATCGCGACCGGCGCGCAGGCCAAATGGCTGGGGCTCGACAGCGAGACGCGGCTGCGCGGGCAGGGCGTCTCCGCCTGTGCGACGTGCGACGGCTTCTTCTTCCGCGGCAAGAAGGTGGCGGTGATCGGCGGCGGCAACACCGCGGTCGAGGAAGCGCTCTACCTCACCAACCACAGCCATGACGTCACGCTGATCCACCGCCGCGACCATTTTCGCGCCGAGAAGATCCTGCAGGAGCGGCTGTTCAAGCATCACGGCATCAAGGTGCTGTGGAACAAGGAAGTCGCCGAATTCGTCGGCGGCGAGGGCAATCAGGGCCTCGTCGGGCTCGACCTGCGCGACACGGTGACCGGCGAGACCAGCCGGATCGACGTCGACGGCGGCTTCGTCGCGATCGGGCACCACCCGGCGACCGAGCTGTTCGCAGGCCATCTCGACCTTGATGCCGACCACTACGTCCGCGTCACGCCGGGGACCACGCACACCAGCGTGCCCGGCGTGTTCGCGTGCGGCGACGTGATGGACAAGCTCTACCGTCAGGCGATCACCGCGGCGGGCACCGGCTGCATGGCCGCGCTCGATGCCGAGCGCTTTCTTGCGGAGGCCGATTACGAGGACGAGGCTATCGCCGCCGAGTAGCCGACGACCCGACGGCCGAGAGCATCGCCGCCGAAAGTGCCTCGAACGCGGCGGGGTCGGCGAAACTGTGCGAGGCGGTGGCGATGCGCAGCGTGGTGACGATCGGCTTGGTCTCGAGATCGCGCCACGCCGACGCGAAGCTCTGCGCGGTGCCGTCGCCCTCGGCGAGCACGACCAGCGCCTCGCCTTTTAGTCCGTGTGCGAAACGGCGCGCGAGCGTGCCGTCCTCGCGCGCGACGCTGTGGACGATGCCGCGCGCCAGTCGGCGGATGTTCACGCCGCCGCGCAGCAGCTTGAGCCAGGCGCGCGGATCGATCAGCCGTTTCGCGTAATGGCCACGGATCGCCGCGGCGGGCGGCAGGTCGCCGGTCGGCTCGATCACCCACGGGTTGGCGAGCACGAGATCGGTCAGGCCGAGGTCGCCGCCGAACAGCGCGAGCGCCGTCGATCCGTCGCAAAGGCCGAAGCCAAGATGTTGCTGCAGCGTCGGAAAACCAGCGTTCAATGCGTTCATCGCGGCACCCAGATCGGGCTCGCTCGACAGATAGCCGTGATCCGTGCCGGTGCTGTCCCCGACACCGCGTCGATCGATCCGGACAACCGCATGCCCCGCCGCCGCCAGCCGATGCGCAAGCCGCTCGTAGAGCCGGTGCGGGCCGACGCGGGTCTGGCTGCCGCCCGTTGCGAACAGCCAGCCGATCGTCGCGTCGGCGGGACCGTCGAGCGTCGCGAGCAGCGTTTCGCGCTCGCACGGGATGGCAACGATCCGCCTCATGTTGCTGCCCAGACAGCGATATCGTCGACGAGCGACGCGGCGAGCGCGTCGTCCGGCTGGGGCTCGGGGCGGCGCCAGACGGGGATGCCGTCGACGCGCAGATCGGCGGGGCGGTCGTCCGAGACGAGACGCACGGTGCGGACGATGTCGTCTGCGGCGACATCGGCGGCGGCGAGCGGCTCGGCAAGTTCGGGCGCCAGGACGTAGCCCGCGGGTGTCGCCGGGTCGCTGCCGCTGGCGAGCGCGCTGCGGCGCAGGTCGCTGAGCAGCGAGCGGCCGCTCGTCGGTGCGAGACGCCAGTGCCGGCCCGCGACGCGGTCGTCGAGCAGCGCGCCGCCGCGAAAGGCAACGCTTCCCAAGATCGACACGCCGGCCGCCGCCACCGCAGCGGGCACCGCATCGCGCCAGTCCTGCCAGCGCAGCCGGTCGAGCGCCTGCGGGCTTTCGCCGGTGCCGGGCAGGTCGGGCAACCAGGAGCCGATGCCGCGCGTCGCCAGTCCCCGGCAGACTGCGACGATTAGCGCGCGTGTGCGGTTCATCTCCTCGAACAGCGGCTGGAGGACGAGCAGTTGCGGAGCGTCGGTGGGCCCGAAGCCGAGCATCGCCTCGCCGTCGCCATAGGGATGGATGCGCGGCCCGGCGAGCGCCGTCATGCGCCGCGCTTGGCGCGGACGAAGGCGGCGAGGCTGCCGAAGCTCTCGAGCATCTCGCCATCGACTTCGTCGTCGTCGATCAGGATGTGCAGCCGGTCCTCGATCTCGGTGAGCAGGCCCGCGACCGCCATCGAATCGAGCTCTGGCATCGCGCCGAACAAAGGCGTGTCGTCGTCGATCGCGGCGGCACGCGCAGCATCGACGCCGAGCACGTCGCGCAGGATCGCGCGCAGCTGGTCTTCGATCGTCGCGGTGGCACCGGTCATTGACGTTTTCTCCCCGATTTCCGCGTCGCTAGTCGAGCGGGCGGCGGTGGGCAAGACGGCTTGCGGTCTCGCGCGCGATGCCGACGAAGCCGCGGACGCCGGCGGCGCGGTACAGGTCGGTCCGCCAGACCGGCCGCGGGGTATCGACCCAGTCGGCCTTGTAGGGCTCGTCGCCCAGCCCGAAGTCGATGCGGCGGACGCGGTCGTCCACGATCGCGGCGCGGAACATCGCGTGGCTGAGCAGCGATCCGGGCGACCCCGCTTTGGCGTCCTCGCGGTGCGCGAGCTTGTGGATCGTGGCGATACCGTTCTCGACCAGCCAATATTGCGCGGCGATCGGCCGACCGGCCGCGTCGCGTGCGATGCCAAGCCGGAGCGTGCCCGCGGCGGCTTCCTGTTCGGCGAGCGCGCGCAGGAACGGCAACGAGCCTTCCGCAGGCTTCCAGCTCGCGGCGTAGATGTCTTCATAGGCTGCCCAAGCGTCGGGATCGAAGTCGCTGAAAACCTTGATGTCGAGTGGATGACTCCGCCCCCGCCGCGCGACGGTGTTGCGGAGCTGCTTGGGGCGCGCGGCCCAATAGGCGTCGAAATCGGATGTCGGAAGATCGATCGTCCAGTTGGTCGAGGCGCGATCCAAATAGCCGCGCCATCCCGCCGCCGCGATCGGCGCGTCGAGCGGATGCAGCGCAACGACGTCGAAGCGCTGGGCCAGCGCGGCGAACAGCGCCGGGCGCAGCGCGCTGGCATCGTCGCCTGCGAAGATCGGGGCAAAGCGCAGCGTGTACCAACTCGCCAGCGGTGCGGCTCGGCGGCGCCCGGTCTCGATCAGGAACAGCCAGGCGGCGCTGTCGCCGTCACGGACGCGCAGGATCGCGAGCTTCGCGTGCGGATGGATATGCGCGACGGTCAGCCGGAACCAGTCGAGCCGGTCGTACACCACGGACTGGCGCACGCGATCGAGCGCGCCGGCCGCGACCGCGTCGAGCGTGCTGAACCATTCCACCGAGACCGGCATCGCGCTATCCCCCGCCTCACGCTGTGGCGTGCGAAGGGTGGGATTTGCAAGCATCGACATCATCGGACGGACTCGACCCGACGCCGCAACGGCTCGATCGCTTGGTATTGCGCGGGCGGGCGGGGGACGCTGCGCTGCTCGATCGCGTCGGCACGCTCGATTTTTCGGGGCTCGACGCGGTGGTCGGATCGCTCGCCGCGCACCTCGCCGAGCGCGCCGCGCCGGGCGACCGGATCGCGAGCTGGCTACCCAAAACGCGCACCGCGTGCCTGATCGCGCTGGCGTGCGCGCGGGCGGGGCTGGTGCATGTCCCAGTCAATCCGCTGCTCAAGCGCGCGCAGATCGCGCATATTCTGCGGGACAGCGAGGCGCGGCTGCTTGTCACGCAGCGGGCGCGGGCGGCTTTGCTCGAAGCGGGCGATCGGCCCGACGGCTGCGATCTCGTCCTCGAAGCGGATATAAGCGAACCACACCGCGCGCCGCTGCCCCCCTCGACCGGCGACACCGATGCGCTCGCCGCCTTGCTCTATACCTCGGGATCGACCGGCAAGCCCAAGGGCGTGATGCTCAGCCACGCCAATCTGTGGCTCGGCGCGATCGCGGTGGCGCATTATCTGAAGCTCGCGCCCGACGATCGCACGCTCGCGGTGCTGCCGCTCAGCTTCGATGCGGGGCTCAACCAATTGCTGTCGAGCTGGGCGGCGGGGGCGTGTGCGGTGCCGCTCGACTATCTCGTCGCAGCTGACGTGGTGAAGGCGGTGGGGCGGCATGGCGTCACCGTGCTTGCGGGCGTGCCGCCGCTGTGGATCCAGCTCGCCGAGACGAACTGGCCTGCCGAGACCGCGGCGCAGCTCCGCATCCTCTCGGCAACCGGCGGCCGGATGCCCGCGCCATTGGTTCGCCGCTTGCGCGAGACCTTCCCGCAGGCCAGCCTGCACCTGATGTACGGCCTCACCGAAGCGTTCCGCTCGACCAGTCTCGACCCCGCGCTGGTCGACGCGCATCCCGACTCGATCGGCAAGGCGATCCCCTTCGCCGAAATTCTGGTCGCGAGGCCCGACGGCAGCCTCGCCGGTGCGGACGAGCCGGGCGAACTCATCCATGCCGGGCCGCTGGTCGCGCAAGGCTATTGGCGCGACGCCGAACGCACCGCGTTGCGGTTCAGGCCGGCGCCGGAAGGGGCGCGGCTGGGCGGCACAGCCGTCTGGTCGGGCGACAGCGTGGTGCGCGGAGCGGACGGGCTGCTGCGCTTCGTCGGGCGCGACGACGAGATGATCAAGGTCTCGGGCAACCGCATCAGCCCGACCGAGATCGAGGAAGCCGCGATCGCGAGCGGTGCGGCAACCGAGGCGGTGGCGCTCGGCGTCCCCGACGAACGGATGGGGCAGGCTATCCGGCTGATCGTTCGGGGAGACGCCGACGAAGCGCGGCTGCGCGCCTATTTCAAGGCCGAGCTGCCCAATTTCCAGCAGCCGCGCGACATCGTCTGGGTCGACGCGCTTCCGCGCAACCCCAACGGCAAGCTCGACCGCGTCGCGATAGCCCGGGAGCATGGCGCATGAAGCCGACCGGACCGATCCCGCCCGGCTATGCAGCCGACGCGCAAGCGCGGCTGACGATCGGCGGCCATGACGTCGACGCGCTGATCGCCGCCGCGGGCGACACGCCGCTGTTCGTTTACGATCTCGCCATGATCGCGGCGCGGATCGCGCGGCTGCGCGCGGCGATGCCGGCGGGCCTCGCGATCCATTATGCGATCAAGGCCAATCCGTTCGCGCCCTTGCTCGCGGCGATGTCGGGGATCGTGGACGGTTTCGACGTCGCCTCCGAGGGCGAACTCGCGACCGCGATGCGCGCCGGCATGGCGGCTTCGAAGATCAGCTTTGCCGGCCCCGGCAAGCGCGCGCGCGAGCTTGAGACGGCGATCCGTGCAGGCGCCACGATCAACCTCGAATCGGAGCGCGAGGCCGATCGCGCGCTCTCTGCCGCAGAGGCGCTCGGGCTGACGCCGCGGCTCGCGGTGCGCGTCAATCCCGACTTCGATCTCAAGGGGTCGGGGATGCGGATGGGCGGCGGCGCCAAGCCGTTCGGGATCGACCAGGCGCGCGTCGTGCCGCTGGTGCGGCGCCTAGCGGCATCGGGCGCCGACTATCGGGGCTTGCACATCTTCGCGGGTTCGCAGTCGCTCGATGCCGGCGCGATCGTCGAGACGCAGGCCAATACCGTCGCGCTCGCTCGCCGTATCGACGAAGAGAGCGGGACGCAGGCACCGCTGGTCAATCTCGGCGGCGGCTTCGGCGTGCCCTACTTCGCGGGCGACGTGGCGCTCGACGTCGAGGCGATCGGCGCGGCGCTGGCCGAACAGATCGGTTCGGAAACCTCGCGCTACGCGATCGAACTGGGCCGCTGGATCGTCGCCGAGGCGGGAGTCTATCTAACGCGGATCGTCGACAGGAAGCTGAGCCACGGCAAGACCTTCCTGATCACCGACGGCGGTCTCCACCATCAACTCGCCGCTTCGGGCAATTTCGGCACCGTCGTCCGCCGCAACTATCCGGTCGCGGTCGCGACGCGCTTCGGCGCCCCGACCGAGGAGGAGGTCAGCGTCGTCGGTTGCCTGTGCACCCCGCTCGACCGGCTCGCCGACGACGTCACGCTGCCTGTCGCCGAGGTCGGTGACGTCATCGCGGTGTTCCTCGCCGGCGCCTATGGCGCGACCGCCTCGCCCGCCGCCTTCCTGGGTCATGCCGCGGCGCTGGAAATCGCGGTTTCGGGCTTAGACCGCGCTATCCTAACGTAAAATTCACCTCTCCCGGGCTACGTCGAAGTCCGAAAGACCTGCGGGCGCGTATCATCTTGCGGTGATATGCCTGCTCGTGACGGCACAAGGGGATGGACGATGCGGTTCGATGGCGCTTCGAAGACGGTGTTGGGTGTGGCGCTCGCCGGTGTCGCGGTATCGGGTTGCGCCGGTGGCGGCGACGGCCCCGCGCTGCCGTCCGCGACCTTCGTGTCGCAGCAGGAGCAGCCGGGCGAACAGTACGTCATCGGCCCGCTCGATCAGCTCACCATCTTCGTGTGGCGCAATCCCGAGCTCGGCGCCAAGGTGCAGGTCCGCCCCGACGGCCGCATCACCACGCCGCTGATCGCCGATCTGCCCGCCACCGGCAAGACGCCCGCGCAGCTTGCGGAGGACATCAAGGCGAAGCTCTCCACCTACGTCACCGATCCGCTGGTTTCGGTGATGGTCGACAATTTCTCGGGCACCTTCTCGCAGCAGGTCCGCATCGTCGGCGCCACCGAGAAGCCCGCGAGTCTGCCGTTCCGCGCCAACATGACGCTGCTTGACGCAATGATCGCGGTGGGCGGACTGTCCCAATATGCGGCAGGTGATCGCGCGAAGCTCGTGCGCTACGACAAGCATACGGGTAAGCAGCAGGAATACCCGCTCCAGATCGCGAAGCTGCTGAAGCATGGGGACGTGAAGGCGAACGTCAAGCTGGAGCCCGGCGACGTCATCATCATCCCCGAGAGCCTGTTCTGATTAGCCGGATCCGGGGCATAGTAGCATGAACGCCATCCTCGATCAGATCCGCGTCGGCATCTTCGCCGTCTGGCGTCGCCGCTGGCTGGCGCTCGGCGTCGCCTGGGCGATCGCGCTCGTCGGCTGGCTGGCGATCTCGCTGATCCCCAACACTTATCAGAGCGTCGCGCACGTCTATATCGAGCCGCAGTCGATCCTGCCGCAGGCCGTGGGCATCAACCCCAACGACCAGGCGCAGGATATCGATACGGTGCGCCAGACGCTGCTGTCCGACGAAAACGTCGCCGCGATCGTGAAGAGCACGCCGCTCGCGCGCCAGGCCTCGACGCCCAAGGACATGGCGCTCGCCGTCGCGCGCATCCAGAACGCGGTGACGGTGAAGAGCACGACCGACAATCTCTACGAGATCAGCGTCGCGCTGTCGGGCGGCGGCTTCTCGGATTCGCAGAACGCGCATCTCGCACAGGCGATCACCGGCAAGCTGGTCGATATGTTCGTGTCGAACAGTGGTGCTGGCAGCGCCGACGAGGCGCAGCGCTCGCTCGTGTTCATGGACCAGCAGCTCTCGCAGCGCGGCGCGCAGTTGCAGGATGCCGAGCAGAAGCAGCAGGCGTTCGATCAGAAGTTCATGGGCAATCTGCCCGGCACCGGCTCGATCGAGCAGCGCATGGACGCCTCGCGCGCGCAGCTGCAGGACGTCGACTCGAACCTCGCGGCCGCACAGAGCGCGCTCGCTGCGGTCAACGGCCAGCTCGCGGGCACGCCGGCGACGATCCCCGGCCCGCCGATCCCCGGCACCACCGGCGGCGCGCGCCAGCAGGTCTCCGCGCTGCAGGGCCAGCTCGCGCAGGATCAGGCGCAGGGCTGGACCGACAAGCATCCCGACGTGATCGCGCTGAAAAGCCAGATCGCGCGGCTTGCCGGCGCCGCGGCCTCCGAGCCTTCGGGCGGCGGTGGCAGCACCAGCCAGCCCAATCCCTCCTATATGTCGATGCGCGCGATGGTCGCGGAGAAGCAGGCCACCTATGCGGCGCTGGCGACGCGCCACGCGCAGATCCAGTCCGATCTCGCCGCCTTCGCCGCGAAGCAGGCCGCCGATCCCGACATCACCGCGCAGCAGGCCAAGCTCGCGCGCGACCACGACGTGCTGCAGGCCGCCTACGACAAGCTGCTGACCGACCGCGAGGCGATCAAGCTGCGCGCCGACGCGCAGAATTCGCCGGGCAGCACGCAGGTCCGCGTGATCGACGGGCCCAGCCTGTCGAAGGTGCCGGCCAAGCCCAAGCGGCCGCTGCTGCTCTCGGGCGTGTTGCTGCTCGCCCTGATCGGCGGTGCGGGTGCGGCGTTCCTGCGTGCGAAGCTGCAGACCAGCTACTCGACGCCCGCCGCGCTGGCGGCGGCGAGCGGCCTGCCGGTGCTGGGCGCGGTCAGCTATGTCCGCGGCCCTAAGCAGAAAGCGCTCGAGACGCAGCAGATCAAGTGGTTCGCAGGGGCGGGCGGTGCGCTGGTCGGCGCCTATGTGCTCCTGCTCGCGGTCGAGTTCGTCCAGCGTGGGTTGATGGCGTGAGGTATCAGGCATGAGCAAGCACAGCGCGATCACGCCCGGTCCCGACGACCAGGGCCGCCCCAGGGGCCCGCGCGGGCCCTCGCTCGTCGAGCGTGCGGCGAACATCTACGATTTCGGCAAGTCGCTGCGCGGACCGGGCATGCCCGCCGAGCCGCTGTCCGTGCCGGTTTCCTACGCGTCGCAGCCTTCGGTCGCGCCCGTCGGCACGCCTGCCGCGCCGGTCTTCGACGCCCCGGCGCCCGAGCCGCGCTTTGGTCGCGTCGCGATCGCCGAGCTTCGCGACGGTGGCTTCGTGCTACCCGACAGTGGCCCGAGCGCGCTCGCCGAGGAATTCCGCATCGTCAAGCGCCAGCTGCTCCGCGCCGCCGACGACGAGACCAATGCCGGAACCAATGGGCGCACCATATTGGTTTGCTCGGCGCGCCCCGACGAGGGCAAGACCTTCTGCGCGGTCAATCTCGCGATCAGCCTCGCGGCCGAAAAGGACGTCGAGGTGATCCTGATCGACGCCGACGTCGCCAAGCCCCAGATCCTCTCGACGCTCGGCCTCGAAGGCGGCCCGGGCCTGATCGATGCGATCGCCGACGTCGGCGTGGACGTCGAGGCGTGCCTGATCCGCACCGACATCCCCGGGCTCACCGTGCTGCCCGCGGGCCGCCAGACCAACGAGGCGACCGAACTGCTCGCCTCGGCGCGCACCAGGGCGGTGCTCGATCGGCTGCGCTCGCGCGATCCGCGCCGGATCATCCTGTTCGATTCGTCGCCTGCGCTTGCCGCCTCGTCGGCCTCGGTGCTCGCGATGCATTGCGGCCAGCTGCTGTTCGTCGTCCGCGCCGAGAAGACCGGCGAGACCGACCTGCGCGAGGCGCTCGAGATGCTGTCCGCCTGTCCGCGTCCGCAATTGTTGTTGAACGGCGTAGAATTCGGCAGCGCCAGCCGGCGCTTCGGCCGCTATTACGGGATCGACGGATGACCACCGCCACACGCAAAGCGCTGCTGCTCGCGCCATTCGTGCCTTTCGTCGCGATGGCGGCGACGCCGGCCGCGGCGCGCACCAGCATCCATCCCTATATCGAGGTGCAGCAGGTCTTCACCGCCGATCTGTCCGGGCATCAGCAGGATGCGGTGACCTATACGGGGGCCGCCGCCGGCGTCGACATCACGCTCGACAGCCAGCACCTGCACGGCCAGATCGACTATCGCTACGACCATTATTTCTCCTGGTCGCACAAGTATCGCGACAGCGACATCCACAACGGCCTCGCCACCGTGGTGTACCAGCCGACGCCCGAGATCTCGCTCAACGCCGGCGGCATCGCGACGCGCGCGCGCGGTCAGCTCGGCCAGCAGACGCCCGGCTTCCTGGTCGGCGACCTCAGCAACACGACGCAGGTCTACGCCGTCGAGGCCGGCCCGAGCTATGCCGGGCATCTCGGCGATCTCTCGCTCAACGCGGACTATCGCTTCGGCTGGACCAAATCGACCGACGGCCAGGGCGATTTCGATCTCGGCCCCGGCCAGCCCGTGCTGCAGAATAATTTCACCACCACCGATCAGGTCGTCGATGCCGCGATCGGCATGGCGCCGGGCGCCGGCACGCTGCCGTTCGGCTGGCAGGTCTCGGGCGGCTGGAATCAGGACAACGTCCATTTCCTCGATGCGCGGCTGCGCGGCTATTTCGGTCGCGCCGACATCACCGTGCCGGTCACCACCACGCTCGCGCTCGAAGGCGGCGCCGGCTACGAGAACAACCGCGCCAGCCAGGCGGCGATCCTCACCGATGCCGACGGCAACGCGATCCTGACGAGCAAGCGCCACCTCCAGGCCGATCATACCAAGGGACGCGTGCTCTCCTACGATCAGGACGGGCTGATCTGGGATGTCGGCGTGCTGTGGCGGCCGAGCGCGCGCACCACGCTCGAAGTCCGCGGCGGGCGCCGGTACGGCGAGACCGTCGTCACCGGCCGCTTCTCGCACCAGCTCACCCCCGATTCGAGCGTCCAGGTCGTCGCCTACGACGATATCGAGAGCTTCGGCCGTCAGCTGACCACAGAGGTCGGCGCGCTGCCGACATCGTTCAGCAGCTTCGCGCCGTCGATCCCATCGACGCTGACGGGCTGCGTGTTCGGCAACAATGGCGGGCAGGGCGCGTGCATCCCCGCGCTGCAGTCGGTCAATTCCAATTTCTACCGATCGCGCGGCGTGTATGCGAACTATTCGGGATCGCGCGGCCCGTGGATCTACGGGCTCGGCGTCGGCTACGAGAACCGCCACTATCTCGCGCCCGATTTCGGCCCGCAGATCTTCAACTTCAGCCACGAGACCGACCAGAGCGTGACCGTCGACGGCGTGCTTGTCCGCAAGCTCTCGCCGGTATCGAGCATGACGCTCAACGCGCTCGCCGCCTGGTACGACAGCAGCGCGTTCGATTCGCACAGCTATTACAGCTATGGTGGGGCGGCGAGCTACAACCGCATCTTCTCGCAGCACCTCTCGGGCAACGCCTCGCTGGGGATCTTCTCGGGATCGGGCGAGACCTCGAACAGCGACGTGATCGGCACCGGATATCTTTCGCTGCGCTACCAACTGTAAATGACGGGACAGCCTCGCATGTACGACAGCCATTACGGGTTCACCGATCGCCCCTTCCAGCTGACGCCGGACGCGCGCTTCTGGTTCGAGAGCAAGACCCATCGCACCGCGATGGCCTATCTCGGCTACGGCCTCGCGCAGGGCGAGGGCTTCATCGTCGTCACCGGCGACGTCGGCGCGGGCAAGACGACGCTGGTCGGCCATCTGATGGCCTCGGTCGACCCGCAGCGCCTCAACGCGATCCGGCTGGTCTCGACCCAGGTCGAGGACGAGGACATGCTGCGCCTGACCGCGCAGAAGCTCGGGCTCGCCACCGAAGGCCTCGCCAAGGCGCAGCTGCTCGAGCGGATCGAGCGCACGCTGCGGCTCCACGCCAATGAGGGCCGGCAGACGCTGCTGATTGTCGACGAGGCGCAGAACCTGCCGCTGTCGGCGCTGGAGGAGTTGCGCATGCTCTCCAACTTCCAGAATGGCGGCAAGGCGCTGCTGCAGATCTTCCTGCTCGGCCAGCCCGAGTTCCGCGACCGGCTGCAACGGTCCGAGCATCTCGAGCAACTGCGGCAGCGCGTGATCGCGACGCATCACCTGACGCCGATGGAGGAGGCCGAGGTTGGCCCCTATGTGGCGCATCGGCTGGCGCTGGTCGGCTGGGCGGGCAATCCCGACTTCGTCGAGGACAGCCTGCCCGCGCTCTATCGCCATTCGGCGGGCGTGCCGCGCCGGCTCAACCTGCTCGCGGGGCGCGTGCTGATGCACGGCGCGATCGAGGGGTTGAGCCGGATCGACGCCGCCACCGTCGATCTCGTCGCCGCCGACATGGCGGACGAGCGCGCCGTCGTCGAGGCGATCGCCGACGCCGAGCAGCGCCGCCGCATCGTCGATGCCGCGCCGCCGAGCGAGGCCGCGCCCGCGGTCCGCATCGTGACTAAGCAGGATCCCGAACTGCTCGACCGGATCGCGGTGCTCGAAGAGCGGCTCGACGAGCAGGAATCGACGATCCGCCGCGTGCTCTCGCTGCTGATCGACTGGATCGAGAGCGAAGAGTCGGTCGGCGCCGAGACGCGTTACGGCGCGCACTGAGGCCTGCCGGCGATGCGCAACGCGCTCTCGGTCGATGTCGAGGACTGGTTCCAGGTCGGCGCCTTCGAAAAGGTGATCGACAAGGCCGACTGGCCGCGCCTGCAGAGCCGCGTCGCGCGCAACACCGACGCGGTGCTCGACCTGTTCGACAGGGCGAGGGTAAAGGCGACCTTCTTCACGCTGGGCTGGGTCGCCGAGCGCGCGCCCGAGCAGATGCGCCGGATCGTCGCCGAGGGCCACGAGATCGCCAGCCACGGCTGGGATCACGACCGCGTCTTCACGATGACGCCCGACCAGTTCCGCGCCGACCTGCGCCGCGCCAAAGCGACGATCGAGGACGCGGCGGGGCAGGCCGTCACCGGCTACCGCGCGCCGAGCTTCTCGATCGACACGCGCACGCCTTGGGCGCACCCGATCCTCGCGGAGGAGGGCTATGCCTATTCGTCCAGCGTGGCGCCGGTGAAGCACGACCATTATGGCTGGCCCGAAAGCCCGCGCTTCGTGTGGAAGCCGGTCGAGGGAAGCGCCATGCTCGAACTGCCCGTCACCACCGCGAAGCTCGGCAAGCGCACGCTCGCGGCGGGCGGCGGCGGCTTCTTCCGGCTGCTGCCCTATCGGTTCAGCCGCTGGGCGATCCGGCAGGTCAATGCGGAGGCCAAGCGGCCTGCGGTCTTCTACTTCCACCCGTGGGAGATCGACCCGAAGCAGCCACGCGTCGAGAACGCGCCGTTCAAGTCGAAGCTGCGCCATTACAGCCGGCTCGGTGCGATGGAGGGCAAGCTCGAGCGGCTGCTCGGCGAGTTCGCCTGGGGTCGCGTCGACGAGGTCGTCGCCGGCCAGGTGCCGGCGTGAACCCGGCCGAGGCGGTGCTGCCGATCCATATCCGTTCGGACGCCGACAAGGCGGCAGTGACCACGTTCGTGCGCGCGCACCGCCAGGGCACGCCTTTCCATCTGCCCGCGTGGCTCGACGCGATCGAGGCATCGACCGGCCAGCGCGCGCACCTGCTCGTCGCCGAGCGCGGCGGCCGGGTCGAGGGCGTGCTGCCGCTCACCGCGATCAAGTCGATGCTGTTCGGCAAGGCGATGGTCTCGTCCGGCTTCGCGGTCGGCGGCGGCGTGCTCGCCGACGATCCGGCGGTCGCCGAGGCGCTGCTCGACGCGGGCTGGGCGCTCACCGAAAAGCGCGGCTGCCCTAGCCTCGAACTGCGCGGCGGACCGCCGCCTGCTGGCGAAGCCTGGCAGCACAAGACCGATACGCATCTCGGCTTCGTTCGCGCGCTCGCCGCCGACGACGACGCCGAGCTCAAGGCGATCCCGCGCAAGCAGCGCGCCGAGGTGCGGAAAGCGCTCGGTAGCGACATGACGATCGAGATCGGCACCGGCCCCGCCGATCGCGCCGCGCATTACGCCATCTATGCGGAAAGCGTTCGCAATCTCGGCACGCCGGTGTTCTCGCGCAAATTATTCGCGGCCGTGCTCGATCGTTTCGGCGACGATGCCGACATCCTGACCGTGCGCTCGGCGGGCAAGCCGATTGCCTCGGTGCTCAGCCTGTACCACAACGGGACCGTGATGCCCTATTGGGGCGGCGGCACGCTGGAGGCGCGGAGTTTGCGGGCGAACGAGCTGATGTATTTCGCGCTGATGCGCCACGCTCGTGCTCGCGGTTGCACGTCTTTCGATTTCGGCCGCTCGAAGGTCGGCACCGGGCCCGCCGCCTACAAGAAGAATTGGGGCTTCGAGCCGCAGCAGCTCGCCTATGCGGTACGCACCGCGGACGGCGCCGAGCACCGCGACGTCAATCCGCTCAGCCCCAAATATCGCGCGCAGATCGCGATGTGGAAGAAGCTGCCATTGTGGCTGGCGAACCGGCTGGGGCCGCCGCTCGCGCGCGGGCTCGGCTGAGGCGATGGGCGACCTGCTGTTCCTCGCCCACCGCGTTCCCTATCCCCCCGACCGCGGCGACAAGATCCGCTCCTACAACATCCTGAAACATCTCGCCGAACGCCACCGCATCCACCTCGCGACCTTCGCCGACGACGAGGCGGACGTTGCGGCGGCCGAGGCGCTGCGTCCGCTGGTCGCCGAGCTGCATGTCGAACTGCGCACGCGCTCGAAGGGCGCGTCCGCGGCGATTGGGCTGCTCAAGCGCTCGGCGATGTCGGTCGCGGCGTTCGGCAATACCGGCCTGTCGGGCTTCGTCGATCGTGTGCTCGCCGACGAGCCGATCGACCATGTCTACGTCTTTTCGGGGCAGATGGCGCAATATGCCCCCGCCGACCGGCCGTTCGTGATGGACTTCGTCGACATGGATTCGCACAAGTTCGCCGACTATGCCGACAAAGCGAGCGGTCCGATGCGCTGGGTGTGGCAACGCGAGGCCAAGCGGCTGTTCCATTTCGAACGCGAGACGGCGCGGCGCGCGGTGGTCTCGCTGTTCGTCACCGAGGCCGAGGCGGCGCTGTTCCGTGACCGCACCGGGCTCTCCGAGGATTGCGTGCAGGCGCTCGAAAACGGCGTCGATCTCACCGCGTACGAACCCGTTCCTCATGTCCGCGAGGCCGCGCCGCTGATCGTCTTCACCGGCCAAATGGACTATCTGCCCAATGTCGACGCCGTCACCGGTTTCGCGCGCGACGCCCTGCCGGTGGTCCGCGCGCGCCATCCGGGCACGCGCTTCGCGATCGTCGGCCGCAATCCGACGCCCGCGCTGACCGCGCTCGATGGCCGCGAGGGCGTGATCGTCACCGGCGGCGTGCCCGAGGTGCAAAGCTGGCTGGCGCGCGCCGACGTCGTGGTCGCCCCGCTCGGTATCGCGCGCGGGCTGCAGAACAAGATACTCGAGGCGATGGCGATGGCGCGCCCGGTGGTCGCCAGTCCGCAGGCCTTTGAAGGCATCGACGCCGAGCCCGGCCGCGACCTGATCGTCGCCGACGGCAGCGTGGCGCAGGCGGAGGCAGTCTGCGAGCTGCTCGACAACCCGGCCCGCGCGGAGGCGATCGGCGCGGCGGCGCGCGCGCGCGTCGAGGCGCGCTATGCTTGGGATGCGCGCCTAGCCCCGCTCGATGCGATGCTGGTGCGCGTATGAGCGGCGAGGCGACGATGGCCTGCCTTACGGCACGCCCCGCCGCCTCCGGCTGGCGGACGCATCTCGTCGTGCTCGGCGCGGCGGTGGTGGCCGTGCTGCTGCTGTTCGCGCGCGACGCCGCCGACATGGCGACGATCTGGTGGACAAGCTCGACCTACGAGCATTGCCTCGTCATCGTCCCGATCATCGGCTGGCTGATCGCGCAGCGCCGCCCCATGCTTGCTGAGATCGCGCCGCGCGGCTGGGCGCTGCCGCTGGCGTGGGTCGCGATCGGCGCGGTCTCGTGGCTGCTCGGGCAGGCGGCGGGCGTCGCGGTCGCGCGGCATCTGGGTCTGGTGCTGATGCTGCAGGGTCTGGTCGCGGCGACGCTGGGGCGGGGTGTGACCGCCGCGCTGCTGTTCCCGCTCGCCTACGCGATCTTCCTCGTCCCCGCGGGCGACGCGCTGGTGCCGCCGCTGCAGACGATCACCGCGTGGATGTGCCTTGGATTGCTCGACCTGATCCACGTGCCGGCCACGCTCGACGGGGTGTTCCTCTCGACGCCGGGCGGCTGGTTCAAGGTCGCCGAGGCCTGTTCGGGCGCCAAGTTCCTGATCGCGATGATCGCCTTGGGCGTGCTGGTTGCGCATCTCGGCTTCCGCAGCTGGTGGCGGCGCGCGGGCTTCATGGTCGTGTGCGTAGTGGTGCCGATCCTCGCCAACGGCGCGCGCGCGTTCGGGACGATCTGGGTCGCGCAATATCGCGGGCCCAAGGCCGCCGATGGCTTCGATCATGTCGTCTATGGCTGGTTCTTCTTCGCCGCGGTGATCGCGCTGGTGATGGCGCTGAGCTGGCGCTTCTTCGATCGCGCCGCCGATGCGCCCGCGGTCGATCGCGACCGGGTAATGCGCCAGGCCGAGCGGCAGCGCGCATCCTGGGCGCCGATCCCGATGGCGCTCGCGGCGCTCGCGATCGCGGGCGCGGCGCCGTTGTGGAGCGCGGTGGTCGTCGCGAGCGGCGCGGCACCGATCCCGCTCGGCGCGCATCTGCCCGCGGTGCCCGGCTGGACGCCGGTCGAGGCGCGCGACGGGACCGGCTGGACGCCGCGCTTCGACGGCGCGGACCGGATGCTGACGCAGCGCTACCGCGACGCGAAAGGCGCGCAGGTCGATCTCGCGGTCGCGATCTATCAGGCGCAGGGCAGAAGGCGGTCGCTGGTCGGCTACGGCCACGGCGCGGTCGATCCCGACGGTATCTGGTCCTGGGCATCGGACGGCGCACCGCCCGCCGACGGTTACGCGCAGCGCATCGTCGCGCCCGGCGACGTATCGCGCGAGGTCGTCGGCTTCTATAGGGTCGGCACGATGGATACAGGCAGCCCCGCGCGCGTGAAGATCGAGACGTTGCGGCGGCACCTGCTGGGCGGCAGCCAGCGCGCCTCTGCGCTGCTGGTGTCGGCGGAGGATGCGCAGGGTGGCCGCACGACAGCCGATCGCTTCCTCGCCGCGCTGGGGCCGACGGGCCCCGTGATCGATCGTATCGCGGAAGGTCGCTGAGCGATGTGCGGCATCGCGGGTATCTTCCATCTGGGCACCCCCAAGCCGGTCGACCCCGCTCGCGTGAAGATGATGATCGACGCGATTTCGCATCGCGGGCCGGACGGCGAGGGCATCTGGACCGCGCCGGGCGTCGGCTTCGGGCATCGCCGCCTCTCGATCATCGACCTGGCGGGCGGCGACCAGCCGATGCATTCGGCGGACGGCAGGCTCACCGTCGTGTTCAACGGCGAGATCTACAATTACCGCGAACTGCGCGTCGACATGGAGGCGTGGGGCGCGCGCTTCGTCACCAACAGCGACACCGAGGTGATCCTCCACGGCTGGCGCCGCTGGGGGCCGGACTGCCTCGACCATTTCACCGGCATGTTCGCCTTCGCGCTGTTCGATGCCGACGCGCAGAGCCTGTTCCTCGCGCGCGACCGTGTCGGGGTGAAGCCGCTGTTCTACACCGAGCTGCCCGACGGCGCGGTGCTGTTCGGCTCGGAGCTCAAGGCGCTGCTCGCGCATCCCCGCCTGCGCCGCGCGCCCGATCTCACCGCGGTCGAGGATTTCCTCGGGCTCGGCTATGTGCCCGACGACGCCTGCCTGGTCGCCGGCGTGAAGAAGCTCGCGGCGGGGCATCATCTGACGCTGCGCCGCCATCATCCGCTGCCCGAGCAGCGCCGCTGGTGGGACCTCGCCTTCAGCGCCGACGCGCGCGGCCCGGTCCGCGACCTCGAGGCGCAGCTGACCGATTACATGCGCATGGCCGTGCGGTCGCGGATGGTGGCGGACGTGCCGCTCGGCGCCTTCCTGTCGGGCGGTGTGGATTCATCGAGCGTCGTGGCGCTCATGGCGGAGGCGAGCCGGACCGCGGTCGAGACCTGCTCGATCGGCTTCGACGTCCCCGATCTCGACGAGACCGCGCACGCCCGGCTGATCGCCGAGCGCTTCGCCACCAACCACCGCGAACGCATCGTCTCGCCCGACGACTTCGGGCTGATCGACACGCTCGTCGACCATTTCGACGAACCCTTCGCCGATGCCTCGGCGCTGCCGACCTACCGGGTGTGCGAGCTCGCGCGCGAAAAGGTGACGGTCGCGCTGTCGGGCGACGGCGCCGACGAGGCGCTCGCCGGCTATCGCCGCCACCGCTTTTTCGTCGGCGAGAACCGGGCGCGCGGCATGCTCTCGCAGCAGGTCAGTTCGCGCGTGTTCGGCGCGCTCGGCCGCGCCTATCCCAAGGCCGACTGGGCACCGCGTCCCCTGCGCGCGAAAAGCACCTTCGAGGCGCTCGCCCGCCCGCCCGAGGAAGCCTATGCGCGCGCCGTCGCCTTCACCACGCCCGAGCAGCGCGCGCGGCTGTTCACGCCCGAGGCGCTCCGCGCGCTCGGCGGACACCGCGCCGAGGCGCGGATCGAGACCGCGATGCGCAATGCGCCCGCCGCCGACTGGCTCGGCCGCGCGCAATATGCCGACATGACGATCTGGCTGCCCGGCGACATCCTCACCAAGGTCGACCGCACCAGCATGGCGGTGGGACTGGAGGCGCGCGAGCCGCTGCTCGACCACAAGCTGCTCGCCTTCGAGGCGTCGCTGCCGATGGCGATGCGGCTGCGCGGCGGGCAGGGCAAATGGCTGATGAAGCACGCGATGCGCCGCTACCTCCCCGACGAGATATTGAACCGCCGCAAGATGGGGTTCGTGACGCCGATCTCGGCCTGGTTCCGCGGGCCGCTGGCGGGCGAGGCGGAGCGCATATCGCGCGGCGCCGCGCTCGGCGCGACGGGCTGGTTCAAGCCCGAGGAACTCGCCCGGATCGCCGCCGATCACCGCGCCGGCAAGGCGGATCATGGCCGGCTGCTGTGGCAGCTGATGATGCTCGACAAGTCACTGACCAAGCTGTTCGGGGCTTAAACCCTCTCCCGCGTTCGCGGGAGAGGGAGGGCCCCGCGAAGCGGGAGGGCGAGGGTCTTCTTCTTCCTCCGGCGCTTGAAGAAGAAGACCCTCACCCAACCCTCTCCCGTGAAGAACGGGAGAGGGTTTAGAAGCCCGGATACACCGCCTCGACGAAATACAGCCCGTCTGGCGGCGCGTTGAGCCCGAGCGCGGCGCGGTCCTTCGCCGCAAGCGCCGCCGACAGATCGTCCGCGGACCACTTGCCCCGCCCGACCAGCGAGAGGCACCCGACCATCGAGCGCACCTGATGATGCAGGAACGAGCGTGCCGCCGCCTCCACCTCGATCCCGCCCGCGACGCGGCGCACGTCGAGCCGGTCGAGCGTCTTGACCGGGCTCGCCGACTGGCAATGCGCCGAGCGGAAGGTGGTGAAATCGTGCAGCCCGACCAGCCGCTGCGCCGCGTCGTGCATCGCCTCCACGTCGAGCGACGGTCGCAGCAGCCACGCCTTGCCCGTATCGAGCGTCAGCGGCGCGCGGCGCTCGACGATGCGGTAGAGGTAGCGACGCCCCAGACACGAGAAGCGCGCATGCCAGTCGTCCGGCACGATCGCGCAGTCGAGGATCGCCACCGGCGCCGGCCGCATCCGCGCGTTGAGCGCTTCGGACAGCCTGTAGGGTAGGATCGGCTTGGCGATGTCGACGTGCGCGACCATTCCCATCGCGTGGACGCCAGCGTCGGTGCGCCCCGCGGCGTGGACGGTCGTCGTCTCGCCGGTGATCGCGGTCACCGCCGCCTCGATCGTCTGCTGGACGCTGGCCCCATGCGGCTGGCGTTGCCAGCCCATGAACGGGCGGCCGTCATATTCGACGGTCAGCCGGAAGCGGGTCACGCCGACCTCGTCACGCCAGCCGCGTTCCTGCCGGGATCGCGAAACCGCGCAGCAGTTCGGGCGTCGGCATCGCGCCGCGCCCGGCACGCTTGACCAGCAGCGGCCGGATCGCGCCGCTTCCGCAGGCGATGCAGAGGGTGTCGTCGAGCACCTCGCCGGGTGCGCCCTCGGCCTCGTCCATCGTCACCGCAAGAATCTGGATGCGCTCGCCGGCCCATTCGAAGAAGGCGCCCGGCGCCGGGTTGAACGCGCGCACCTGGCGCTCGACCTCCGCCGCGCTGCGCGAGAAATCGATCCGCGCCTCGGCCTTCTCGATCTTGGCGGCATAGGTGATGCCGTCCTCGGGCTGGACGACCGGCGGATAGGAATCGGGCGCGGCGAGCACCTCAAGCATCAGCCGCGCGCCGATTTGCGCGAGTTCGGTGGTGAGCGCGCCCGCGGTCTTGTGATCGACGCGCGCGCGGCCCTCCAGCCGCATCGGCCCGGTATCGAGCCCGCGCTCCATCTGCATGATCGTCACCCCGGTCTCGACGTCGCCCGCGAGGATCGCGCGCTGCACCGGCGCCGCCCCCCGCCAGCGCGGCAGCAGCGAGCCGTGGACGTTGAGGCACCCCAGTCGCGGCGCCTCCAGGATCGGCAGCGGCAGGATCAGGCCGTAGGCGGCGACCACGGCGACGTCGCACTCCAGCGCCGCGAACGCCGCCTGCTCGTCCGCATCGCGCAGGCCGACGGGCGAGCGGACCTCGATCTGCAGCGCCTCGGCGCGCTTCTGCACGGGCGAGGGCATCAACGCCTTGCCGCGCCCCGCCGGCCGCGGCGGCTGCGTGTAGACCGCGACGACGTCGTGCCCCGCCGCGATCAGCGCATCCAATGTCGGCACGGCGAAATCGGGCGTACCCATGAAGGTGATGCGCATCATGCTCCAGACGCTTGGCAAGTGACCGGCCGAGCCCATATCATCCCTCGACCATGGCATCTCCCGAAATCGAAGCGCTCACGCAGGCACTGGCCCGCCTCCCCGGACTCGGGCCGCGTTCGGCGCGGCGCGCGGTGCTGCATCTGCTCAAACGGCGCGAGACCGCGCTGTCGCCGCTGCTGCGCGCGCTCGAACTGGTCGAGGAGCGGCTGTCGAGCTGCCACGTCTGCGGCAATATCGACACCTCGGACCCGTGCGCGATCTGCAACGATCCGCGCCGTGACAGCCGCGCGCTGTGCGTCGTCGAAGAGGTGGCGGACCTGTGGGCGCTCGATCGCTCGCGGCTGTTCCCGGGGCGTTTCCATGTGCTCGGCGGGCGGCTGTCGGCGCTCGACGGCGTGCGGCCCGAGGATCTCAGCGTCGACCGGCTGGTGAGCCGGATATCGGCGGGCGGGATCGACGAGGTCGTGCTCGCAACCAACGCGACGCTCGAAGGGCAGACGACCGCGCACTACATCGCCGAGCGGCTCGAGGGCTTCCCGATCCGCCTGACGCGGCTCGCGCACGGCCTCCCGGTGGGCGGCGAGCTCGACTATCTCGACGAGGGGACGCTGGCGCAGGCGCTGAGGGCGAGAAGGCCGATCGAGTGACTACCGTTCCCCGGCGAAAGCCGGGGCCCAGGCCCGCAGCATGATGCGAGCGCGGCGTATCGATAGCAAAGTGGGGCCTGGGCCCCGGCGTTCGCCGGGGAACTGAAGAGCCGATCACGCTCATCGAACCACTCACCTTGACGAAATCGCCCGCCGCCCATAGCTGACAACGCATGGCGATCCTTCCCATCATCGAGATTCCCGACCCGCGGCTGCGCGCGATATCGACCCCCGTCGAGACGGTCGACGCTGCGCTGCAGGGGCTGATCGACGATATGTTCGAGACGATGTACGACGCCCCCGGCATCGGCCTCGCCGCGATTCAGGTGGGTGTGGCGAGGCGATTGCTGGTGATCGACCTGCAGGAGGAAGAGGAGGGGGTGAAGAACCCGCGCGTCTTCATCAACCCGGTCTTCTCCGAACCCTCCGACGACGAGACCGTCTATTCGGAAGGCTGCCTGTCGATCCCCGATCAATATGCCGACGTGGTGCGCCCCAGCTCGATCCGCGCCACCTGGCTCGACCGCGAGGGCGTCGCGCACGACGAGCGCATCGACGGACTGCTCGCGACGGCGCTCCAGCACGAGGTCGATCATCTCGACGGTATCGTGTTCACCGATCATTTGTCGCGCATGAAGCGCGACATGCTGCTCAAGAAGCTCGAGAAACACCGCAAGTCGCAGCGCGCGGCGTAAGCGCTGGGTAGTGGCGGGCGCACCCCTGCCGTCGTCGGGACGACGGGGAAGGTGATGCTGCGGCGACCAACCGGTTGCGATGTCGGCGCCCGCCTGATACGTTCGCCCTTCGTTCTTGAAGGGGCCAAGCGTGCAACCGATCGTCGCCATCCTGATCGCGTGCGTCGCGCTGGTCGTCGGCCTGTTGCTCGGCTGGCTCTCGGCCTCGCGCGGTCTCGCCGCCGTGCAGGCCGAGCGCGACCGGTTCGACGAACGCTCGCGCTTGGCCGAGACCGCGCGCGCCACCGCCGAGGAACGCGCCAGCGCCGCGCCGTTGCTGCGCGCCACGCTCGACGAGGTCACCCGCGAGCGCGACGCCGCGCTGCGCGA